>NZ_KB892175.1:0-114137 GCF_000373685.1 Streptomyces sp. PsTaAH-124 | reverse complement strand
ACTGGCAGAACATGACGGGCGACGGCGGCGGCGAGCCGCTGGCCCAGGACGGCGTGGGCGAGCTGGCCGACGCGATCACCGAGTCCTTCGGCTCCTTCGCCGGGTTCAAGGCCCAGCTCACCAAGGCCGCGGCCACCACCCAGGGCTCCGGCTGGGGCNTCCTGGCCTACGAACCCCTCAGCGGCCGCCTCGTCGTCGAACAGGTCTACGACCACCAGGGCAACGTCGGACAGGGCTCCACCCCCGTCCTCGTCTTCGACGCCTGGGAGCACGCCTTCTACCTCCAGTACAAGAACCAGAAGGTCGACTTCATCGACGCCATGTGGGCCGTCGTCAACTGGCAGGACGTCGCCAGGCGCTACGCCGCCGCCAAGGAACGCACCAACGTCCTGCTCCTCGCGCCCTGACCGCGCACCCCCCGATCGTCCCCCCTCGTGATCGTCTTCTCACCTTTCGCGCGGGCGGGCGGAATGAAGGAAACCCCCGCGAGGACATGACTCGCGGGGGTTCTCCCGTTGTACGGCGGGCCCTGACTACAGGTTGCTGAAGTCCGGCCCCTCGGTGCGGGTCCGCTTGATCTCGTAGAAGCCGGGCACCGAGGCGACCGCGATGGTGCCGTCCCACAGGCGCAGCGCGTCCTCGCCCTTCGGGGCCGGGGTGACGACCGGGCCGAAGAAGGCGAGCTGCCGGCCGTCCGGGCCGGGCAGCGCGATGACCGGGGTGCCGACCTCCTGGCCGACCTTGTCGATGCCCTCCTTGTGGGAGGCGCGCAGCTCGGCGTCGAACTCGAAGTCCTCCTGGTCGGCGTAGTCGATCAGGTCGGCGGGCAGGCCCGCGTCCGCCAGCGCGCCCGCGATGGCCTCGCGGGTCGGGCCCTCGCCCCGGTTGTGGAAGCGGGTGCCGAGCGCGGTGTAGAGCGGGCCGAGGACGTCCTCGCCGTGCTTCTGCCAGGCCGCCGTCACCACCTTGACCGGTGCCCACGCCTGGGTGGTGAGCAGCTCGCGGTACTCCTCGGGCAGCTCGTCGATCCGGGGCTCGTTGAGCACGGCCAGGCTCATGATGTGCCAGCGGACCTCGATGTCGCGCTGCTTCTGCACCTCCAGCACCCACCGCGAGGTCATCCAGGCCCACGGGCACAGCGGGTCGAACCAGAAGTCGACGGGGGTCCTGCCGGAGGGGGTCGCCTCGGGGGCGGTCTGGGACATGGCTCTCCTCGGTACGGGGTGTGCGCGTACGGGGCGGGCCCGGCGGGGCCCTCGCCTCGGGCAACATCGATCGTCACGCAGGGCATTCCCCAATGTCGCGCAACAGGACCGCATGGCAGGATCGGTGCTGTCCGCATCTTGAACACATCCGAGGGAGTGCCGTCAGTGCCCGGTGAGAATCTGTCCCGCGACGAGGCCCGGGAGCGGGCCGCCCTGCTGTCCGTCGACGGGTACGAGGTGTCCCTCGACGTGCGGTCGGCGGTCGGCGACACAGAGGGCGAGGGGCCGCTGACGTTCCGGTCCGTCACCACGATCCGGTTCCGCTGCAACGAGCCCGGCGCGTCCAGCTTCGCGGACCTGATCGCGCCGAGCGTCACCGCCGTCTCCCTCAACGGCAAGGACCTCGACCCCGGCGAGGTCTTCGACGGCGCCCGGATCGCCCTGGAGGACCTGGCCGCCGACAACGAACTGGTCGTCGACGCGCAGTGCGCCTACTCGCGCACCGGCGAGGGCCTGCACCGCTTCGTCGACCCGGAGGACGGCGAGGTCTACCTCTACACCCAGTACGAGCCGGCCGACGCGCGCCGCGTCTTCGCCAACTTCGAGCAGCCCGACCTCAAGGCGCCCTACCGCTTCGAGGTGCGGGCGCCCGAGGAGTGGACGGTGTGGAGCAACGGCGCCGGCACGGAGCAGGAGGGGGTGTGGCGGTTCGCGGAGACCAAGCCGGTCTCCACGTACATCACCTGCGTGGTCGCGGGCCCGTACCACTACGTCACCGACTCCTACGAGCGGGAGCTGCCGGACGGGACGCGGCTGGAGATCCCGCTGGGCGCGCTGTGCCGCAAGGGGCTCGCCAAGCACTTCGACGCCGACGACGTCTTCCTGGTCACCAAGCAGGGCCTGGACTTCTTCCACGAGCACTTCGACTACCCGTACCCGTTCGGCAAGTACGACCAGGCGTTCGTGCCCGAGTACAACCTCGGCGCGATGGAGAACCCGGGCCTGGTGACCTTCCGCGAGGAGTACATCTTCCGCGGCAAGGTGACACAGGCGTCCTACGAGGCGCGGGCCAACGTCATCCTGCACGAGATGGCGCACATGTGGTTCGGCGACCTGGTCACCATGGAGTGGTGGGACGACCTGTGGCTGAAGGAGTCCTTCGCGGACTTCATGGGCTCCTTCTCGCTGGTCGGCGCGACCCGCTTCACCGACGGCTGGATCACCTTCGCCAACCGGCGCAAGGCGTGGGCGTACCGCGCCGACCAGCTGCCGTCCACGCACCCGGTCACCGCGGACATCCGCGACCTCCAGGACGCCAAGCTGAACTTCGACGGCATCACCTACGCCAAGGGCGCCAGCGTCCTCAAGCAGCTGGTGGCGTACGTGGGCCGGGACGCCTTCCTGGAGGGCGCCCGCCGCTACTTCAAGCGGCACGCCTACGGCAACACCCGCCTGGGCGACCTGCTGGCGGTGCTGGAGGAGACCAGCGGCCGGGACATGGGCGCCTGGGCGCGGTCCTGGCTCCAGACGGCGGGCGTCAACACGCTGACCCCGCAGGTGATCCTGGACGCCGAGGGGCGGATCGCCGAGCTGGCGGTGGTGCAGGAGGCCGTGGAGGCGTATCCCGAGCTGCGTCCGCACCGGGTGGCCGTCGGCCTGTACCGGCGCTCGGAGGTCGGCGCGCTGGAGCGGTACGCGCGCGCCGAGGTGGACGTGGACGGCCCCCGCACGCTGGTGGCGGAGCTGGCCGGGCAGGACGCGCCCGAGCTGGTGCTGGTCAACGACGACGACCTCACCTACTGCAAGATCCGTTTCGACGAGACCTCGCTGGCCACGCTGCGCGAGCACCTGGCCGCGCTGACCGATCCGCTGGCCCGCGCGCTGTGCTGGTCGGCGCTGTGGAACCTGACCCGGGACGCGCTGCTGCCGGCCCGTGACTTCGTGGACCTGGTGCTGCGCTTCGCGGGCCGCGAGACGGACATCGGCGTGCTCCAGATGCTGCACGCCTGGGCGGAGTCGGCGCTGGTGCACTACGCGGCGCCCGCGTGGCGTCCGAGCGGTGCGCGGGCGCTGGCCGAGGGCGCGCTGGCCGAGCTGCGGCAGGCCGAGCCGGGCAGCGAGCACCAGCTCGCCTGGGCGCGGTTCTTCGCCTCGCTGGCGTCGGACCCGGGCGACCTCGACCTGCTGGCGGGCCTGCTGGACGGCACCGAGGAGATCCCCGGTCTCGCCGTGGACCAGGAGCTGCGCTGGGCGTTCCTGGAGCCGCTGGCCACCCACAGGGCGGCCGGTGAGCAGCGCCTCGACGAGGAGCTGGCCCGGGACGACACCGCCTCCGGCGAGCGGCACCATGTGCGCTGCCTGGCCGCGCGCCCCTCGGCCGCGGTGAAGGAGGCCGCGTGGGAGCGGGTCGTGGAGTCGGACACGCTGTCCAACGCGCTGGTGGAGGCGACCATCGCGGGCTTCGTCCGGCCCTCGCAGCGCGAGCTGCTGGCGCCGTACACCGAGAAGTACTTCGCCGAGATCGAGCGGGTGTGGCGGGAGCGGTCGATCCAGATCGGCGTGGTCGTGGTGCGCGGTCTCTTCCCCGCGCTGCGCGACTCGCGGCAGACGCTGGAGGCCGCGGACGCGTGGCTCGCCGCGCACGAGCAGGCCGCGCCCGCGCTGCGCCGGCTGGTCCTGGAGGAGCGCGACGACCTGGCGCGGGCGCTCGACGGACAGGCGTGCGACGCGGCGGCCGGTGCACGCTGAGCCCTCACCCGTCCGGCCGCAGCTCTGGCCAGAGCTGCGGCGCGCGGTAACCGTTACAGAACGCGTGCCCCGGAGGCCGTAACCCCTGGTCCGTGCCCGGCGGACCAGGGGTTTCCGGCACCCGAACGCCTGTGCATACGGGCGGTGTTGTCCGTATTGCGCCACGCTCTTGTAACAGCGGTTAGCGCGGGGCTCGGGTGCGGGAACGTCCCGTGGCATGAACCACGACACCCCGCTCTCCCCCCGCCCGCTGAGCCATCTGGCCGAGGCGCACCACCGGGTCCTGACCACCGCCCAGTTGCGCGCGCACGGTGTGTCGGCGGCCGAGACGTCGGCGCAGTGCCGGCCCGGCGGTCCCTGGCAGCAGTTCCTGCCGGGCGTCTATCTGCTGCACCCGGGGCCGCCGACCGGGGAGGAGCGGCTGCGCGCGGTGCTCGCGTACGCCACGCGCGGGCCGGTGCCGCGCCGCAGGGACGGGGTCCCGGCCCAGCCGACCGCCCGGGAGCCGCACCGCCCGGCCCGCGCCGAGGTGATGATCACCGGTCTGGCGGCGCTCGCCCTGCACGGATTCGCGGCGGCGCCCGCGCTGCTCGCGCTGGACGTGATCGACGTGCTGGTGCCGCGGCTGCGCCGACTGCGCTCGACGGGCTGCGCCCGGATCGTCAAGGCGGCCGAGCCGCCCGCGCCCGAGACGGCCGGCGGAGTGCCGGTGGCCCCGGTACCGCGCGCGCTGGCGGACGCGGTGGCCCAGTTGTCCGACGCGTTCGCCGTGCAGCGGCTGCTGACGGAGGCGGTGCGCGACGGGCACTGCGAACCGGCCGCTGTGGTGCGGGCGCTGACCGGTGCGCGGCTGCTGACCCGGCCGCACGTGGTGGACGCGGTGGACTCGCTGCTCGCCGAGGGCCGTTCGGTCGCGGAGGACCGGCTGTACCGGATGGTCGCGGAGCACGGTCTGCCCGACCCGGTGTGGAACGTGGACCTGCGGCTGCCGGGCGGCCCGCACCTGGGCGGTCTGGACGCCTACTGGCCCGACCACGCGGTCGCCCTGGAACTGGACACCCGCGCCCCGCTGCCGGGCCGTCCGGGCGACGAGACCCTCGGCGTGGAGTACACCCGCAAGCGCGAGCACCTGGAGCGGCTGGGCATCACGGTCGTCCATCTCACGCCCCGCAAGCTGCGCGACGCGATGGACCAGCAGGCCACGGTCGTCCGCACGGCCCTGATGGCGGCGGCCGACCGCGACCCGGCCGCGTACGTGGTGGTGCTGCCCCGCTAGGGCCTGTCGCGCGCCCCGGCGCCGGGGCTCGCGACAGGCGCCGCAGGTCAGCCGGTCACCGGCCGCAGAACTCCGCCTCCAGCACCGTCTCCGGGTCGCCCGTCCAGTCGGCGTTGAGGTTGAGGGCCAGTGCGTGGCGGCCGTCGGCGGTGGTCGCGGCCAGTGAGGACGAGCCGTGGATGCCGCCGTCGTGGCCCCACACGTGCACGCCGCAGGAGAGCCGGCGGTCCATCAGACCGAGGCCGTAGGCGATGTGCGGGTCGCCGGTGTCCCGGACCGTGGTCTTCATCTCCTCCAGCTGCTCCGGCGGCAGCAGCCGCCCTCGCAGCAGGGCGGTGTAGAAGCGGGTCAGGTCGGCGGAGTCGGAGATCATCTCGCCCGCCGAGGAGGCGATGGAGGGGTTGAGTGCGGTGACGTCGTACGTCGGGCCCGTCGCCTTGTCGGCCAGCTTGGAGTAGGCGCGGCCGCTCGGGTGCGGCACGGTGGTGCGGGTGCCGGGCAGCGAGGTGGCGTTCAGGTGCAGGGGCCGCAGGACGCGGTCGCGGATCTCGTCGGCGTAGGAACGGCCCGTGACGCGTCCGATCACCAGGCCGGCCAGCACATAGTTGGTGTTGGAGTACTGCCAGGAGGTGCCGGGGGCGAAGTCCGGCGCGTGGGAGACCGCGATCCGCACCAGGTCCTCGGCGGGCACCGTGTCGTAGCGGTGTTCCAGGAAGCCGTCCTTCTCGAAGTAGGTGCGGTCGAACGTGTCGTCGGCCGTGTAGTTGTAGAGGCCGCTCGTGTGGTCGAGCAGCTGCCGCAGGGTGATGCGGCTGCCGTCGTTGCCGTGGCCGCGCACCACGCCGGGCAGCCAGTGCTCGACCGTGTCGTCCAGCGACAGCCGCCCCTCCGCCTCCAGTTGGAGCAGCACCGTGGCCGTGAAGGTCTTGGTGATGCTGCCCACCCGGTAGCGGTCGTGCGCCCCGCGCGGGGCGCCGGTGCGCAGGTCGCCCGTGCCCGCCGTGGTGCTCCAGGTGCCCGCCCGCTCGCGCACGGTCGCCGTCACGCCGGGCACCCCGTCCGCGACGAGTGCCCGGACCGCCGCCCGGGTCGCCTCGTGACGGCCGTGGCCGCCCTGCGCGGACGGTGCCGCCGCCGCGGGTCCCGCCGCCGCCACCGCCATGACCAGGGCCGTCGCGCCCACCCAACTCGCCCGTACCGACATCGTCTTTCCCCTCGTCGCCGTCCGCTGCTGTCGGGCGCAAGGACCCGGGGGCGGTGCGGACGGTTGCCGGGCGGCGGCCCGGTTGAGCCGGATCCGGCCGTTACGTCTCCTCGGCCCGCTCCGGCGCCGCACGGCCCGCCGCCGGGCGCTCCCGCCACAGCCGCAGCCCCACGTCGACCAGTCCGACCCGCTCCAGTCCGCTCACCGCGGCCAGGTCGTGCCAGGCCGCCATGTCGGTGGAACCGCCCGTCTCGTGGCGCAGTTCGCCGCCGGTGACCCGGCCCTCGTAGACGATGCGCAGGCCCTGGAAGTCGGCGTGGCTGCCCAGGGGCCGCGGATAGGTGCGGCGGATGGAGTCCACGCCGAGCAGGGTGACCGGTTCGACCGCGTAGCCGGTCTCCTCCTCGGCCTCGCGGACCACGGTGTCGTAGGGGTCCTCGCCGTGCTCCATGCCGCCACCGGGCAGGGTCCACCGGCGTGCGCCGTCCCGCGCGACCCAGCGGGCCAGCAGTACCTGTCCGTCCCGCACACACACGGCGTAGGCCGCCACCCGCAACTCCTCACGCATGGGGAGACGTTACGGCAGCACGGCGGCGGGCGGGGGCCGTTCGGGCGCCGAGGGGCGCGCGGGCGGCCCGCGGGCGCCGTCCCCCGGGGGCGGTCAAGAGGCGGTACGGGCCGGGCAAGGGCGGGCCTCCGGCGGCGGCCACCCTGCGGACCCGGGCCGCCACGATGCGCGTTCATCCGCCCGCAACATACGGCGGAACAAGGGGGTTTGAGGGTATGCGTCCACCGTGGCGTATGGCGGGATCCCGCCATGTGTCCATCCCGGCCCGACCAACTCTCCCCAAACTTCTGTCGCTTGAGTAAAGCTGAGCGATCGTCCGGCACCGAATTCCGGACGACCGCGATCACATCCGGTCGCACCTCGCCTGGTTCCTTCATTGACAGAGGATGCCGATGACCCCCGACTCCCCCCGCGCCCCGGGCGCGAGACGCCTGGCCCGCCTCGCCGCGGCCACCGGCGTGGCCGCCGCGCTCTGCGCCGCCGGACCGCTCCCCCTGGCCTTCGCCCAGGACGGCCCGCTCCCCGCCGACCCGCCCGTCCGGTCCGCGAGCGCCAAGCTCGGCGCGGACGACGCCGATCTGCTGGCCACCGCCAAGGCCGACGGCGACAAGAACGTCACGATGATGATCGCGACCGCGCCCGGCCGCACCGACCAGGTCGCGCGCCAGCTCGACGCGGTCAAGGGCGGCTCGGTCGGCCGCACGCACGACAAGCTCGGCTACGTCCGGGCCACCGTGCCGACCGCCCAGGCGGACGCGGTGATCGCCGCCGCCGAGAAGCTGTCCACGGTGCACGCCATCGACCTGCGCCAGGAGATATCCCTGGACGACCCGCGCCCGGACGCCGACCCGGCCGGGACCGCGCACGGCAAGGACGGCAAGGACGGCAAGGGAAGCGGCGCCTCCTACTCCGCCCCGGGGAAGAACACGCCCGCCGTCAACCCGTACAACCCGTCCTTCGAGACCGGTGCCGTCGACTTCGTGCGGCAGAACCCGAAGGCGGACGGCCGGGGCGTCACCATCGGCATCCTCGACTCCGGTGTGGACCTCTCCCACCCGGCGCTCCAGCGCACCACCACCGGCGAGCGCAAGATCGTCGACTGGGTGACCGCGACCGACCCGATCGTCGACGGCGACGCCACCTGGCGCCCCATGGTCGACGCGGTGTCCGGACCGGCCTTCGCCTACGGCGGCCAGACCTGGAAGGCCCCGGCCGGTTCGTACCGGATCAGCACCTTCAAGGAGTCCGCCACCACGGGCGGCGACGCGGCCGGCGACGTCAACCGCGACGGCGACACCACCGACTCCTGGGGCGTCCTCTACGACGCGGCCGCCGGCACGGTCCGCGTCGACCTGAACAACAACCACGACTTCACCGACGACACCCCGATGAAGCCGTACAAGGACGGCTACCAGGTCGGCTGGTTCGGCACCGACGACCCGAAGACGGACGTCGCCGAGCGCCAGCCGTTCGTCGTGCAGATCCGCAAGGACGTCCCGATGGACCCCTACGGCGGGTCCTGGACCGGCAAGAAGTCCGACTTCGTCAACATCGGCCTCATCGAGTCCGAGCACGGCACCCACGTCGCCGGGATCACCGCCGCCAACGGCCTGTTCGGCGGGAAGATGAACGGCGCGGCGCCCGGCGCGAAGATCGTCTCCTCGCGCGCCTGCACCTGGACGGGCAGCTGCACCAACGTGGCGCTCACCGAGGGCATGATCGACCTCGTCGCCGAGCGCGGCGTGGACATCGTCAACATGTCCATCGGCGGACTGCCCGCCCTCAACGACGGCAACAACGCCCGCGCCGAGCTGTACACCCGCCTGATCGACACCTACGGCGTCCAGCTCGTCATCTCCGCGGGCAACTCCGGCCCCGGTGCCAACACCATCGGCGACCCCGGCCTCGCCGACAAGGTCATCTCGGTCGGCGCGGGCGTCTCCAAGGAGACCTGGGCCGCGAACTACGGCTCCGCGGTGCGCACCCCGTACGCGATGATGCCGTTCTCCTCGCGCGGCCCGCGGGAGGACGGCGGCTTCACGCCGACCCTGGTCGCGCCCGGCGCCGCCATCAACACCACGCAGACCTGGCTGCCCGGCGGCCCGGTCGCCGAGGCGGGCTACACGCTGCCGGCCGGCTACTCGATGCTCCAGGGCACCTCGATGGCCTCCCCACAGGCCACCGGCGCCGCCGCCCTGCTGCTGAGCGCCGCCGCGCAGCACCGCATCGGGCTGACCCCGGCCCGGCTGCGCACCGCCCTCACCTCCAGCGCCCACCACATCCCCGGCGCCCAGGCCTACGAGGAGGGCGCGGGCCGCATCGACATCGTGGACGCCTGGAAGCTGATCCGGCTGGGCGCGGGCGCGCACGACTACACGGTCGACGCCCCGGTCGACACCGCGATCGACGAGGCGCTGAAGACCCCGGGCCACGGCACCGGCCTCTACGACCGCGAGGGCGGCCTGAAGGCCGGCCAGAAGAAGACGTACGACATCACCGTCACCCGCACCTCGGGCTCGCCCGCCGCCGTGTGGCACACGCTGCGCCTGGCGAACAACGCCGAGCAGACGTTCCGCCTCGTCGGCTCGCCGCTGGTGCGGCTGCCGCTGAACCGGCCGGTGACCGTCAAGGTGCAGGCCGCGCCGCGCTCAGCGGGCCTCAAGAGCGCGATCCTGGAGGTCGACGACCCGTTCACCACCGGCGTCGACCGGCAGATCCTCACCACCGTCGTGGTCGCGGACCCGGTCGCGTACACCTACACCGCCAAGGCGTCGGTGCAGCGCAACGCGACCCGGTCCTACTTCCTGACCGTGCCCGCGGGCGCGAAGTCGCTGGAGGTGGCCATCGGCGGCCTGGCCGACAAGAGCCAGACCCGGTTCATCGCCATCCACCCGTACGGCGTCCCGGTCGACAACACCTCGACCCCGTACTGCTACAACAACTACCTCGACGGCAACGGCTGCAAGCCGGACGTGCGCTCCTACGCCGACCCGCAGCCGGGCGTGTGGGAGGTCGAGGTCGAGGCGCGCCGCACCTCGCCGCAGCTCGACAACCCCTACCGGCTCGACGTCACCGTGCTGGGCGCGGCCTTCGACCCGCAGACCGTGACCGTGCCCGAGGCGAAGACCGGCACGCCGGTGACCGCCTCCTGGAAGGTGACGAACAAGTACGCCGCGCTGGACGGCCGGCTCACCGGCGGCCCGCTCGGCTCGGCCAAGTCCGCCCGGCCGACCGTGGCCAACGGCGAGAAGCAGACCACGACGGTGACGGTGCCCGCGGGCGCCGCCTCGCTGGACGTCGCCATCGGCGGGGTCTCCGACAAGTCGGCGGACCTGGACCTCGTGGTCTACGACGCGAGCGGCAAGCAGGTCGCCAAGTCCGCCGACGGCGACTCGGAGGAGTCGGTGTCGATCGCCTCCCCGGCCGCCGGGACGTACACCGTCGAGGTCGCCGCGTACTCGGTGCCGTCCGGTTCGACGGAGTACGACTACCGCGACGTGTTCTTCTCCACCACGCTCGGCACCGTCTCCGTGGACGGCGCGCCGGTGAAGCTGGGCACGGGCGCCTCGGCGACCGTGACCGGCCAGGTCACCGCCGCCGCCCAGGCACCCGAGGGACGCGAGTTCTTCGGGCAGGTGCGGCTGGTGAACGCGCGGGGCACCGTCGCGGGCACCGGCAGCGTGCGCATCGGGACCGTCCTGCCGTAGCTCTCGCGCGGGACCGCCGTGACGGCTGAGGGGCGGGCGTCCACCGGGGCGCCCGCCCTTTCCCGTGCCCCGGACGGCCGCCCGCTCCCGTTGCGTACGTCACATCGTCGGATACGCCCGTGCGGGATGGGCAGGCACCCAGCAGCACAGCTTGCGGCGCACGGCCGAGGACGGGCGAATTTCTCCAGCTCACACCGGGTGCGCGCCGCAGAACCGCAACCGCGGGGCGGTCCGAGTCGTCCCCTTTTCCGCAGGGCCGCCGGGCACGCGGCGCAAAGAACTGGACACCCGGGCCCGGGTCGGCCGCATGATGGAAAGGCCGCGGCCGGGCGACACGCGCGGCAGACGCACGCACAGCACACAGAGGAGACACCGTGAGGGTCGGAATCGTCGGAGCCACCGGTCAGGTCGGCACGGTCATGCGCAGGATCCTCACGGAGCGCGACTTCCCCGTCACCGAGCTGCGCCTGTTCGCCTCGGCCCGCTCGGCGGGGCGGGTGCTGGACGGGGTGACGGTGGAGGACGCGGCGAGCGCCGACTACACCGGCCTGGACATCGTGCTGTTCTCGGCGGGCGGCGCGACCTCGAAGGCGCTGGCCGAGAAGGTCGCCGGGCAGGGCGCCGTGGTGATCGACAACTCCTCGGCCTGGCGCCGCGACCCGGACGTGCCGCTGGTGGTGTCCGAGGTGAACCCGCACGCGGTCGCGGACCGCCCCAAGGGCATCATCGCCAACCCGAACTGCACGACCATGGCCGCGATGCCGGTCCTCAGGCCGCTGCACGCCGAGGCCGGTCTTCAGGCGCTGGTCGTCGCCACCTACCAGGCGGTGTCCGGCTCGGGCGTCGCGGGCGTCGCCGAGCTGCACGGCCAGACGCAGAAGACCGTCGCCGACGCCGACCGGCTGACCCACGACGGCTCGGCCGTCGACTTCCCCGAGCCGGCCGTCTACAAGCGCCCGATCGCCTTCAACGTGCTGCCCTTCGCGGGCAACCTCGTCGACGACGGCCTGAACGAGACCGACGAGGAGCAGAAGCTCCGCCACGAGTCCCGCAAGATCCTGGAGATCCCGGAGCTGAAGGTCTCCGGCACCTGTGTGCGGGTGCCGGTCTTCTCCGGGCACTCCCTCCAGGTCAACGCCCGTTTCGCGCGGCCGATCAGCCCGGAGCGCGCCACCGAGCTGCTGGCCGCCGCCCCCGGTGTGGTCCTCTCGGACATCCCGACGCCGCTGGAGGCCGCCGGCCAGGACCCGTCCTTCGTCGGCCGCATCCGCCGCGACGAGACCGTGGAGCACGGTCTCGCCCTGTTCCTGTCCAACGACAACCTCCGCAAGGGCGCCGCGCTGAACGCGGTGCAGATCGCGGAGCTGGTGGCGGCGGAGCTGAAGGGCTGACCCGGGCGGCGGGCCCCGGAGCACCCCGGGCCCGCGCACCCCGTGGAAGCCCTACGGCCTGCGCACCTCGTAGAGGAAGCAGCCGTACTCGACGGCCCGGACGTGGACCAGCGCCACGGCCGGGTCGTCGAACGCCTCGGTGAGGGCCGCGTCGAAACGCCCGGCGCCCGGCTCCACCAGCGCCCCGCCCAGGATGCGGCCCTCGGCGCCGTAGCGGCGCAGCACGCGGCGCGCGTGGGTGAGGGGCAGCCGCTCCGCGGTATCCGGCCCGGCGCACTCCCCGGCGTGCACGAAGACGGGCCCCTGCTCGTCGTAGGCGCCGGGGTCGGCGCCCGTCGCGGCCGCCCAGCGCCGCAGCGGCGCGTAGGAGACCAGCGCGAGCCGCTCGCCGGGCTCGCTCCGGCGCAGGCAGCAGCGCAGCGGAGCGCCGCCTTCCGGGTCGGTGAAGGGGACCGCCGGGCGTCCGGCGTCGTCCCGCTCGCGCAGCCGGCTCAGCACGCCCGGTTCGATGGCGCGTGCCCGGTGGACCATGGTGTCTCGCCCTGTCGTCATGGTTCCAGCCTCGCGCCGCGACCGGCCGCCCACCGGCGGGATCCGGTCGTCGCGTTCCGTGCGGCCCGCATGGAAGGATGACGCAATCCACACATCACGAGGAGATGACCGCGTGCCTGGCACAAACCTGACTCGCGAAGAGGCGCGGCAGCGGGCGAAGCTGCTGACCGTTGACTCGTACGAGATCGATCTCGACCTCTCCGGCGCGCAGGGTGGGGGCACCGCCCGCTCGAACGAAGCTGAGAGCGGGGGAGGTACCTACCGGTCCGTGACCACGGTGCGCTTCGACGTCGCCGAGGACGGCGCCGAGTCCTTCATCGACCTGATCGCCCCCACCGTCCACGAGGTGACCCTCAACGGCGACGCGCTGGACCCCGCGGAGGTCTTCAAGGACTCCCGGATCGCCCTGCCCGGCCTGCTGGCGGGCCCCAACGTGCTGCGCGTCGCCGCCGACTGCGCGTACACCAACACCGGTGAGGGCCTGCACCGCTTCGTCGACCCGGTCGACGACCAGGTGTACCTGTACACGCAGTTCGAGGTGCCGGACGCCCGCCGCGTCTTCGCCGCCTTCGAGCAGCCCGACCTCAAGGCGACCTTCCGGTTCACCGTGAAGGCGCCCGAGGGCTGGACCGTCGTGTCCAACTCGCCGACCCCCGAGCCCCGCGACAACGTCTGGGAGTTCGCGCCGACGCCGCGCATCTCGACGTACATCACGGCGCTGATCGTCGGCCCGTACCACTCCGTGCACAGCGTGTACGAGAAGGACGGGCAGTCCGTGCCGCTCGGCATCTACTGCCGTCCCTCGCTCGCCGAGTTCCTCGACGCCGACGCGATCTTCGACGTCACCCGGCAGGGCTTCGACTGGTTCCAGGAGAAGTTCGACTACGCCTACCCGTTCGCCAAGTACGACCAGCTGTTCGTGCCCGAGTTCAACGCGGGCGCGATGGAGAACGCGGGCGCGGTGACCATCCGCGACCAGTACGTCTTCCGGTCCAAGGTGACCGACGCGGCGTACGAGATGCGGGCCGAGACGATCCTGCACGAGCTGGCCCACATGTGGTTCGGCGACCTGGTCACCATGGAGTGGTGGAACGACCTGTGGCTGAACGAGTCGTTCGCCACCTACACCTCCATCGCCTGCCAGGCGCACGCCCCCGGCTCGCGCTGGCCGCACTCGTGGACCACGTTCGCGAACTCCATGAAGACCTGGGCGTACCGGCAGGACCAGCTGCCGTCCACCCACCCGATCATGGCGGACATCAACGACCTGGACGACGTCCTCGTCAACTTCGACGGCATCACCTACGCCAAGGGCGCCAGCGTCCTCAAGCAGCTGGTGGCCTACGTCGGCAGGGACGAGTTCTTCCGGGGCGTGCAGGCGTACTTCAAGCGGCACGCCTTCGGCAACACCCGCCTCTCCGACCTGCTCGGCGCCCTGGAGGAGACCTCCGGCCGCGATCTGCGGACCTGGTCGCACAAGTGGCTGGAGACGGCCGGGATCAACATCCTGCGCCCGGAGATCGAGACCGACGAGAACGGCGTCATCACCTCCTTCGCCGTCCGCCAGGAGGCCCCCGCGCTCCCGGCCGGCGCCAAGGGCGAGCCCACGCTGCGCCCGCACCGCATCGCGATCGGCCTGTACGACCTGGACGAGGCGAGCGGCAAGCTGGTGCGCGCCGAGGACGGCCGGATCGAGCTGGACGTGGACGGCGAGCTGACCGCCGTGCCGCAGCTGGCCGGCCGGCGCCGCCCGGCGGTCGTCCTGCTCAACGACGACGACCTGTCGTACGCCAAGGTCCGTCTCGACGAGCAGTCGCTCGCCGTCGTCACCGAGCACCTGGGCGACTTCGCGTCCTCGCTGCCGCGCGCGCTGTGCTGGGCCTCGGCCTGGGACATGACCCGCGACGCCGAGCTGGCCACCCGCGACTACCTGTCGCTGGTGCTGTCCGGCATCGGCAAGGAGTCCGACATCGGCGTGGTGCAGTCGCTCCAGCGCCAGGTGAAGCTGGCCATCGACCTGTACGCCGACCCGGCCGCCCGCGACGCGCTGCTGACCCGCTGGACGGACGCCACGCTGGCCCATCTGCGCACCGCCGAGGCGGGCAGCGACCACCAGCTCGCCTGGGCCCGCGCCTTCGCGGCGACCGCCCGCACGCCCGAGCAGCTCGACCTGCTGAACGCGCTGCTGGAGGGCTCGCAGACCATCGAGGGCCTGGCCGTGGACACCGAGCTGCGCTGGGCGTTCGTGCAGCGGCTCGCGGCGGTGGGCCGGTTCGACGAGCCGGAGATCGCCGGGGAGTACGAGCGCGACCGCACCGCCGCCGGTGAACGGCACGCGGCCACCGCCCGCGCCGCCCGCCCGACCGAGGAGGCCAAGGCCGAGGCGTGGGCGTCGGTCGTCGACTCCGACAAGCTGCCCAACGCCGTCCAGGAGGCGGTCATCGGCGGCTTCGTCCAGACCGACCAGCGCGAGCTGCTGGCGCCGTACACCGAGCGGTACTTCGAGGTGCTCAAGGACATCTGGGACTCCCGCTCCCACGAGATGGCCCAGCAGATCGCGGTCGGCCTGTACCCCTCGGTCCAGGTCTCCCAGGACACCCTGCGCCGCACCGACGAGTGGCTGGCCTCCGCCCCGCCGAACGCGGCCCTGCGCCGCCTCGTCTCGGAGTCCCGTGCGGGCATCGAACGCTCCCTCCGCGCCCAGGCGGCGGACGCGGCGGCGGGCCGGTAGCCATCTGCTGCGCCGCCGGTGACGGCGAGCGAAGGGCGCCCGGTGTGCTTGCCGGGCGCCTTTTGCTGTGGGGACGGCGTACCCCCGCGCTCCTTCACTCCCCGCGCCACCCGCTGTGAGCGTCCTGTCCGGTCGTCAGGTGCGTGGCCGCTGTGCGCAGGGCCGCCAGGACGGTCCGGGGGGCGGGGGCGTCGCGAGCGCCCTGGCGCAGGGCGGCGACCACGTGGCGGTGGGGGCGGTCGGCGGTCAGTTCGCGGAGCACCACGCCGTCGCGGCGCAGGGCCGCCATGCGCGGTACGAGGGCGACGCCCATGCCCGCCTCCACCATCGCCAGGATGGCCGTCCAGCCGGCCGCCGTGTGCCCCTGGTGGGGGCTGAACCCGGCCGCCTCGCAGGCCGTACGGGTGATGTCGGACCACGGGCCGCTGCCGCCGAAGATCCACTCCTCGGCGGCGAGATCGGCCAGCCGCACCTCGGGCGCCTGAGCCAGCGCGTGACCGGGCGGCAGGGCGAGGTCGAGCGGGTCGGCGAGCAGCGGCACGCGGGTGAAGCCCGGGTCCACGGCGGTCGGCGCGTGCGCGGCCAGCGACAGCGCGAGGTCCACCTCACCGGCGGCCAGCAGGTCGTACGCCTCGCCCGCCTCCGCCTCCCGCACCCGTACGACCACCCCGGGCCGGGTGGCGCGCAGCGCCCGCACCGCCGGGACCACCAGGGCGGGCACCGCGGTCGAGAAGGCAGCGACCCGCACCTCGCCGGCCTCGCCGCGCGTGTACGCCGCCATCTCCGCGTCCGCGCGTTCCAGTTGCTCGAACACGGCGTCGGCGTGCCGCAGCACCAGCCGGGCCGCGTCCGTGAGCCGCACCCGCCGCCCCCGCGCCTCCAGCAGCGGCACCCCGAGCTGGGCGGCGAGGTTGGTCAGCTGCTGGGAGACGGCGGACGGGGTCATGTGCAGCGCCTCGGCCGTCGCGGTCACGGTCCCCCGCTCCCGCAGCGTCCGCAGGATGCGCAGCTTCCGGATCTCCCACTCGGCCATGGCGGCAACCATACGGCCGTACGAACCGTACGGCCGTACGGTCCTCGGCGGCGTCAGCAGCATCAGCGGCGGGCCGCCGAGCCGAGGACGACGCCGCCCAGGATCAGCGCCATGCACAGCGCCTGGCGCGGGCCGGCCGCCTCGCCGAGCAGCGCCCAGGACAGCAGCGCCACACAGACCGGCTGGAGGTAGTAGACGAGTCCGGCGCGGGTCGGGCCGACCAGGGAGATCGCCTTGTTCCAGGCGAAGAAGGCGAGGGCGGAGGACAGCACGCCGACGTAGAGCAGGGGCAGCACGGTGCCGGGCGACGGGGTGAACCCGCCCTGGAGCGCGAGGCTGCCGAGCTGGCACGGCACCAGCATGAGCGTGCCGGCCAGGAAGGTGGTGAAGAGGAACCCGGCGCCGTCCAGCCCGGCGGGACGGCGGCGCAGCAGGGCGCTGTAGCCGCCGAAGCAGCAGGCCGCGGCGATCATCCACAGGTCCCCGGCGGCGAACGAGGCCCCGCCGCCGCCCGCCACCAGCAGCACCACGCCCGCGCAGGCGGTGAGCAGGCCCGCGACCCGGCGGGCGCCGAGCCGGGTGCCGCCCGCCCGTTCCAGGACCGCCATCAGCACCGGCGAGGCTGCCATGATCATGCCCATGTTGGCGGCCGGGGTGGTCAGTCCGGCCTGGTTGACCAGGGTGTTGTAGACGGCGATGCCGAGCAGCGCGGCCAGCAGGACGAAGGCCGCGTGGCGGCGGATCAGCTCCCGCTGCCGCCAGGCGGCGCGGGCACCGAAGGGCGCCACCGCCACGAGCGCCACCACCCAGCGCCAGAACGCCTGCTGCACCGGCGGCACGCTGTCGTGCAGCGCGCGGGAGGTGACGAAGCTGCCCGCCCAGACGACGGTGGCCAGCGCGGCGAGGGCGGTCCCGAGGGCGACGGGCCGCGCGGCGGACGCGGTCGCCGGGGCCGGTGGCGCCACGGGTGGGCGGGGTGTCCGGTGCCGGACGGGGGCCACGGGGGTCCTTTCGCTGGACGGGGCGGGACGGTCGCTGGACGGGGCGGGACGGCGGGCGGGGCGGAGGCGTCCCACCCGGTCCGGAACCACCGTGACAGCGGCCGACCTGTCAGGTCCATCGAAACTTTTCGAGCGGTCTTTTCAGCAGAACCGAAAGGTTGAGCGGCTGAAGGATGCTGCGGCGGGTCAGCCCACGTGGGTGGCGAGCGCCGCCTCGATCGCCGCCGGGTCGGGCGTGTCCGCCGCCCAGGCCGCGTAGCCGTCGGGGCGGACCAGCAGGGCCGTACGGCGGCCGCTCGCCCAGCGCGCGGCGGTCAGGCGGGCGGCGCGCTCCGGAGCCACCTCGCGGGCAGCGGGGGTGAGCAGGACGAACCGGCCGCCGCGCAGGGCTTCGTACAGCCGGCCGCCGCCCGCGAGCGCCACGTCCGGGACGCGGGAGCCGACCAGCCGGTGCGCGCCGCGCGGCGCCCGGTAGCGGTAGCCGAGCCCGGTGACCTGGCCGGTGACCAGGCGGCGGAGCGGAGCGCAGGTGCCGAGTGCGGTGACGAGCGCGGCGCGCAGGGCCAGGGTCCAGGGGCGCCCGGCCATCGCGAGCCGCACGATGCCACCGCTGCTGCGCAGCACGGCCTTGCCGACCGGGTGGCGTTCGGCCTGGTAGGTGTCGAGCAGCACCTCGGGTGCGTGCCCGGTGACGACCTGCGCGAGCTTCCAGCTGAGGTTCGCCGCGTCCTGGAGGCCGGTGTTCATGCCCTGTCCGCCGGCCGGGCTGTGCACATGGGCGGCGTCCCCGGCGAGCAGGACCCGGCCGACGCGGTAGGCGGGCGCCTGCCGCTCGTCGCTGTGGAAGCGGGAGGTCCAGCGGGCGTCGTGCATACCGTAGTCGCGGCCGAGCGCGAGCCGGGTGATCTCCTTGACCTCGTCGAGGCCGACCGGCGCGTCGTCGGCCTCCTCCCGGCCCCGGCACCAGCAGATCACCCGGTGGTAGCCGTCCCCGAAGGGCGCGAGGAAGGCGAACGCGTCCCCGGCCGCGGCGACCGTCAGCAGCGTCTCGGGCGGCTCGGCCAGCCGCACGTCCGCCAGCACCACCGAACGGATCACCGACCGCCCCGGGAACGGCAGCCCGACCGCCCGCCGCACCGCGCTGCGCATCCCGTCCGCGCCGACGACGTACGCCCCGCGCAGCGACTCCGGCCGGCCGTCCGCGCCGCGCACGGCCACGGTCACGCCGTCCGCGTCCTGGGCCAGTCCGGTCACCTCGGTCTCGTGGCGGAAGTCCACGCCGTTCTCGGCCGCGCGCCGCTCCAGCACCTTCTCGACCTCGTACTGCGGCAGGACGAGGACATGGCGGAAACGGGAGGGCAGGGCGGTGAGGTCGAGGGAGAGGCGGCCGAAGAGGTTCAGCCGGTCCAGGGGGCGGCCGATCCCCTCCAGTTCGTCGGCGAGCGCGCGGGCGTCGAGCTGTTCGAGGGTGCGGGCGTGCAGGACGAAGGCGCGGGAGAGGTTGCTGATCCGGTGGGGGCGCTTCTCTACGAGGGTGACGGAGACACCGGCGGCGGCGAGGTCGCCGGCCAGCAGGAGTCCGGTGGGGCCGGCGCCGACGACGATCACGGGGGTGGTGGTCATGAGGGGCCTCCTCGATGGCTGCTTCGGCCGGTCCACGCTTGTGGGCAAACGCCGGTGGGCGACTGCTTGCAGGCGAACGCTTGTGGGCCAACGGGCGTAGACCTACGTACGTATGCCAACGGGCGTGGGCCAACGTCTGTTGGCAAACGTAGCCCCGGCGGCGCGAGCGCGTCAACGCTTGTTGGCCCACGGGTGTTGACCTACGCTCGTAGGCATGCCAGATCGCGCCACCCCAGGCACCCCAGCCACCCCAACCGCTCCCGCAACCTCATCCGCCTCACCCACTTCACTCGCCGCATCCGCCTCACCCGCCTCACCCTCATCTGTCTCAGGCGGCTCCGCCCGGCGTTCCGACGCCACCCGCGCCGCCATCCTCGCCGCCGCGCGGGCCCGATTCGCGGCGGACGGGTACGAACGGGCGACCATCCGGGCCATCGCCAAGGACGCGCGGATCGATCCGTCGATGGTCATGCGCTACCACGGCAACAAGGAGAGCCTGTTCGCGGCGGCCGTCTCCGTGGATCTGCGGCTCCCGGACCTGTCCGCGCTCCCCCGCGACCAGATCGGCCACGCTCTCGTCTCGCACTTCCTCGACCTCTGGGAGGAGAGCGGCGAACTGACGGCGATCCTGCGCGTCGGCGTCACCAACACCGCCGGGGCCGAGCGGTTGCAGCGGGTGTTCCGGGAGCAGTTGCTGCCGGTGGCGCAGGCGGTGTGCCCGGATCCCGAGCAGGTTCCGGCGCGGGCGGCGCTGTGCGCGTCCCAGTTGCTCGGGCTGGCGCTCACCCGGTACGTGCTGCGCATCCCGGCGGCCGTGGCCCTGGCCCGCCAGGAGGCGCTGGCCTGGCTGGCGCCCACCGTGCAGCGCTACCTCACGGCGCCCAGCCCCTGACACCGCCCAGCCCCTGGCACCGCCCGTCCCCCGACCACGCCCGAGCCGGGCCGGGGCCGGGGCCGACGCCGGGCACGACGAAGGCGCCCGCCCCCGGCGCGTGCGTACGGCGAATGCGCGTACGCACGGCGGGGCGGGCGCCCTCGGTGCAGGTGCAGGTGCGAAACCGGGCCTGGGCCTGGGACCGCCGGCGGCCGTCAGGCCTTGGCGTCCGCCTTGCGGCCGGTGTCCTGGTGCTTGTGGGACCGGTCCAGGACCATGACGAGACCGCCGATGATCACGAACAGGGCGAGCGGGATCCCGACGAAGAGACCCAGCGTCTCGGCGACGCCCAGGCCCTTGCCGGGGTCGTCGCCGTCGTCACGGATCACCGCGAGCGCGGGGGACGACATGAGCAGCATCATCAGCGTCGTACCGGCCGCCAGGGTGCCGGCGCGCAGGGCGTTCTTCTTGTCCACGGTGCCAAAGTAGCGAACGCCGGAACGGGCCGCGCGTCCGGGGTGCCGTATGAGGCGCGCGGACCGCACGCGCGCCCCCGCCGTCAGCGCCCCTCAGTACCTCCGTCCTTCCGCACCCCGGCGCGCAGTACGTCCGCCAGGGCGCGCAGGCGGGGCGAGGCGGCCAGGTCCTCCAGGGTCACCGGGCGGCCCTCGGCGTCGGCGACGGGCAGACGCCAGTTGGGGTACTCGGCCGAGGTGCCGGGCAGGTTCTGCGGGCGGCGGTCGCCCACGGCGTCCGGCAGCCAGAGGCCCACCATCCGGGCGGGGGTGCGCAGCAGGAAGCGGTGGACGGCCTGGATCCCGGCCTCGACCCGGGCCTCGCCGCCGGGGCTCCCGGTCGCTCCGGCCGCTCCGGCCGTGGTTCCGGCGCCGTCTCCCGCCGTCCCCGGGAGGAGCCCCAGTTTCCCCAGCAGCGCCAGCCACTCGTCCACGTCCGCTGCGGCCTCCGCGCGTTCCTCCTCCAGCGGGCGGGTGAGCAGGCCCAGGCGGTGGCGCAGCGCGACGTGCTCGCCGGTGAGGCGGGCCGCGGTGGACGGCAGGTCGTGCGTGGTGGCCGTGGCCAGGCAGTCGGCGCGCCAGCGGGCGGGCGGCAGCGGGCGGCCGTCGCCGTCCCAGTCCCGTTCGAACCAGAGCACCGACGTGCCGAGCACTCCGCGCCGGTCCAGGGTCTCGCGCACCCCGGGCTCCACGGTGCCGAGATCCTCGCCGATCACCACCGCCCCGGCCCGCGCGGCCTCCAGCACCAGCACGGCGAGCATGGCCTCGGCGTCGTGGCGGACGTAGGTGCCCTCGGTGGGCGGACGGCCGCGCGGCACCCACCAGAGCCGGAACAGGCCCATCACATGGTCGATGCGCAGGGCGCCCGCGGAGCGGAACAGGGCGCGCAGCAGCCGCCGGAAGGGCGCGTGGCCGCAGGCGGCGAGGCGGTCGGGGCGCCAGGGCGGCAGGCCCCAGTCCTGGCCGTGCGCGTTGAAGGCGTCCGGCGGGGCGCCGACGGACATCCCGGCGGCGTAGACGTCCTGCTGCGCCCACGCGTCGGCGCCGCGCGGGTGCACACCCACGGCGAGGTCGTGCACGATCCCGAGGGGCATGCCGGCCTCGCGGGCGGCGCGCTGGGCGGCGGTGAGCTGTTCGTCGGTGAGCCAGGCGAGGCGGGAGTGGAAGTCGACGCGGTCGGCCAGTTCCGCGCGGGCGCGGGCCGTCTGCGGCGAGCGCGGGTCGCGCAGCCCCTCGGGCCAGCGGCTCCAGTCGGAGCCGTGCGCCTCGGCCAGGGCGCACCAGGTGGCGTGGTCCGTCAGGGCGCGGCCCTCGCGGGCGAGGAAGGCGGCGTGGGCGGCGGCGCGGCCGGGGCCGAGCGGGACCCGGTGCAGGATCTCCAGGGCCTCGCGTTTCAGGTCCCACACCGCGTCCCGGTCGATCAGGGCGCCCTTGCCGAGGACCTCGGCGCGCAGGCGGGCGGCCCGTTCCCCCAGGGTGTGCAGCCGCGCGCGGTCCGCGTCGCCGGTGACGTACGCGTACTCGGGGACGTCCTCGATCCGCAGGTGCACGGGGTCGGGGAAGCGGCGGGAGGAGGGGCGGTAGGGCGAGGGATCGGTGGGGTTGGCGGGATCGGCGGGGTCGCCGGGCACGGCCGCGTGCAGCGGGTTGACCTGGACGAACCCGGCGCCCAGGCTCCGCCCGGCCCAGCCGCTCAGCTCGGCGAGGTCGCCCAGGTCGCCCATGCCCCAGGAGCGGTGGGAGAGCAGGGAGTAGAGCTGCACGAGCAGCCCGTAGGAGCGTCCGGGCGGCGGGGGCAGCCGGGGCGGGGCGACGATCAGGTGCGCCTCGGCCCTCCGGCCGTCGGGGGCGGTGGCGGTCAGCCGGTGGACGCCCGGGGGCAGGCCGTCGGTGCCGGAGCGCGTCCCGCCCTGCTCGGTCTCGACGGTGAGCCGGGTGCCGGACGGCAGCGCGGTGAGGGCTTCGGGGGGTCCGGCGTCGGTCCAGTGGACCAGGGTGGGCGGGAGCAAGCGTTCCCGCAGGGCGCTCTCGCGGGCGGCGAGCGCGGCGCGTACCGCCTCCGGGGTGCTCGCGTCGACGTCCAGGGCGGCGAGCGCGGCGACGACGGCGCCGGGCGAGGCGGCCACCGTACGACCCGGTGCGGGGCTGTAGGAGGTGGCGACGCCGTGCAGCGCGGCGAGCCGGGCGAGGTCGTCGTCCCCGGCGCCCTCAGCACCCCCAGCGCCCCCGGCATCCCCGGCGGGTCCGGCATCTCCGGCGTCTCCGGCCGGCCGTGGCGCGGCCATCTACCGCTCCGCGCCGCACGGGCCGGGGTCGGCGGTGGACTCGCTGGTCAGCGGCGCGGCCTCGGCGAGGGGCGGTTCGCTGGTGAGCGGTTCGGCGTCGGGCAGCGGCGGTTCGCTGGTCAGCGGGGCCTCGGCCCAGGGCGCCTCCGAGGTGAACACGTCCGGGTAGGGATCGCCGGGGTGGAGGTCGTCCAGGCCGGTCTCGTCCGGGCCGGCGGTGTCCGGGCGGAGCCGGTGGTCCGGCCCCGCCGCGGGTTTGGGCAGGGTCCGGTCGGGTCCGGGCACATCGGAGGAGGAGGTGCCCTCGGGTGTGGCGTCGGACAGGGCGGTGTCCGAGAGGACGGTGTCGGTCAGGGCCGAGAGCAGCAGGTGCGCCGGTGCGGTCACGGGGGTCTCCTTGTCGGCTGCGGCATCGAGCGGATTACCGCAGCCCTACCCAGTGCGCGCGATGGCAGACGCACGCGAGCGAACTACGTGCTCTCGGTCACATTCCGCTCCCACCAGGTTGCGCTACGCACGGCCCGGCGGCCACTTCCGCCCGCATGGACGGCGGAATGCGGGTGACCGGTTCCCTCCCGAGAGGCGCGGCGAGGCGGGGCGGACCGTCAGGCGGAGATCCCGTCGATCCGCGCCAGCGCGTCGTCCGCGCCGTACGGCTGGAGGTAGGGCAGCCAGCGCGGGTCCCGGTGGCCGGTGCCGATGATGCGCCAGGCCAGACCGGTCGGCGGGGCCGGCTTGTGCCGCAGGCGCCAGCCCAGTTCGACGAGGTGGCGGTCGGCCTTGACGTGGTTGCAGCGGCGGCAGGAGGCCACCACGTTGTCCCAGGCGTGCAGGCCGCCGCGTGAGCGCGGGACGACGTGGTCGACGCTGGTGGCGACACCGCCGCAGTACATGCACCGGCCCCCGTCCCGGGCGAACAGCGCCCTGCGGGTCAGAGGGACGGGCCCCCGGTAGGGGACCCGGACGAAACGCTTGAGCCGGACCACGCTGGGTGCGGGGACGGTGACGGTCGCGCTGTGCAGATGGGCGCCGGACTCCTCGAGGCAGACCGCCTTGTTCTCCAGCACGAGGACGAGCGCGCGGCGGAGCGGTACGACGCCGAGGGGCTCGTACGACGCGTTGAGGACCAGGACATGCGGCACGGGTGCCTCCTTGTACGCCGGCGGCGCGTGGCTCGCGCCGGGACGATCTGGAGTCAGTCTCCCCTCATGCCTGGTGAACGCGCCACCATGTCCCGGTAACGGGCCGGGAGTGTTTTCGACCACACCTGGCGCGGTCCCCGGGCCGCGGCGCGCCCACACGGCCTGATCAGAGGGGGAGGGGCGGTGCCGGGGCCGGGCCGGGCCGGGAGTTCGCGGGGAGCGGCGTTCCGTGCCCCGTTAGTGTGGTTGCCCTGCCCGTGCGGTGACCACTTCGTGACCCAGACGATATCGACCGCCGCGTTTCGGATCGCGGCGCCGGCGGGCGGGCGCACCTGGAGGTACCTGCCGTGTCCTTGTCCGCCGTCCTGCTGGCCGCCGGCCCCTCGCCGTCCCCCTCGGAGTCACCCTCCGTGACGGTCCCCACGCTCCAGGACGCCCAGGAGAGCGCGAACCAGGCCGCGAGCTGGGTGGAGCAGAACTGGTCCACCTGGCTGGCGATCGGCATGCGGGTCGTGCTGATCCTGGTGATAGCGAGCGTGCTGCGGGTGGTGGTGCGGCGGGCGATCACCAAGCTGATCGACCGGATGAACCGCACCGCGCAGCAGGCGAGCAGCACGGCGCTGGGCGGTCTGCTGGTCAACGCGGAGCGGCGCAGGCAGCGGTCGGCGGCGATCGGTTCGGTGCTGCGCTCGGTGGCGAGCTTCCTGATCATGGGGACGGCCGCGCTGATGGTGCTGTCCGCGTTCCAGATCAATCTGGCGCCGCTGCTGGCGTCGGCCGGTGTGGCGGGTGTCGCGGTCGGTTTCGGTGCCCGGAACCTGGTCACGGACTTCCTCTCCGGTGTCTTCATGATCCTGGAGGACCAGTACGGCGTCGGGGACACGATCGACGCGGGGGTGGCCTCCGGTGAGGTGATCGAGGTCGGTCTGCGGGTGACGAAGCTGCGCGGCGCCAACGGCGAGATCTGGTACGTCCGCAACGGCGAGGTCAAGCGGATCGGCAACCTCTCCCAGGGCTGGGCGACGGCGGGCGTGGACGTGACCGTCCGGGCGGACGAGGACCTGGACCGGCTCCGGGCGACGCTGACCGAGGTCGCGGAGAAGATGGGCAAGGAAGAGCCCTGGAACGAGCTGCTGTGGAGCCCGATCGAGGTGCTGGGCCTGGACAGCGTGCTGATCGACTCGATGGTGGTGCGGGTCTCGGCCAAGACGATGCCGGGCAAGTCGACGGCGGTCGAGCGCGAGCTGCGCTGGCGCATCAAGCGCGCCTTCGACGAGGCGGACATCCGTATCGTGGGCGGCGCCACGGCCCCGGTCGACGACGAGGCCCCCGACCCGATGGCCACCATCGCCGCCCCCTCCGCCTTCGCCAACCCGGCCTCCGACCAGGCCAAGGCCACCACCCCGATCCCCCCGCAGCAGCCGACGGGCAAGTAGGGCCGGGACGGACGGACCCGGGCGGCGGTCCACCCGGGGACCCCGCCCGGAAGTGCGGCGGGAGCGGCGGCCCGCGGTCCGGAAGTGCCGATCCGCGGACGCGGGGCGGCACCCGCGCATAACGACTCCGCAGCCTCCCCGTCGCCCGGTCTTGACGCCCCCTTCATCCCGGGCTTAGGTTCCTGGCACTCGAACAGGAAACTTTCCTAACAGTGATCTTCCAGGGCAGGGGGCGAGACGCATGGCAGGGACCGCCGGTACGCCGGGCACCCCGCGCGTCCTGCGCGCCATGAACGACCGGGCCGCCCTCGATCTGCTGCTGGAGCACGGGCCGCTGTCGCGCACCCGGATCGGCAAGCTGACCGGTCTTTCCAAGCCGACCGCCTCGCAACTGCTGGCGCGCCTCGAGGCCGCCGGGCTGGTGCTCGCCACCGGCACCAGCGAGGGCAGGCCGGGTCCGAACGCGCAGCTGTACTCCGTCAATCCGGCCGCCGCGCACGCCGCCGGACTCGACGTCAACCCGCACCGCATCCGCGCCGCCGTCGCCGACGTCACCGGCCGCACGGTGGGCGAGTTCAAGCTGCCCACACCCGGCCGGCACCCGACCCAGCCGGTCGTCCGGCAGGTCACCGACGCGCTGGACGGCGCGGTGAAGGCGGCGGGCCTGGCCCGCGGCGACGTGCACCGCCTCGTCATCGGCACCCCCGGCGCCTTCGACCCGAACACCGGCCGGCTGCGCTACGCCTCGCACCTGCCCGGCTGGCACTCCCCCACGATCCTCGACGAGCTGGCCGCGGCCCTGCCGATGCCGGTGGAGTACGAGAACGACGTCAACCTCGTCGCCATCGCCGAGCAGCGTCTCGGCGCGGCCCGCGGCCATCAGGACTTCGTGCTGCTGTGGAACCAGGAGGGCATGGGCGCCGCCCTGGTCCTCGGCGGGCGGCTGCACCGCGGCTGGACCGGCGGCGCCGGGGAGGTCGGCTTCCTGCCGGTGCCCGGCGCGCCCCTGGTCCGCCAGGTCACCAAGGCCAACAGCGGCGGCTACCAGGAACTCGCCGGGGCCCAGGCCGTGCCCAAGCTGGCCCGCGCGCTCGGCCTCGCGGACGTGCCCACCGGGCCGTACACCGACGCCGCCGCCGCGCTCGTGGCCCGCGCCGCCGACCACGCGAGCGGCCCGCACCGCACCCTGCTGACGACGTACGCGACCCATCTGGCCACCGGTCTCGCCTCGCTCGTGTCCGTGCTCGACCCGGAGCTGGTGGTGCTCAGCGGCAGCGCGCTCACCGCCGGCGGCGAGGTGCTGCGCGCCCTGGTCCAGGCCGAGCTGGAGGACCTGGCCGCCGCCCGGCCGCGCCTCGTGGTCGGCGACGTCCGCGAACAACCCGTGCTGCGCGGCGCGCTGGAGAGCGCCCTCGCGGCCACCCGCGACGAGGTCTTCGACACCTCGCGCTGAACCACCGCACGACCGCCCCCCGCACCACCTGTCCTCCCCCGTCCGCACCGCACCGTCCCGCCCCCGCCCCCGCCCCCGCCCCCGCCCCAGGGAGATCCCGTCATGCCCGAAGTGCCCCGGAAAGCGGCCCTCGTCCTCGCCGCCTCCGTCTCCGTCGCGCTGTTCGCCACCGCCTGCACCGGCCAGCCCAGCTCCGGCGCGAACGACGACGCCTCGAAGGACACCACGATCAACTTCTGG
Organism: Streptomyces sp. PsTaAH-124; assembly: GCF_000373685.1. Taxonomy (NCBI): domain Bacteria; kingdom Bacillati; phylum Actinomycetota; class Actinomycetes; order Kitasatosporales; family Streptomycetaceae; genus Streptomyces; species Streptomyces sp. PsTaAH-124. The sequence goes on along the minus strand of NZ_KB892175.1, from coordinate 87,153 downwards.
CACGCCTGGAGCGCGCCGAACGAGGTGAAGGGCGTCCAGGCGCTGGTCGACGGCTTCGAGAAGGCGCACCCCAACATCCACGTCAACATCGTCGGCAACATGACCGACGACAAGATGAATCAGGCGCTGCGCACCGGCGGTGACAAGGCGCCGGACGTGATCTCCTCCTTCACCACCAACAACGTGGGCAAGTTCTGCTCCTCGGGCGCGCTGGTCGATCTCAACCCGCTCCTCAAGAAGGCGGGCATCGACGCCGAAAAGACGTTCCCGAAGGCGATGAACGAATACACGCAGTTCGACGGGAAGCGGTGCACGGCGCCGCTGCTCGGCGACGCGTACGGGCTCTACTACAACAAGACCGCTTTCGAGAAGGCCGGGATCAAGCAGGCGCCCAGGACCTGGTCCGAGTTCGAGGCGGACGCCAAGGCGCTGACGATTCCCGACGGGGACGGTTTCAAGCAGCTCGGCGTCATGCCGACGTACCACGGCTGGGAGACCACGACCGAGCACCTCTTCGCGCAGTTCTCCCCGCGGTACTTCGACGCCGACGGCAAGTCGAACGTCGCCAAGGACCCCGCCTTCGAAAAGGGATACACCTTCCAGAAGAAGCTCGTCGACGAACTCGGCGGATTCCAGAAGCTGGAGAAGTACCGCGCCACGCTCGGTGACGAATGGGGCCCCAAGCACCCCTTCCACACCGGCCAGGTGGCCATGCAGCTCGACGGCGAATGGCGGCTCGGCATGGCCGAGGAGGCCAAGCCGGGCTTCGAGATCGGCGTGGCCCCGCTGCCCGTGCCGGACGGCCAGGAGAGCCAGTACGGCAAGGGCTACATCACCGGCACCATCACCGGTATCGCCGCCACCAGCCGCAAGCAGAACGCGGCCTGGGAATTCGTGAAGTACATCGCCACGGACACCGACGCGGTGGTCGGCTTCGCCAACGACATCCACAACGTGCCCTCCACCCTGGCCGCCCTGAAGTCCCCGAAGCTCAAGTACGACCCGCGGTTCAAGACGTTCCTTGACATCGCGGCCGACCCGAACTCGACGACCACACCCGCCTCGATCAACGGCGGCCAGTACCTGGTCACGGTCCAGCAGCTCGGCTACGACTACGAGAGCGGCAAGCAGAAGGACCTGAAGGCCGGCCTGGAAAAGGCCGCCCACCAGATCGACACGGACATCGCGCAGGCGGAGTAGGCACGCGATGACCACTGTCACCCTGGCGTCGAAACGCCGCCGCGCGGCTCTGCGGACCCTCGCCTTCATGTCGCCCTGGCTGATCGGATTCGCGGTCTTCTTCGCGTATCCGCTGATCTCCACGGTCTACTTCTCGTTCATGCACTACGACGGTTTCAATCCGCCGACGTGGAGCGGCGCGCAGAACTGGACGTACGTCTTCGAGAACTACCCGCTGTTCTGGCCGGCCCTGCGCAACACCCTGTGGCTGGTGGTGATCATGGTGTCCCTGCGGGTCCTGTTCGGACTCGGCATCGGGCTGCTGATCACCAAGATCAAGACGGGCACGGGTGTCTTCCGCACCCTCTTCTACCTGCCCTATCTGGCCCCGCCGGTCGCCGCGACCATGGCCTTCGCCTTCCTGCTGAACCCCGGCACGGGCCCGGTCAACTCCCTGCTGGAAAAGGTGGGCATCCCCGCGCCGGGCTGGTTCAACGACCCCACCTGGTCCAAGCCCGCCCTGACCCTGCTCGCCCTGTGGGGCATCGGCGACCTGATGGTCATCTTCATGGCCGCCCTGCTCGACGTGCCCACCGAGCAGTACGAGGCGGCCGAGCTGGACGGCGCCTCGCCCTGGCAGCGCTTCCGGTACGTCACCCTGCCGAACATCTCGCCGATCGTGATGTTCGCCGTGGTCACCGGGGTGATCCAGACCATGCAGTACTACACGCAGCCGCTGATCGCCGGGAAGGTCGCCTCGGGCGTGATCCAGGGCGCGGGCACCATGTTCGAGCCCGGCTACCCGGACAAGTCCACGCTGACCCTCCCCCAGCTCGTGTACAACCTCGGCTTCCAGCGTTTCGACTACGGCTCGGCCTGTGTGGTGGCGCTGGTGCTGTTCGTCCTGTCCATGGCGTTCACCTCACTGCTGATGCGGCGCCGGGGCGGTCTCATGCAGGCAGGTGACTGACGATGACCCAGGTCCTGGACCACCCGGCCGCCCTCAAGGCCCCCGTCCCGCCCGCGGAGCGCACCGCCCGCCGCAAGGCCCTCCTGGAGTGGATCGCGGTCCACTCGCTCGGTGTGGCCGCCGCCCTCTTCTTCGTGCTGCCCTTCGTGTTCGTGTTCCTGACCTCGCTGATGAGCGACAGCCAGGCGCTCAGCCGCGATCTGATCCCGCACACCTGGGAGTGGGGCAACTACAAGAAGGTCTTCGACACCCCGGGCTTCCTCACCTGGTGGCGGAACACCCTCCTGTACGCCGGAGCGGGCACGGTCCTCACCGTCGTGTCCTCGCTCCCGGTGGCCTACGCGCTGGCCAAGTTCCGCTTCCGCGGCCGCAATCTCTCGCTGATGCTGGTCATCTCGATGATGATGCTGCCCCCGCAGGTGATCATCATCCCGATGTACCTGTTCTGGGCGAAGCAGCTGGACCTGTCCGGCACGCTGTGGCCGCTGATCATCCCCATGGCGTTCGGCGACGCGTTCTCCATCTTCCTGCTGCGGCAGTTCCTGACGACCATCCCGAACGAGTACCTGGACGCGGCGAAGGTCGACGGCTGCGGCGAGCTGCGCACCCTGGTGCGGGTGGTGCTGCCCATGGCCAAGCCCGGCATCGCGGCCGTGGCCCTCTTCCAGTTCTTCTACGCCTGGAACGACTACTTCGGCCCGCAGATCTACGCCTCGGAGAACCCGGCCGCCTGGACCCTGTCCTACGGCCTGGAGTCCTTCAAGGGCGCCCGCCACACCGACTGGAACCTCACCATGGCCGCCACCGTGCTGGTCATGGCCCCCGTGATCCTCGTGTTCTTCTTCGCGCAGAAGGCGTTCGTCGAGGGTGTCACGCTCACCGGAGTAAAGGGTTGACAGACATGAAACTCACCGTGGTCGGCGGCGGCTCGACCTACACCCCCGAACTCATCGACGGCTTCGCCCGGCTCAGGGACACCCTGCCCGTCGAGGAGCTGGTCCTGGTGGACCCGGCGGCCGACCGGCTGGAGCTGGTCGGCGGCCTGGCCCGCCGGATCTTCGCCAAGCAGGGGCACCCCGGCCGGATCGTCACCACCTCCGACCTGGACGCGGGCGTGGAGGGCGCCGACGCCGTGCTGCTCCAGCTGCGCGTCGGCGGCCAGGCCGCCCGCCAGCAGGACGAGACCTGGCCGCTGGAGTGCGGCTGCGTCGGCCAGGAGACCACCGGCGCCGGCGGCCTGGCCAAGGCGCTGCGCACCGTCCCGGTCGTGCTGGACATCGCCGAGCGGGTGCGCCGCACCAACCCGGACGCCTGGATCATCGACTTCACCAACCCGGTCGGCATCGTGACCCGCGCCCTGCTGGAGGCCGGGCACCGGGCGGTCGGCCTGTGCAACGTGGCCATCGGCTTCCAGCGCAAGTTCGCGAAGCTGCTCGGCGTGGCCCCGCACGACGTCCACCTGGACCACATGGGCCTGAACCACCTCACCTGGGAGACCGGGGTGCGCCTGGGCGGCCCCGAGGGCGAGAACGTGCTGCCCCGGCTGCTGGCCGAGCACGGCGACGCCGTCGCCGAGGACCTGCGGCTGCCCCGCCCGGTCCTGGACCGCCTCGGCGTGGTCCCCTCGTACTACCTGCGCTACTACTACGCGCACGACCAGGTGGTGGAGGAGCTGCGCACCAAGCCGTCCCGGGCCGCCGAGGTGGCCGCGATGGAGCGCGAGCTGCTGGACCTGTACGGCGACCCGGCGCTGGACGAGAAGCCGGCCCTGCTCGCCAAGCGCGGCGGCGCCTACTACTCGGAGGCGGCCGTCGACCTGGCCGCGGCCCTGCTCGGCGGTGGCGGCAGCCCGTACCAGGTGGTCAACACCTACAACCGGGGCACGCTGCCCTTCCTGCCGGACGACGCGGTGATCGAGGTGCAGGCGGCGGTCGGCGCCAAGGGCGCCACCCCGCTGCCGGTGGCCCCCGTGGACCCGCTGTACGCGGGCCTGGTGGCCCATGTGACGACGTACGAGCAGCTCGCCCTGGAGGCGGCCCTGCACGGCGGCCGGGAGCGGGTCTTCCGCGCGCTGCTCGCCCACCCCCTGATCGGCCAGTACTCCTACGCCGAGACCCTGACCGACCAGCTCATCGCACACAACCGGGAGCATCTCGCGTGGGCCTGACCGCAAGCGTCCTCGCCATCGACGCGGGCAACAGCAAGACCGACGTCGCGGTCGTGGCGGCCGACGGAAGCGTCCTCGCCACGGCCCGCGGCGGCGGGTTCCGCCCGCCCGTGGTGGGCGTGGAGACGGCCGTGGACGTCCTCGCCGACGCCGTCACGCGCGCCTGCGCCGAGGCGGGCGTCGCCTCGGTCGCCCATGTGTCGGCCTGTCTGGCCAACGCCGACCTGCCCGTGGAGGAGGAGCAGCTGGCGGCGGCCCTGCACGCGCGCGCGTGGGGCACGACCGTCGAGGTCCGCAACGACACGTTCGCCATACTGCGCGCGGGCGTGGCCGAGCCGCGCGGCGTGGCAGTGGTCTGCGGCGCCGGCATCAACTGCGTCGGCATGCGCCCGGACGGCCGCACGGCCCGCTTCCCGGCGATAGGCCGCATCTCCGGCGACTGGGGCGGCGGTTCGGGCCTGGCGGAGGAGGCCCTGTGGTACGCCGCCCGCGCCGAGGACGGCCGCGGCGAGCCGACCGCGCTGGTGCGCACGCTGCCCGGCCACTTCGGACTCGACTCCATGTACGCCCTCATCGAGGCGCTGCACCTGGAGCACGTCGACCCGGAGCGCCGCCACGAACTGGCCCCCGTGCTGTTCGCGACGGCCGCCGAGGGCGACGCGATCGCCCGCTCGATCGTGGAACGCCTGGCCGAGGAGGTGGTGGCCATGGCGGTGGTCGCCCTGGGCCGGCTGGACCTGCTGGACGAGGAGGCCCCGGTGCTGCTGGGGGGCAGCGTCCTGGCCGCCCGGCACCCGCAGCTCGACGCGTCGCTGCGCGAACGCCTGTCCGCGCGCGCCCCGAAGGCCGTCCCGCGGGTGGTCACCGCCCGCCCGGTCCTGGGCGCGGCCCTGCTGGGCCTGGACCACGTGGGCGCGCCCGCCGAGGTGCAGGAGCGGGTGCGGGCGTACTTCGGGGGCTGAACGGGCGGTACACGCACACGGGACACGGGCCGGCACTCGGGTGACCGGCCCGTGTCCGTGTGTGCCGGGGGAACCGAACCGTTCCGCTTCACGTGTTCCTGAGCAGGGGGGCGTGCGCCGGGCGCGCGGCCGGGCTCCCCGCCGCGATCGGAGCAAGATCGGACGAAGGCCGGTGCGGATGCCGGTCCCGGCAGGGATACTTGCGGCGACGGATGACCATGGGGGGGTCAGCAGTGACACACTCGCCGAACAGCAGCGTGGCGCCGCCGCACCCCGGCGCGCCCGCGACACCCGCCGTGCCGCCGCAGCCCGGTGCGCCCGCCGGGCCGGGCGGGCGGACGCCGCCGGCCCCGGCGCCGGTGCCCGCGCCGCCGCGCCGCACGGCGTTCGCCGAGGGCCTGGACCGGCTGCGCGCCGCCGCCGTCACCGGGCCGGGCAGGCTGCGGGCGATCGGCGCGCTCCTGGCGCTGCTCGTCCTCGCGTTCGGCGCCGTCGCCGCCTGGCAGAGCGGCGACCGGCGGACCGCCGCCCATGACGTCCTGCACCGCAGCCAGCCCCTCAGCTCCGAGGCGGCCGGGATCTACCGCTCCCTCGCCGACGCCAACACCATGGCGAGCAGCGGCTATCTGGCGGGCCTCCAGGAGACGCAGACGACCCGGCGGCGCTACGAGTCGGACATCAGCACCGCCGCCCAGGGCCTGGTGACCGCCGCCGCCAACTCCGCGCCCGGCTCCCCGGCGGCGAAGACCATCGGCGACCTCAACGCGCTGCTGCCGCGCTACAAGGGCCTGGTGGAGTCGGCGCGCGCCAACAACCGGCAGGGCTTCCCGGTCGGCGGCGCCTATCTGCGCACCGCCAACACCCTGATGCAGCAGCAGATGCTCCCGGCCGCCGAGACGCTGTACCGCAACGAGAACGGGCGGCGCGGCGCGGACTACGGCGACGCGACGCCCTACCCGTGGGCCGCCATCGCGCTCGGCGTGCTCGCCCTGGCCGCGCTCGGCTGGGCCCAGCGCCGCGAGTACCGGCGGACCAACCGGGTGCTGAGCCGGGGCCTGGTGGGCGCCACCGCGGCGACCGCCGCCGTCCTGCTGTGGCTGGTCACCGGGCACGGCCTCGCCCGCTCCTCCCTGGACGACTCCCGGCGCGACGTGGACTCGCTGAACGTGCTGCACGACGCCCGGATCGCCTCCCTCAAGGCGCGCGGCGACGAGAACCTCACCCTGGTCAGCCGGGGCGCGGAGACCAAGACCCTGCCGGGCGGCAAGGTGATGGACGCCTACGACTGGAACTACGACCAGGAGATCGGCGACCTCACCGGCAAGCTGGCGACGGCCGCGGCCATCGCCGACGACGCGGCGGGCCGCGCACCGGTGCGGGCCGCGAGCGAGTCGGTGAAGGTCTGGAAGTCCCGGCACGCGCTGGCCCGCCAGGCCGACGACGCCGGGGACTACCGCACGGCCCGCGACCGGGTCATCGGCACCGGCGCGACGGACGGCAAGGGCGCGAAGGGCGTGAAGGACGAGTCGACGGGTGCGTGCTTCGACGACGTCGACGACGCGCTCAGGACGGCGATCGACCACGAGACGGCGAAGTTCGAGGACGCCGCGCAGGACGGGCTCGGCGCGCTGGGCCTGCTGCCCGAGGGCGCCGCCGCCCTGGCCCTGCTCGGCGGGGCCGGTGCCCTGCTGGGCATCGGGCGAAGGCTGTCGGAGTACCGGTGAGAGTGAGAGGGGGCGTGACAAGGGTGGAAGGAGGCGTGCGGATGCGTGTGCGGCGACTGCGGTCCGGTCTGAGGGGCTGGGGCGGTGTGGGCGCGATGGCGGTCGTCTGCGTCCTGGCGCTGGCGTTCGTCCTGGTGCTGCCCGCCACCCGTTCGCACGGCGGGCCTCCCCCGGCCGCCGGCGGCGCCGGGGCGGCCCGGGGCGTGCAGGCCAGGGCCGGCGACTGCGACGACGGCGACGTGCAGAACCGCAGCCTGGCACCGGCCGACGCGGACGGCCCCGCCGTCGAGCGGATCAGGAAGCGCGGCTCCCTGGTGGTCGGCGTCGACCAGAACAGCTACGGCTGGGGCTACCGCAACCCGAACAGCACCTCCGACGACCTGGACGGCTTCGACATCGCCCTGGCCCGCCGGATCGCGCAGGACCTGCTGGGCAGCCCGACGAAGGTCACCTTCCGGGCGATCCCCACCAACGAGCGCGAGCACGCGGTGGAGAGCGGCCGGGTCGACCTGGTGGTGCGCACCATGACCATCACCTGCAAGCGCCTGGAGAAGGTGGCGTTCTCCGCGCCGTACTTCCTCACCGGCCAGCAGGTCCTCGCGCCGCGCACCTCGCCGATCACCGGTTACGACGCCTCCCTCGCCGGCAGGAAGGTGTGCTCGGCGACCGGTTCGACGGCCTACGACCATCTGTCCGCCGACCGGAAGAGCGGTGCCCTGCCCGCGTCCACGGACATCTCCACCACCGTCCCCAACCAGCTGGACTGCCTGGTGCGTCTCCAACTGGGCGACGTGGACGCGGTGGTGACCGACGGCGCGCTCGCCGCCAGCCAGGCCGCGCAGGACCCGGCGGTGGAACTGAAGGGCGGCACCTTCACCAAGGAGTACTACGGCGTGGCGATGCGGCGGGGCGCCGACGATCTGGTGCGTCAGGTCAACCGCAGCCTGGAGGACTACCGCAAGGACGGGGGCTGGAAGGCGGCGTACGACCACTGGCTGTCCGCCACCCTGGGTAAGGACTCGGAGTCGGCGACTCCGCCGGCACCGGCCTACCGGTGATCCCGGCCCGCACGGACCGCGGACGAAGAGGCCACCGAGCGGCGCAGCGCCGACGGACCACGAAGAGCAGCGAGAGGTGATCGATGGGCGGCGCGGACCCCGCCGGGCCGGTGCTGGACCGGGACGAGGTGGACCGTGCGCTGGCGCGGCTCGGCGCGGAGCACGAGGCGATCGAGACCTCGCTGCTCGCCCTCCAGGACCACGCGGGCCGCAGACTCCTCGAAGGCGCCCGGCTGACCGGGGTCACCGAGGAGCGCTGGGCGGTGACGGAGGCGTCGATAACACTGCTGTGGGCGTACTTCGACGCCTACGCGGGCGCGTTGCGCACCGCCCGTGAGATCCGCGCCCGCCGCCGCTGGTCCAGCCGCGAGGACCTGGTGGAGCTGACCGGGCTGCTGCGCGGCACGGGCGTCACGGTCCCCGGCGCCGCCGCGGCCGGCGCGCCCGCGCTGGCCGCGGCGGGAGTCCTGAGCCAGTCCTTCTCGCTGGCCGGGCTGGTGGACCGGATGAACGAGCTGTACGCGAGCAGCCTGGACATGGTGGTCGCGGCGGACGCCGTGTGGTCGGCGCTGCCCGCCCGTATCGACCTGCTCGCCGCCGAACTCCAGCGCACCCGGCGGCTCGCGCACTCGGTGGGCGTGCGCCCCGGCGAGCACCCGGCGGGCGACGACCTGGAGCGCATCACCCGCACCCTGACCCGGCTGCGCGAGCAGGTGGTCAGCGATCCGCTCGCCCACTGGGTGCCCGCGCAGGGCAGTTCCGCGCCGGGCGGCGGCCGCCCCGACACCACGGTGTACGACCGCGAGGCGCGGGCGCTGGAGGAGGTGCGCCGGGAGATCGACGCCGTGCTCGGGGTGCGCCAGGACGCCGAACAGCGGCTGATCCGGCTGCGGGACGTGCTCTCGCGCGCCGACCGCACCCTCGCCGAGGCGCGCACCGCGCGCGGTGAGGTGCTGGCGAAGATCGCCGCCACCGAGGTGCCGGTGGTCAGCGGCCCGCCGACCGCGCTCCAGGAGCAGTTGTCGGCGGCGGCCGAGTACCGCAGGCAGGCCCAGTGGCACCGGCTGTCGCCGCTGCTGGAGTCCCTCGAACAGAAGGCCGAGGACGAACTGCTGCGCGCCCGCGAGTCGTTGACCGCGGTCACCGCGCCGCTGGCGGTCCGCGCCGAGCTGCGCGGCCGCCTCGACGCGTACCGGGCCAAGGTGACCCGGCACGGGCTGGCGGAGGATCCGCTGCTGGTCGAGCGGTACGACGCGGCCCGCCGCATGCTGTGGAGCGCCCCCTGCGACCTGCGGGTGGCCGAACAGGCGGTGCTGCGCTACCAGCACGCGGCGGCGGAACTGCTGGGCGCGGCACGGGTGCCGCGGCAGGGCGGTCCCCGGGACGGCGAGGGTGGAGGGGAGTCATGAGTCAGGCGGGGCAGACCTGTCAGCGGCCGGACTGCGGCGGGGCGTACGAGGACGTGGGCGGCGGTGAGCTGTACTGCGACACCTGCGGTCTGGCGCCGGTGGTGTCGGCGACCGGCCTGGTGGCCTCCGCCCCCACCGGCGCCATCGGCGGCGGCAACGGCTCGGCGGCGAGCGGCGGTTCGCGCCCCAGCGGGCGTACGTCGTCGCAGTCGTCGAGATCGCCCCGGTCGGTGTCGGGGCGGCTGTCGCGCTCGGTGTCGGGGCGGTCGACCAGCCGGTCGGTGTCGGTGCGCAGCTCGGGTTCGGCGGCGGGCTCCTCGGGCCGCGCCCGGCTGGGGGCCGGTCTGGTGCAGGTGCCGCAGGTGCCGCGGCCCGACCCGCGCTCGATGGTGCTGGAGAACCCGGAGGTGCCCGAGCGCAAGCGGTTCTGCTCGCGCGCGGACTGCGGGGCGCCGGTGGGCCGGGCGCGCGGTGAGCGGCCCGGCCGCACGGAGGGCTTCTGCACCAAGTGCGGCCATCCGTACTCGTTCGTGCCCAAGCTGCGCGCCGGGGACATCGTGCACGGCCAGTACGAGGTCGCCGGGTGCCTGGCGCACGGCGGTCTGGGCTGGATCTACCTGGCCGTGGACCGGGCCGTGGCCGACCGGTGGGTGGTCCTCAAGGGCCTGCTGGACACCGGCGACCAGGACGCGATGGCCGCGGCCATCTCCGAGCGGCGCTTCCTCGCGGAGATCGAGCACGCCAACATCGTGCGGATCTACAACTTCGTGGAGCACCTGGACCAGCGCACCGGCTCCCTCGACGGCTACATCGTCATGGAGTACGTCGGCGGCAAGTCGCTGAAGGAGATCGCCAACGCCCGCCGCACCCCGGACGGACGGCGCGACCCGCTGCCGGTGGAGCAGGCGTGCGCGTACGGCATCGAGGCGCTGGAGGCGCTCGGCCATCTGCACAGCCGCAACCTGCTGTACTGCGACTTCAAGGTCGACAACGCGATCCAGACCGAGGACGAGCTGAAGCTGATCGACATGGGCGCGGTGCGCCGGGCGGACGACGACGAGTCGGCCATCTACGGCACCGTGGGCTACCAGGCGCCCGAGGTCGCGGAGACCGGCCCCTCGGTGGCCAGCGACCTGTACACGGTGGGCCGCACACTCGCGGTGCTCACCTTCGACTTCCAGGGCTACACGAACACCTACGCCGACTCGCTGCCCGACCCGGACACCATCGAGGTGTTCCGGCGCTACGAGTCCTTCTACCGGCTGCTGGTGCGCGCCACCGATCCGGACCCGGCCCGCAGGTTCGCCTCCGCGCAGGAGATGGCCGAGCAGCTGACGGGGGTGCTCCGGGAAGTCGTGTCGCTCCAGACGGGCCGGGCCCGTCCGGCGCTGTCGACGCTGTTCGGCCCGGAGACCAGGGTCACCGACACGGAGCTGTTCCCGCCGCTGGACGGGGACGTGTCCCGGCTGGGCGCGCGGGCGCCCGTCGGGCGCGGACGCGGCCGGGCGGCTCCGGCGCCCGCCCCGGCGCTCGGCCCCGGCCCTGGCGCCCCCGCGCCCGCCCTGACCACCGGAAGCGCCGGAGGCGCCGTGAGTGCCGTGAGCGCCCCGGGCGCCGCTCCCGCCCTGGTGCGGCCGGTGGACGCCCCGGCGGCGGCCCTCGCCCTGCCCGTGCCGCACGTCGACACCACCGACCCCAACGCGGGCTTCCTGGCGGGCCTGCTGGCCTCCGCGCCCGCCGAGCTGATCCCCGCGCTGGCCGCCGCGCCCGCGCAGTCCACCGAGACCCGGCTGCGCCTGGTCCGCGCCCGGCTGGAGACCGGCGAGAGCACCGAGGCGCTGCGGGTGCTGCGCGCCCTGGAGCAGGCGCACCCCGACGACTGGCGGGTGGTCTGGTACCGGGGCCTGGCGTCCCTGGTCACGGCCGACCACGAGGAGGCGGCGCTCGCCTTCGACGCGGTCTACGACGCCTTCCCCGGCGAGGTCGCGCCCAAGCTGGCGCTCGGCCTGTGCGCCGAGGTGCTCGGCCAGCTCGACAACGCCGCCGAGTACTACCGCCTGGTCTGGGCGAGCGACCCGAGCCATGTGAGCGCGGCGTTCGGCCTGGCCCGGGTCCAGCTCGCCGGCGGTGGCCGGCGCGCCGCCGTACGGACCCTGGAGTCGGTCCCGGAGTCCTCCGTGCACTGCACGGCGGCCCGGGTCGCGGCGGTACGGGCCCGGCTGCGGCACCGTACGGCGCTCGCCTCCGACACGCCGTTCCAGGAGGATCTGACGGCCGCCGCCGCCCAGGTGGAGGCGCTGCGCGCGCACGGTCTGGACCCCGCGCGGCGCGAGTCGCTGTCGGCCGAGGTTCTCGGCTGCGCGCTGGACTGGATACTCTCCGGGGGCAGGGCCGCGGATCCGTCCCCGGGACGGGTGCTGCTCGGCAGCGACCTGGACGAGCGGGGACTCCGCTTCGGCCTGGAGCGTACGTACCGCACGCTGGCCCGGCTGGCGCCCGGCGGTGAGGAGAGGATCGACCTGGTGGAACGTGCCAACCGTTACCGCCCCCGGACATGGGTGTAGTTGATGTCGCAGATGCACCAGCAGGCCGCCCTGACGAACTGCCCGAGCTGCGCGGAGCCGCTCGAATCGGGTGACCGTTTCTGCGGCGCCTGCGGATTCGACCTGTCCGCGGCCGCGGCGGCGCCGTCCGACACGCCGACGGTCGCCATGCACACCGGCGCGGTGCCGCGCCCGTCCGCACCGGCCGAGGACGGCGCCGCGGACGAGGCGTGGCCGCTCGCCCCGCAGTCGGACAGCTCCGGCGGGGCGCGCATGCAGCGCCCCACGGATCTGCCCGGCACCGACTCGGGCGGTTCGCCGCTGCCCGCGCAGGGACAGCCGGCACCACAACAGCCGGGCGCGGGCGTGCGGTTCGACCGCGCGGCCGGGTCCGAGCCCGAGGAGTACCCGTTGCAGGCACCGGATCCGCGCGGACCCGTCCCCGGCGCGCCGGACGCGCCCGGCACCCCGGCGGAGCCCGCCGCCGCCCCGACCGCCGCCGTGTGCGTGGCCTGCCGGGCGGGCCGGGTGGACGACGACGGCTACTGCGAGAACTGCGGGCACGCCCAGCCGCGCGAACGCGACCACATGGAGCGGGAGTCGGGGCCCGTGGCGGCGGTCAGCGACCGCGGGCTGCGCCACCACCGCAACGAGGACGCGTTCGCGATCGGCAACGCGGTGCTGCCCGACGGCTCGCCCGCCGCGGTGGCCGTCGTCTGCGACGGCGTGTCCTCCGCGACCCGCCCCGACGAGGCGTCCCTGGCCGCGTCCCGGGCGGCGAGCGCCACTCTGCTGGAGGCCCTGCCCCGGGGCGTCCACCCGCAGCAGGCGATGCACGAGGCGATCGTCGCCGCCGCGCGGGCGGTCGACGCGCTCGCCGAGGAGCCCGCAGCGGGCCGCGAGCACTCCCCCCAGCAGAACTCCCCCGCCTGCACGCTCGTCGGCGCGGTCGTCACCGCCGGGCTGCTGGTGGTCGGCTGGGTCGGCGACAGCCGCATCTACTGGGTGCCGGTGGACCGCTCGGCGCCGCCGGCCCGGCTCACCGAGGACGACTCGTGGGCCGCGCAGATGGTCGCCGCCGGGCTGATGAGCGAGGCGCAGGCGTACGCCGACGAGCGCGCCCACGCGATCACCGGCTGGCTCGGCGCGGACGCCTACGAACTGGAGCCGCACACCGCGTCGTTCAAGCCGGACCGGCCCGGAGTGGTCGTGGTCTGCACGGACGGCCTGTGGAACTACGCGGAGACGGCCGAGGAGATGGCCGAGGCGCTGCCCCGGGACGCCGTCGAACGCCCGCTGCACAGCGCCCGGGTGCTGGTCGGCCACGCGCTGGACGGCGGGGGCCACGACAACGTAACAGTGGCGCTGCTGCCGTTCCCGGTCGCGCCGCAGGGGGCAGGATCGGCCTGAGGGACCGGACCGGGCGGGGCGGCCACGGGTACGGGGAGCGCCGGTGGGCCGGAAGGGGCCGGTCCGCAGGAACCGCACAGTCGTCGGCCCCGCTCAGGGGCCCGGAGGGGGATCTGGCAGGGCATGGCCAACTTCGCGAAGTCCAGCGTGCCGCAGTTCTCGGTGGACGTGTACCAGAACGAGTACCTGCCCGAGGGCGGGCGCGAGGTCAACGCCGTCGTCACGGTGACGGCGACCGGCGGCGGCACCATCGGGAGCGCGGCCGGCGCCCCGCATCCGCCCGGCCCCGGTGAGGGGCCGTCCGCCGCGGTGGTCGTCATGGTCGACTGCTCGGGCTCGATGGACTATCCGCCGGCCAAGATGCGCAACGCCCGCGAGGCCACGGCCGCCGCGATCAGCACCCTGCGCGACGGGGTGCGGTTCGCGGTGGTCGCCGGGACGCACCGGGCCACCGAGGTCTATCCGGGCGGCGGCAGGCTCGCCGTCGCCGACTCCACCACCCGCGGGCACGCCAAGCTGGCGCTGCGCAAGCTCAGTGCGGGCGGCGGCACCGCCATCGGCACCTGGCTGCGGCTCGCCGACCGGCTGCTCGCCTCGGAGGACGTGGCCATCCGGCACGGCATCCTGCTCACCGACGGGCGCAACGAGCACGAGTCGCCCGAGGACCTGCGGGCGGCGCTCGACGCGTGCGCCGGGCGCTTCACCTGCGACGCCCGGGGCGTGGGCACCGACTGGGAGGTGAAAGAGGTCACAGGGATCGCCTCCGCGCTGCTCGGCACCGCCGACATCGTCGCCGACCCGGCGGGCCTGGCCGCCGACTTCGCGCAGATGATGGAGACGGCGATGGGCAAGGAGGTCGCCGATGTCGCGCTGCGGGTGTGGACACCGGTCGGCACGACGATCCGGTTCGTCAAGCAGGTCGCGCCCACGGTGGAGGACCTCACCGGCCGCCGCGCCGAGGCGGGTCCGCGCGCCGGGGACTATCCGACCGGCTCCTGGGGCGACGAGTCCCGCGACTACCACCTGTGCGTCGAGGTGCCCGCGGCCCACCTCGGCCAGGAGATGCTGGCGGCCCGGGTCTCCCTGGTGGTGCCGCAGCCGGACGGCGGCGCCCAGAACCTCGGCGCCCAGGGGCTGGTACGGGCCGTGTGGACCGACGACGTGGCCGCCTCCACCTCGATCAACCCCCAGGTCGCCCACTACACCGGGCAGGCCGAACTGGCCCAGGTCATCCAACAGGGGCTCGATCTCCGCAAAGCGGGCGATTCCGACGGAGCGACGGCCCGACTGGGGCGGGCGGTCCAGCTCGCCGCCGCCTCGGGGAACGCGGATACGGCCAAGCTGCTCTCCAAGGTGGTGGACGTGGTGGACGCGGCGGCGGGTACTGTGCGACTGAAGGCGAAGGTCGAGGAAGCCGACGAGATGACTCTCGAAACCCGGTCCACAAAGACTGTTCGTGTAAAGAAGTGACCTGAAAGACAGCGAGCCCGGCCCCTCGGGGTGGGAGAAATCCGGTCGACGCGACCGGACAGGAGAGGGGGAAGCGCCGACATGCCGACCTGCCCGAACGGACACCAGTCGGGTTCCGACGACTGGTGCGAGGTCTGCGGTCACCGCATGGCCGGTGCCGTACCGCCCCCGCCTCCGCCGCCGCCCCCGGTCGGCGGCTACGGCTTCCCGCCCGCGCCCGGCCCCGGTGGCCAGGGCGGCCCCGGTGGTCCCGGCGGGCAGGGCGGCCCCGGTCCGGCCGGCGGTTTCCCGCCCCCCTCCGCCGGGCCCGGCGGCCGGGCGGAGCTGTGCCCGCAGTGCCGTACGCCCCGGGAGGGCGGCGCGCCGTTCTGCGAGGAGTGCCGCTGGAACTTCCTGACGAACACCGCCACCTCGTACACTCCGGCCGCGCCGCGCCCGCAGAACCCGGGCCCCGGCCCGCGCTTCCCGCAGGCACCGGGCCCGTCCTACGGCGGCGGTGACTCCTACGAGTACCAGGGCTCCCGGCCCTCGCAGGTGAACCGGCCCGCCGAGCCGATCCCGCCCTTCGGCGCGGAGCCCGGCGGCCAGGGCGGACCCGGCGGCCCGGGTGCGCCCGGCGGCTTCGGCCGGCCCGGCGCTCCTGGTGGCCCCGGCGGTCCCGGCGGCCAGGGCGGCTTCGGCGCCGACCCGTCCCGCCCGGTCCCGCCGCCCCCCGGCCCGACCCCGCCCGCCGGTCCCGGTGGTCCCGGTGGTCCGGGCGGTCCGGGCGGATTCGGCAACCCCGGCCGGCAGGGCGGCCCCGACGGACCGGGCGGCCCCGGCGGCTTCGGCGACTCCGGCCGCCAGGGCGGTCCCGGCGGCTTCGGCGAGTCCGGTCGGCAGAGCGGTCCCGGTGGCTTCGGCGAGTCCGGTGGCTTCGGCGACTCCGGCCGCCAGGGCAGCCCCAGCGGGCCGGGTGGCCAAGGCGACTTCGGCCGTCCCCAGGGTCCGGGCGGCCAGGGGGGCTTCGGCGGTCCCAGCGGTCCTCCCGGTCCCGGCGGACCCGGCGGTCCCGGCGGATTCGGCAACCCCACAGGCCCCGGCGGACCCGGCCAGCAAGGCGGCGTCCCCAACGGGCCGGGCGGTCAGGGCGGCTTCGGCGGTCCCGGTGGTCCTGGTGGTCCCGGTCAGCAGGGCGGACCCGGCGGCCCTGGCGGCTTCGGCAACCCCACAGGCCCCGGCGGACCCGGCGGTCCCGGTCAGCAGGGTGGCGGCCCCGGTGGCGCCGCGCAGGCGTTCCACCGGTCCGGTCCGCCCGCGCCGCCCGCGTTCCCGCAGGAGGCGAACCGGCCGCAGCCGGGCGGCCCCGGCGGCCCCGGCGGGCCCGGCGGCTTCGGCGGGGACGACGACTGGGTGCTCTCCCCGCCCTCGTCCACCGACCCCGGCGGCCAGGGCGGGCAGGGCGGGCAGGGCGGCGGCTACGGCTACCCGCAGCCCGGCTCCCCGCAGTCGCCGTCCTCCTCGCCGTTCCCGCAGCAGCCGAACCAGCCCCAGCAGCCGCAGCAGCCCGCGACCTGGACGGCGACGATCGGACCGGACCGCGACTACTTCATGGCGATGATGCAGCGCTCGGGCCCCGAGGCCGCGGGCCTGAACCTGCCCGCGTACTCGCCCGAGCAGCAGCGCACGCTCGGCGGCGGCCAGGTCACCATCGGCCGCCGCCGGCACTCCACCGGTGACACCCCCGACATCGACCTGTCGGTGCCGCCGGAGGACCCGGGCGTCTCGCACCAGCACGCGGTGCTCGTCCAGCAGCCGGACGGCGGCTGGGCGGTCGTCGACCAGAACTCGACCAACGGCACCACGGTCAACGGCGGCGAGGAGCCCATCCAGCCCTTCGTGCCGGTGCCGCTCCAGGACGGCGACCGGGTGCACGTGGGCGCGTGGACGACGATCACGGTGCGGCGCGGCTGACCCGCGCCGCCGTACGGATCATCCCGGCAGGGGCCAGCGGTGCGGTCCCCGCGGGTCGTCGAGCCACGCCCAGGCCCGCCCGTCGCACACGGTGACGCCGTAGCGCTCCCGCGGCGGGCGGCCCGCGCGCTCCCACAGGGCGTGGGCCTCGCGCGGGCCGGTCCGCCCCCGGGCCAGGGTCAGCAGGAAGCGGAAGTCGTCGTCCTCCCGGACCCGCGCGGGCACCCCGCGCAGGTCCGGGAGCGGCGCCTCCGGGCCGCCGCCGGTGCCGCGCAGCGGGACGAAGTAGGCGGCGGTGCCGAGGAACGGGCCCTCGGCGTGCGCGGCGTCCCGCACGGTCAGCACCACCAGGCCGGTGGCGAGCGGGGTCAGGATCCGGGCGCCGGGCGCGCACTGGGCGAGCCAGGCGCCCGGGACGGTGGGCAGCGCGCAGGTGGCGATGATCCGGTCGTAGGGGGCGCGTTCGGGGACCCCGCGGGCGCCGTCGCCCGTGACCACCACCGGATGGTGGCCCGCGGCGGCCAGATGGCACCGCGCCGCCTCGGTGATCTCCGGTTCCAGGTCGACGGTGGTGACGAGGCCGTCGTCGCCGAGCCGGTGGGCGAGCAGGGCCGCGTTGTAGCCGGTGCCCGCGCCGACCTCCAGGACCCGGTCGCCGTCGGCGGGCCGCAGTTCGGCCAGCATCTGGGCCATCAGCGAGGGCTGGCTGCTGGAGGAGACCAGTTCGCCGTCGCGCAGCCGGGTGGCGAGCGGTACGTCCTCGTAGGCGCCGCGCAGCCACCGTTCGCGCGCCGCGGCGTCCGGGCTCTGGCCCCAGCGGCGTTCGTGGCCGCCGGGTCCGGCGACGTAGTAGTACGGCACGAACAGGTGCCGCGGCACCCGGGCGAACGCCTCCCGCCAGACCGGGTCGGCCGCCCACGCCCCGCTCGCCTCGATCTCGCGCACCAGCCGCGCCCGCGCCTCGGCGGCGAGGCCGGCCCAGTCCTGCTCGTCGGTCCCGACAGCGTGCGCGCCCATGCCTCCACTGTGCTGCGCGGAGCGCCGCGAGGCGAGCACCGGCACCGGGCCGCGCCCTTCCTCCCGGCCGCGGGTGAACGAGTCCTGGGCCTGTCGTCAAATTGCCGTCGTCCGCCCGGAGGGCGGGCCTCGCGGCGTCAGGTGCGTGCTCTGGGGGTCCCCCCTGCTCGAAGAGCTCGGGGGAGTGCCGGGTCCTGACCCGCGTACTGGACGTACTCGGGTCNGGNCCCGGTGCGGCGAGTGGGGGTCCCCCCTGCTCGAAGAGCTTGGGGGAGCGTGCATGGCGTCGCGGGGCAGGCGGGAATTTGACGACAGGCCCTAGGACCGGGGTCCTCCGTCCGGCGGTCTGAGACGATGAACGGGTGAATGAGATTCGGCGCGGCACGCTTCAGGAGCAGACCTTCTACGAGCAGGTCGGTGGGGAGGAGACCTTCCGCCGGCTCGTGCACCGTTTCTACGAGGGGGTCGCGGGCGACCCCGAACTGCGGGCGATGTACCCGGAGGAGGATCTCGGTCCGGCCGAGGAGCGGCTGCGGCTGTTCCTGATGCAGTACTGGGGCGGCCCGACGACGTACGGCGAGCAGCGCGGCCATCCGCGGCTGCGGATGCGGCACGTGCCCTTCACGGTGGACCGGGCGGCGCACGACGCCTGGCTGCGGCACATGCGGACCGCCGTGGACGAGCTGGGTCTGTCCGAGGAGCACGAGCGGACGCTGTGGAACTACCTGACGTACGCGGCCGCCTCCATGGTCAACACTCCGGACTGAGCCGCCCGGCGCGCCCCGGCCCGAACCGCCCCGCCCGAACCGTCGGTTCTGAGCCACCGGGTGACGCGCACGAGTCCGGAACGTCGCTCGGAGTCCCGCATTCCGGTCGTTCGACGCCGATTTCCGGTCACAATCCGATCAAGCTCGGTCTACAAGCGCTTACCCGTGCCCGGTCTCCTCTGACAGCATCGCCGAAAGGTCTGAACAACTACGGGGGAGCCGGGTGGCGGGGTTCACGGGATTCATCCTGTCGCGGGCACGCGCCCACCGGCTGCTTCTGGCCGCCGCGGTGCTCTCGGTCCTGCTGACGACGGCCGTGCTGGCCACGCTCACCGCCTACTCCGGCGCGATCGGCGACGCCGCGCTGCGCCACTCGCTGCGGGACCCGCGCAACGCGGCCGGAACCACCCTGGTCGTCAAGGCCGACGTACCGCCCGCACAGCGCGCCGGTGCCGACGCGGCCGTACGGAAGCAGGTCCGCACCGCCTTCGACGGCCTGCCGGTGAGCGTGCACACGCTGGCCCGCTCCGGCCCCTACTCCCTGCCGCGCGCGCTCCAGCCCGCCGCGCAGCGCTCCGGCGACCCGGACCTGACGTACTTCGCCGCCCTGGAACCCGCCCAGGTGCGGCTGGTCTCCGGCAGCCTCCCGCGCGCCACCGCGACGGGCGAGCTCCAGGCCGCGCTGCCGCAGGCGGCGGCGCAGCGCCTGGGCCTGAAGCCCGGCGCCCGGCTGACCCTCGGCGACCGCCTGCGCGACCGCGAGGTCCAGGTGCGGATCACCGGCCTGTACCGGCCCGTCCAGGCCGACGCGCCGTACTGGCAACTGGACGACCTGGGCGGACGCGGCGTCCGCAAGGTCGACTTCACGACGTACGGGCCGCTGCTGGCCGACGCCGGACTGCTCGCCGGGGACCGGGTGAGCGCCGGGCAGACCGCCTGGCAGGCCGCCGCCGACTTCGGCACCCTGACCACCGGCCGGACCGGCGCGCTGCGCGACGCGGTCGGCGCGGGCGCGGCCGGCCTGAAGAAGACGACCGCCCTGGGCGCCACCCCGACCGTCACCACCACACTGCCCGACGTCCTCGACCGGATCGACCGCTCCCTGCTGGTGGCCCGCTCGACCCTGCTGATCGCCGCGCTCCAGCTCGCGCTGCTCGCCGGGTACGCGCTGCTGCTCGTGGCCCGGCTACTCAGCAGCGAACGCGCCGGTGAGAGCCGGCTGCTGCGGGCCCGCGGCGGCTCCCGGGCCCGGCTGGCGGGCCTGGCCGCCACGGAGGCGCTGCTGCTGGCCGTGCCCGCCGTGGTGTGCGCCCCGCTGCTCGCCGGGCCGCTGACCCGGCTGCTGGCCGGGCAGGGCGCCCTGGCCCGGATCGGGCTGCACCCGGACGTCCCGGTGACCGGCGGCCCCGGCGTCTGGCTGGTCGCCGCCGCGGTGGCGCTGGGCTGCGCGCTCGCGGTGACGCTGCCCGCCCTGACCTCCTCCCTCGCGCCCGGCCGCCGGGCCCGCGCGCTGCCCGCGCCGCTGCGCGCGGGTGCCGACGTCGGCCTGCTGGCGGTGGCCGGTGTCGCCTACTGGCAGCTGAACCAGCAGTCCTCCGGCGCGGTCGGCGGCGACAGCGCCGGAGGGCTCGGCATCGACCCGCTGCTGGTCACCGCGCCCGCGCTCGCCCTGCTGGCCGGCACGGTGCTGACCCTGCGGCTGCTGCCGCCGGTGGCGCGGCTGGCCGAGCGGCGGGCGGCCGGCGGCCGCGGCCTGCCGACCGCGCTGGCCGGCTGGCAGTTCAGCCGCCGCCCCACGCGCGGCGCCGGTCCGGTGCTGCTGCTGGTGCTGGCCATCGCGCTGGGCATGCTGGCGATCGGGCAGAACGCCTCCTGGGACCGTTCGCAGGACGACCAGGCCGACTTCCTCGCCGGTGCGCCGGTGCGGGTGATGGGCGCGGGCGAGGGTGGCCTCGGCCGCACCGAGCAGTACGCGGCCGTCCCGCACGTGCGGTCCGCCGCCCCCGCCGTCCGCTCCTCGCTGCCGCTGTCCGGCGACCGGACGGCGACCGCCCTCGCCCTGGACACCACCACCGCCTCCGGCGCGGTGCTGATGCGCCCCGACCTGGCCCCGCAGCCGGTGACGCCGATGCTCGCGCAACTGGCCCCCAAGGGCGCGACGGCAGGCGTGCCGGTGCCCGCGGGCACCGCCCGGCTGCGCCTGACGACGGCCGTGCGCAGCACCCCGGCCGGGCGGCCGGCGCCCTCGGTCGACCTGGCGGTCACCGTCGAGGACCGGTACGGCGTCCCCTACCGCACGTCCCTGCCCGCGCTGCCCGCCGACGGCCGCGCCCGCCCCCTCGATCTGCGGCTGCCGCCCGGCGCGGGCCCGCTGACGCTGACCGGCCTGGACCTGAGCGTGGCCCAGCCGGTCGACCGGGCCGCCGAGCACCGTCTGACCGTGTCCCGGATCGAGGCCGTCGACGACGGCGGCACGACGCGGGCACTGACCCTGCCGACGACCTGGACGGCGGTCTCCTCCGGCGGCGCCCAGGACTCCTTCCCCGACCGCAGGAACGCCCCCACCGCCGCGGAGGTGACCTCGGCCCGGCCGCTGACGGTCACCTACGGCACCGGCTACGTGCCGCGCGAGAACAGCTACGACCTGGGCACGGTGAGCGTCCGGCTCCAGGTCGGGCAGCCCGCGCGGACGGAGATCGCGGCGGTGGCCACCGACCGCTTCCTGGCCTCCACGGGCGCCCGCACCGGACAGCGCATGGACGTGACCTTCGCCGGCCGCAACCTGCCGGTGCGGATCGTCCGCGCGGTGCACGAGCTGCCGACCACGTCCGGAGCCGACCAGAGCGCCGCCCCGGACGCGGCCCACGACGGCGGAGGCATCCTGATGGACCTGCGGTCGGTCAACCGGCTGCTCCAGAGCGGCTACGGCGAGAGCGCCGAGCCCACCGAGTGGTGGCTGAGCACCGACCCCGCGCACACCGCCGACGTCGCCGCCGCCCTGCGCGCCCTGCCCGACGTCGACCCGGCGCAGGTCGTGGTGCGCGCCGAGATCGCCGACCGGCTGCGCGACGACCCGTTCGGCGCCGGACCGGCCGCCGCGTTCACGGCCGCCGCGGTGGTCGCGGCGGCGCTGGCCGCGCTCGGCTTCGCGGTGAGCGCGGCCGGGGCGCTGCGCGAACGGGACGCCGAGTTCGCGGTGCTGCGCGCCCTGGGTGCCCCGCGCCGCCAGCTCGCCCGGATGCTCGCCGCCGAACAGGGCGTGCTGGTGGCGCTCGCGCTGGTGGTCGGCGTGGCCCTGGGCACGGTCCTGACCCGGGCCGTGATCCCGCTGATCGTCCTGACCGGGCAGGCCGCGAGACCGGTGCCGTCGGTGCTGGTCCAGCTGCCGCCCGGCCAGGTGGCGCTGCTGCTCGCCGGTGTCGCCGCCGCACCGCTCGTCGTCACGGCGGTCATGACCCTGCGCCGGGCCGACCCGGCGGTGTCCCTTCGAGACCGCGGAGGTGAGTGAGGTGAACACCCGCACCGTCGCTCCCGCCTGGGTCCGGGTACGGCTGCGCACCGCGCCCGGTGCCGCCGCGGCCCTGGCCCTGCTCGTCGCGCTGACGGCGTGTCTGGCCGCCGCGTTCCCGCGCGCGCTGGACCGCTACGAGGACGCGGGCCTGACCCGCGCCGTCGACCAGGCGACCCCCAAACGCACCGTCCTGACGGTGACGGCGCCCCAGCCCGGCCTCCAGCTGTCCGCCGAGGAGCGCTACCAGGCGCTGCTGCCCCCGGCGCTCGACCGCCAGTTCGCCCGGGTCGCCGGTGCCGTACCGGCCCCGCTGGCCATCGACGCCGGCCAGTCCGCGTACGGGGTGCAGAACACCGCCGACCTCAGCGTCCCGGACCCCTGGATCCCGCGGCCCAACGGCATCCCCGCGCAGATCCGGCTCGCCGCGCAGAACGGCCTGGCCGCCCACTCCACCGTGCGCGACGGCCGGCTGCCCCGGGCGCACGGCGAGGTGACCGCCGAGACCGCCGAGGTGGAGGCCGCGGTCACCGCCGAGACGGCCGCGAGCCTGCACGTGAAGGTGGGTTCGGTCGTCCACGTGCCCGCCGTGTCCCGGCCGCCGCTGGCCGTCCGCGTCACCGGCATCGTCACGCCCCGCGAGCCGGGCGGCTCCTACTGGTCGGCCCAGACGCTGCTGCGCTCGCCCGCCCTGGTGCGGGTCCCCGGCAGCAGCGACCCCCTGTACTACTGGCTCGGCGCCCTGCTGCTCCCGCCGGAGGCGGCCCCCGCCCTGCTGGGCACCAACGGCCAGCCGGTCCGCTACTGGCAGATCGCCCCCGACGCCGGTGCCCTGCACGCCTACGACCTGGACCGGCTGAAGTCGGCGGTCGCCACCCTGGAGGCCGGACCGGGCCTCGGGCAGATCCGCGCGGCCACCGACCCGGCCGCGCAGGCGGACACCGACCTGGACGACATCCTCACCGCCTACCGGCGGCTGACCTCCGGCGTCGGCCCGCTGGTCGCGGTCGCCGCGTTCGGCGGTGCCACGGTCGCCCTCGTCGTCCTGCTGATGGCCGGGGGCCTGGCCGCCGACCGCCGCCGCGCCGAACTGGCCCTGCTGCGCGCCCGTGGCGCCTCGCTGCGCGGGCTCACCGGCCGGCTGCTGACCGAGACCGCGGTGGTCGCGGTGCCCGCCGGGGCCGTCGGCCTGGGCGCGGCCCTGCTCGCCGTGGACGAGGGCCGCCGTCTCCCGGCGGTCGCCGCCGCCGTCGCGGTCACGGCCGTCGCCTGCGCCGCGCTGCCGCTGCGCGCGGCGCTGGCCCACCGGGTGGTGCGCGTCCACGCCCCGCGCGAGGACACCATGTCGGTACGTCCCTCCAGGGGCCGTACGGTCGCCGAGCTGACGCTGCTGGTCATCGCCGTGGGAGCGGTCATCGCGCTGCGCCGCCGCGGGGTGTCCGGCTCCTCGGACGGCTCGGGCGACCAGCTGGTCTCGCTGGCCCCGGTGCTGATCGGCGTGATCGCCGCGCTGGTGCTGGTGCGGCTCTACCCGCTGCCGCTGCGGCTGCTGATGCGCCCGGCCGCGCGGCTGCGCGGAGCCGTCGGCCATCTGTCGCTGGCCCGCGCGGGCCGTACGTCCGTCTCGGCCGTACTGCCGCTGCTGACCCTGCTGACCGCGCTCACCACGGCCGCCTTCGGCGGTTCCGTGCTGGCCGGGGTGGCGGACGCCCGCGACCACGCCGCGCTGATCGCGGTCGGCGCCGACGCCCGTGTCGAGGGCACCGGGGTGCTGCCCGCCGCGCTGCCCGACCGCGTCCGCCACGCCCCCGGCGTCCGCGCGGTCACCGAGGCCGCCGTCAACTACCAGGCCAAGGCGGGCAGCGGGTTCACCCAGGTGACCCTGGCCGGTGTGGTCCCCGCCGACTACGCGGCCCTGTCCGGCCGTACCGGGCTCGGCGCCTTCCCGGAGGACACGCTGCGCCGGCCCGGCGGCGGGACGGTGCTGCCCGCGCTGGCCTCGCCCTCGGTCGCCCGGACCTACGGCACCCGGCCCTTCCCGGTGCGGCTGGACGACGGCAGCGACGTCACCGTGCGCATCGCCCTGGTCCGGGAGCGGACACCGGCCGTGATCGGCACCAACTTCCTCGTCGTGGACCGCTCCGGTCTCACCCGGCAGGCCGCCCGCACCAGCACCCTGCTGCTGACCGGCGACCACCTCGACGCGGGCGCGCTGCGCCGGGCGGCGGGCGCATCCGTGGGCGTGGAGCTGCGCTCCGCCGAGCGGGCCCGGTTCGTCGACTCGCCGCTCCAGTCCGGCGCCGAGCGCATCTACACGGCGGCGGTCGCGGCCGGTACCGGCTACGCGGTGCTCGCCCTGCTCCTCGCCCTGCTGCGCTCCGCGCAGGAGCGCGGCGCGATGCTCGCCCGGCTGCGCACCATGGGTCTCACCCGCGCCCAGGGCCGCCGCCTGCTGGTGCTGGAGTCGCTGCCGCAGGCGGTGCTCGCCGCGGCCGGCGGCGCGCTGACCGGCTGGGCGACGATCCGGCTGCTCTCCCCCGGTGTCGACCTGACCACGATCGCGCTGCCGACGAGCGTCGGCGCCACCGGCGCGAGCGCGCTGCGCACCGACCCGCTGTCCCTGGCCGTGCCCGCCGTCGCGGTCCTGCTGCTGGCGGTGGCGGTCGCCGCCGTGCAGGCCTGGTGGACGGGCCGCAAGAGTTCCGTACGGGAGCTGCGGGCGGGGGACGCGCGATGAGCGCCACCGGCACGGAGAACGTGGCAGGCGCGACGAGCACCGCCGGGGCGGACGCCGCCGGGGCGGACGGCCCGCTCCGGCGGGCCGGAAGCCGAACCAGTCCCTCCGACCGCCCCCGCCCCCGCCGCCGTAGCCGCCCCAGCCGCCCCAGCCGCCGTGCAGGAGTCTTGCGATGACGACGAACCCCACCCTCGCCGACCTGGCCCGGCGCGCCACCGAGGACCGCACCCGGCCCGCCTACGGCCATGACGCGCTGATCACCTGCGACCGGCTGGTCCGCATCTTCTCCGCCGACGGCGTGGAGGTGCAGGCCCTCCAGGGCCTCGACCTGCTGGTGCGCGAGGGCGAGCTGATGGCGCTCGTCGGCGCGTCCGGCAGCGGCAAGTCCACCCTCATGAACATCCTCGCCGGTCTGGACACGCCCACCGCGGGCGCGGCCCGGGTCGGTGACCACGACCTGCTCGCCATGACGGCCAAGGACCGGCTGCGCTACCGCCGCGAGGTCGTCGGCTTCGTCTGGCAGCAGACCTCCCGCAACCTGCTGCCGTACCTGACCGCCGCGCAGAACGTCGCGCTGCCCATGCAGCTGGCCGGCGCCCGCGGCCTGGCCCGCCGCGCCAAGGCCGAACGCGCGCTGGAACTGCTGGAGCTGCTGGAGGTCGGCGACTGCCGCGACCGGCGCCCGCACCAGATGTCCGGCGGCCAGCAGCAGCGCGTCGCCATCGCGGTGGCCCTCGCCAACAACCCCTCGGTGCTGCTCGCCGACGAACCCACCGGCGAACTCGACTCGCACACCGGCGAGCAGGTCTTCGCCGCCTTCCGCACCGCCAACGAGCGCCTGGGCACCACGATCGTCATCGTCACCCACGACCAGGCGGTGGCCACCGAGGTCCGCCGCACGGTCGCCATCCGCGACGGCCGCACCTCCACGGAGGTGCTGCGCCGCAGCGAGGTGGACGCCGCCACCGGCGACGAGCGGGTGGTCAGCCGCGAGTACGCCATGCTGGACCGGGCCGGACGGCTCCAGCTGCCCGCCGACTACACCCAGACTCTCGGCATGCGCGACCGCGTCGCGCTGGAACTGGAGGAGGACCACATCGCGGTGTGGCCCGACGACAGCGACAGGGAACGGGCCTGAGCGCGCGCCGCGCCCGGCGGGACCGGCGGCCCGGTACGCCGGGCCGGGCCGGGCTCAGCGGACGCTGACGCCCAGCGCGCCGAGTCCGGCCCGGCGCACCGCCACCGACCCGAACGGGGTGCGCAGCCGGAGCCAGGCACCCGAGGAGAACAGCGCGGGGCCGCCCGGCGCGGGCACGGCGGGAGTGCCGGCCCCGGCCGAGACGGCGGGCGGCGCGGATGACGCGGGTGGTACGGGTGATACGGGTGCGGCCCCGGACTCAGTGATCCCCATGGACTCAGTGATCCCCGCGGACTCAGTGGTCCCCGCGGACCCAGTGATCCCCGCGGGCCCGGTTCCGCGCAGGAAGCCCAGGGACTGCGCCGCGTGCACGGCCCGTACCGGCAGGGCGGTCTCGCCGACCGTCCGGGACCAGATCTCCCGCCCGATCCGGTCCAGCTCGGCGCGGGTGCGCCGCTCGGGCACCAGGCCCCCCGTACGGGAGCGGAACTCGGCGACGGCCGCCGACACCAGCGCGCGCAGCGCCTCGGCGGGGGGCAGCCCCGGCTCGCGCCGCCAGCCGCCGCGCGGCGGCAGCACGCCCGCCCACGGCGGCCCGGTCACCGCGGCCGGCACGACGCCCGTCGCGGCCTTCTCGTCGATGGACTCCAGCAGCTCACCCGCGGAGACGGTCACGTCGAGCGTGGCGTCGAGACCGTCCTCGTAGGGCTTGGCGAGAGCCACCGCGCGCACCGCCAGCACCTCGAACGACGCCGGCCGCCCGAACACCGCGAGCGCCGTCCCGGCCGCCTGGAGGCGGACGGCGGCGGCACGGTCGTAGTGCAGCAGCCGGGAGAGGAAGGCGGCGAGGTCGGCCGCCTCCGTCTCGTCGGCGAGGTGGAGCACCGTCATGCGGCGACGGCCTCCTCCTCGGCCGTCTCGTCCCGGTACTCCCCGAGGAACTCGCGCTCCTCGGCGGTGAGCCGCCGCGGCCGCTGCGCCTCGAAGTCGAACGGCACGATCACCGTCGACGCCCGGACGTAGATCCGGTCGCCGTCCTTGACCTCGTAGCCGAGGGTGAAGGACGCCGCCCGGATCTCGGCCACCCACAGCTCGATGTCCACCGGCTCGTGCCGGTGGACGAGCTGCCGCTTGTAGTCGATCTCATGACGCGCCACCACGGACCCCTGCTGGAAATCCTTGTCCGGGCGGAACAGGAAATCGATGCGCGCCTCCTCCAGGTAGCGGAGGAACACCACGTTGTTGACGTGGCCGTAGGCGTCCATGTCCGCCCAGCGCAGCGGGCAGCGGTATGTGTGGCGCATCTGCTTCGATCAGCCCCGGGTCAGCTTCTTGTGGGTGGCGCGGTGCGGGCGGGCGGCGTCCGGGCCGAGCCGCTCGATCTTGTTCTTCTCGTACGACTCGAAGTTGCCCTCGAACCAGAACCACTTGGAGTCGCCCTCGTAGGCGAGGATGTGCGTGGCCACCCGGTCCAGGAACCAGCGGTCGTGGGAGACGACCACGGCGCAGCCGGGGAACTCCAGCAGCGCGTTCTCCAGGCTGCCGAGGGTCTCGACGTCCAGGTCGTTGGTCGGTTCGTCCAGGAGCAGCAGGTTGCCGCCCTGCTTGAGGGTGAGCGCGAGGTTGAGGCGGTTGCGCTCACCGCCGGAGAGCACGCCGGCCGGCTTCTGCTGGTCCGGGCCCTTGAAGCCGAAGGCGGAGACGTACGCCCGGGAGGGCATCTCGACCTGGCCGACGTTGATGTAGTCCAGCTCGTCGGAGACGACGGCCCACAGCGTCTTCTTGGGGTCGATGTGCTCGCGGCTCTGGTCGACGTAGGAGATCTTGACGGTCTCGCCGACCTTGATGCTGCCGGAGTCCGGCTCCTCCAGGCCCTGGATCATCTTGAACAGGGTGGTCTTGCCGGCGCCGTTCGGGCCGATGACACCGACGATGCCGTTGCGCGGGAGGGTGAAGCTGAGGTCCTCGATGAGGACCTTGTCGCCGAAGGCCTTGTTCAGCTTGTCGACCTCGACGACCACGCTGCCCAGGCGGGGGCCCGGCGGGATCTGGATCTCCTCGAAGTCCAGCTTGCGCATCTTGTCCGCCTCGGCCGCCATCTCCTCGTAGCGGGCCAGTCGCGCCTTGGACTTGGCCTGGCGCCCCTTGGCGTTCGACCGCACCCACTCCAGCTCTTCCTTGAGGCGCTTCTGCCGCTTGGCGTCCTTCTGCCCCTCGACCCGCAGACGGGTGGCCTTGGTCTCCAGGTACTTGGAGTAGTTGCCCTCGTAGCCGTGCAGCCGGCCGCGGTCGACCTCGCAGATCCACCCGGCGACGTTGTCCAGGAAGTACCGGTCGTGGGTGACGGCGACGACGGTGCCCTCGTACTTGGCGAGGTGCTGCTCCAGCCAGTTCACCGACTCGGCGTCGAGGTGGTTGGTGGGCTCGTCCAGGAGCAGCAGGTCGGGCGCCTCCAGCAGCAGCTTGCACAGCGCGACGCGGCGCTTCTCGCCACCGGAGAGGTTGGCCACCGGCCAGTCGCCGGGCGGGCAGCCCAGCGCGTCCATGGCCTGCTCCAGCTGGGCGTCGAGGTCCCAGGCATTGGCGTGGTCCAGCTCCTCCTGGAGCTTGCCCATCTCCTCCAGCAGCGCGTCCGAGTAGTCGGTCGCCATCTGCTCGGCGATCTCGTTGAACCGGTCGAGCTTGCCCTTGACCTCGGCGACGCCCTCCTGGACGTTCTCCAGGACCGTCTTTTCCTCGTTCAGCGGCGGCTCCTGGAGCAGGATGCCGACGGTGTAGCCGGGCGACAGGTACGCGTCACCGTTGGAGGGCTGCTCGAGCCCCGCCATGATCTTCAGCACGGTCGACTTACCGGCACCGTTCGGGCCGACGACGCCGATCTTGGCACCCGGAAGGAAATTCAGGGTGACGTCGTCGAGGATCACCTTGTCGCCGTGCGCCTTGCGCGCCTTGCGCATGGTGTAAATGAACTCAGCCAAGAGAAACCGTCCGGCAGCTTGAAACTGGCAGTGGGCAGATACACCCCATCTTGCCGTACGGCCACCCCTGCGCGGAAACGCGTGGGGTACGGCGGCTCTGACCTGGGGGTTCGCCCATGGCGGCCGGAGGCTCGGGGCGGCACGTCCGGTGGACGTCGCCCTGTCCGCAGGGGTCTCACGCCGTACCGGCGCCTTCCGGGAGGACAGATGCAGTGGTCGACGATCGCGGCGACAGCCGTGGGCACCGTGCTCGGGGTCATCGCCACCCTCGCCGCCGATCACGTCCGATGGCGGCGCGACAGAGCGGAACGCGACCGTGAGACGTTGCGCACCGCGTGCACGGACTACCTGTCGGCCCTTTCCGGGGCCAGGGACGCGTTCTCCCGGACGGCCCCGTCCCCGGACCGGGTGGGCAAGGGGCACCTCGCGATCGGCGAGCACGGCGTGTACGCGGCACAGCAGCGACTGGAGCTGGTGGCCCGACGGAGGATCGTCGAGAGCGCCGGCCGCGCCACCCTCGGCGTCCTCGACTTCCATGACGCGGTGGCCGCGGGGCACGCCCCGGACTCGGCGCAGTACGTCCACGCCTGGCGCGCAGCCGGCCGGGCCCGTACAGCGCTGATCGAAGAGATGCGGACCGCCCTCCGCCGGACCTGAGGCTCCCAGGCTCCCCACGGCCGGTCCGAGCGGATACGCGTCGGCCCGGGACACCTGACCGGGGAGTCACTGGTGACGGCCGGGACTCGCCGCCCGGCCGGGCTACCGTACCGCTGTGACCAGCGCAGCGGAGCCTCCCCTCCTCTTCCTCGACGTCGACGGCCCGCTCATCCCCTTCGGATCCTCGAACGCCCCGCCGCCGGCCGCCGCCCTGCCCGCCGGGCCCGGGGGGAACCCGCTGCTGGACCGGCTGGACCCCGCCATCGGACCACGCCTCCTGGCCCTGGGCTGCACGCTCGTCTGGGCCACGACATGGATGCAGGACGCGAACGAGACCGTCGCCCCGCTCCTCGGCCTGCCGCGGCTTCCCGTGGTGCAGTGGCCGGCCACCGACCCGGACGACGGCCCCCGGGGCCTGCACTGGAAGACCCGCCCCCTGGTCGAGTGGGCCGACGGCCGGCCGTTCATCTGGCTGGACGACGAGATCACCGCCATGGACCACACCTGGGTCACCGCGCAGCACCCGGGCCGGTCCCTGCTCCACCGCGTCGACCCGGCCAGAGGGCTGGCGGACACCGACTTCCACGCGGTCGCGGGCTGGCTCGCCGCCATGGACCACCCACCGGGCGGACCGGCCACGCGGTGACATCCGAACGCTTCCCAGCTCGGCCACCGTCATCCGTCCCGGATGCGGGGATCGGTCGTGGAAATGAGCCCCGCGCGCATCCGGATCCGGTCAGTCCTGAGTGGTCCTCTTCTTGTGGAGGATGCTCAATGCCGTGGCGCCGAGGACCAGGAGGCTGAGGCCGATGGCGGCGATCAGGGGGGTGGTGTCGGAGCCGCCGGTGGCCGCGAGGTCGGGGGTGGTGGGGACGTTGCCCGCGGTGACCGGGGTGGGGGCCGGGGCCGGGGTGTCGAGGGTCTGGGTCTTGGTGCCGATCGCGGCACCCTGGGTCTTGCAGTCGAGGACGCCGGTGAAGCGCTGGGCGCGGCCGTCGGGGCCCACGAGGGTGAAGTCGTAGGGCTGGTCCTCCTGGAGGGGGATCGCGATGGTGCGGGTGGCGCCCGCGGGGACGCTGTGGGCGGTGCCCATCAGGTCGAAGGTGTACGGCTGGTCGCCCTTGTTGGTCACGCGGATGTCCAGGGTGCCCTTGGCGCAGTTCTTCTCGGCGGACAGGGCCGGTATCGGGCCGTGCTCGCCCCAGGTGGCGACGGCGGTCGCGGAGACCGTGGACTCGCTGGAGCCGGCCAGGATCTGGGTCTGGCTGCGGCTGTCGGAGGTGAAGGCGCGGCCGACCGGCACGGTGGTGGAGGCCAGGACGGTCAGTTCGGCGGAGCCCGCCGCGGCGTCCGGGGTCCGGGGGGTGCCGTCGGTGCTCTCGCCCGAGTCGGTGGCGCCCGTGGGGCTCTTGGGGATGTCGAAGTAGAGGCGGGTGCCGTTCTTCGCGGTGGTGACCGGCTTGCCGTCCTTGCCGACGATCCGTACACCGCCGGCGTCGGCGGGGGGCGACACCGTCACGCTGCTCGCGCCGGTGCGCACGGTGACCGGGCCCAGGCGTCCGCCGGGGCGGCCGGAGACGGCGGGCGGGTCCAGGCTGAGCGAGGCGCTCGGTTCCGCCTCGTCGCGGGCGCTGCGCTGGAGGTAGTCGGCGAGCTTCTCGGCGCGGGAGTCGACGGCGTCGACGCGGGCACCGTCGGAGTAGCGCCAGATGGCCACCTGGGTGCCGGCCGCCGCGTCCTGCTCGGTGAGGTTCTTGACCCCGGCCTTGGCGGCGAGCGCCGCGAGGTCGTTCACCTGGGGGTAGGAGTGCCCCAGGATCCAGCGGATCCTCCCGGCGTTCTTGTTGGCGCCGAGGGAGGTGCCGCTCCAGGGGGTCTCCTGGTACTTGGCGTCCTTCTGCGTGGGGTTGTGGATGTCGACGCAGTACGTCTGGAGCATGCCGCCGCCGTCCACGGCCATCTCGAACAGCCCTGCGGAGATCTGGTGGTTGCCGGTCTCGTCGTGCAGGACGGCGGCACCGTACGTCTTCAGACCGCCCATCACGGCGGTGGCCCCGCCCTGGCTCTGCGGCCTGCCGTCGGCGGCCGCCGGGCCGGCGGTTGCCAGCACGGCGGCGACGGCGAGCCCGGACGCCAGCGCCGCGGCGGCGAGACGGGCCGCCCCTCGCCCGCGCGCGGACGGCGCAGAGTACGAAGCACACACAGAATTCCCCTTCGAGCAGGACCCATTCACGTGGGGGTGCGGTCCCACCAGCAGAATCTCCAGGCCCATGAGCTACGTTCGGCATCCTAAGGACCCCTTGCACCGGCACTTGCTGTCAGGTCGTCAGGGGGCTGATCCGAATCGGAATCGTTATCGCCGCCACCGCCCGCGAGCAGGGCTTGTCGACAAATCAACCCTGCTCGCGGACGGAGGGCGGGTCCGGGCGGGTCCGGGCGGGTCCGGTGGACAGCCTGTCGTCAGGCCACCGCGGCAGGTTCCCGGTCCTGTTCACGGTTCTGCTCCCGATCCGGTTCCCGGTCCTCCGGCTCCGGACCCGATCGCTGTCGTGGCTGTGCGCGCGGTGCCGGATCCGGGGTCTCCCAAGAAGGCTCGGGGCGCGGCGGCTCGGTGGTCGCGGCCTGCTCCGGGCGGCCCGAGCGGCGGAACGCCGACGTACCCCGCGCCAGGTCGTGGCCGATGGCCGTGGCGTCGATGTCGGCCCAGGTCCTGCTGGTGCCGTCGCGGGTCTCCGTCCGTACTTTCAGGCGGCCCTGCACGAGCACGGGGTCGCCCACGTTCAGCGAGGCCATCGCGTTCGTGGCGAGCTGGCGGTTGGCCCACACCGTGAAGAAGTTGGTGTGCCCGTCCGTCCAGGCGTTCTTCTCCCGGTCCCAGTAGCGCGCGGTGACCGCGAGGCGGAACCTCGCCGAGGCACCCCCGGCCGGTTCGCGGTACACCGGCTGCGTCGCCACGTTGCCGACCACGCAGACCGTCGTCTCGTTCATCGTCCTGCCCCTCCCTCGCCCGGCCTTCCGGTCCGGGCGGACACCCGCACGGGTCCGTCCCGTACGGCTGCGTCCGCCGCATCCGCTGCGGCTGCCGCGCCGACCGCTTCCGTCGCAATCGCCGCGGCACCAGACTGCCGCCGCCGGGACGAGCCCGCCGGGCCCTGTGGAGCACCCCCCGCCTGTGGACAACCCGCTCACCCGATCGGGCGCCGAGTGCCTTCCGGCCCCGCCAGGGCTCCGCTCACCGCCCGCTCGCCCCCGTCACCCGGGCGTACTGCTCGCGAACCTCCCGGTAGCGCAGCAGTTCCGACGCCACCGGATCCAGCACCCGGGCCCGTCCGCACCCGGCGGCGGCCTCCCGCAAGCGGCGTTCGGCCTCCTGCCCGTATCTGCGGGCCGGGCCGCGGGCCGCGATGCGGCAGCTCCACTCCACGATGGGTCCGCCGACGATCCCGGCGATCATCAGCAGCACCGGCACACCGAGGTTCGGGGACAGGACACCGGCGATCTGGCCGACCAGCCACAGGCCGCCGACCACCTGGAGAATGGTCATCGACGCCTGCGCCATGACCGCCGCGGGCCACCAGCCCGGCCGCGGCGGACGGCCCGGGGGCAGACCGGCCCGCGCCGCGAGTTCGTCCAGGGCCTCGGACAGTCCCTGGGACCCGCGCACCGCGGCCTCGCGCACCGCCTGCGCCCAGGGCGCGGGCAGTCCGGCCGCCGCCCGTTCGGCCACCGTGCGCACCGCCTGTTCGACGCGCTGGCGCGCGGTGGCCTCCTCGTCGGGCTGCGCGCGTACCGGCAGCCGGCCCGTGGGGGGTTCGCGCCGGTCCTGGTACCAGCGCCACAGCCGCAGCCAGGGCGTGCCGCACGCGCGCCCGGCGTTGCGCAGCCAGGCGCGTTCGGCCGCCTCGCCCGCCGCGGTGGCGCCCACCGCGTCCGCGAGACGGGCCGCGAACTCCTCGCGCGCCTCCTCGCTCAGTCCGGGCCGCCGCCGGGTGTCGTACACCGGCCGGAGCCGGTCCGCCGCCGCGTCGACGTCGGCCGCGACCCGGCGGGCGGCGGCCCCGCGTTCGGCCACGAACTGGCCGAGCGACTCGCGCAGTTCCGGGATGCCGTCCCCGGTGAGCGCGGACAGGGCGAGCACGGTCGCGCCCGGTTCGCCGTACTCCCCGAGGGCCACGCCGTCCTCGTCGAGCAGTCGCCGCAAGTCGTCGAGGACCTGGTCGGCGGCCTCGCCGGGGAGCCGGTCGACCTGGTTGAGGACGACGAACATGACCTCCGCGTGGCCCGCCAGGGGGCGCAGATAGCGCTCGTGGAGGACGGCGTCGGCGTACTTCTCCGGGTCGACGACCCAGATGACCGCGTCGACGAGCCCGAGGATGCGGTCCACGTGCTCGCGGTGCTGCACGGCGGCCGAGTCGTGGTCGGGCAGGTCGACCAGGACCAGGCCGCGCAGCTGCGGGTCGGCGTCCGGGCCCTGCACGGGGCGCCTGCGCAGCCGGCCGGGGATGCCCAGGCGGTCGATGAGGCTCGCGGCGCCGTCGCTCCAACTGCACGCGATGGGGGCGGCGGTGGTCGGCCGGCGTACCCCGGTCTCCGAGATCGCCACGCCCGCGAGGGCGTTGAACAGCTGCGACTTGCCGCTGCCGGTGGCGCCCGCGATGGCGACGACGGTGTGCTGCCCGGACAGTCGGCGGCGCGCCGCCGCCTCGTCGAGGACGCGCCCCGCCTCGGCGAGGGTGCGGCTGTCCAGCCGGGTGCGGGAGAGCCCGACGAGTTCGCGCAGCGCGTCCAGCCGCGACCGCAGCGGTCCGTCGTAGGCGAGCGGCGGCACGGGCAGGGTCCGGGCGGGCCGGGGGTCCGCGTGCACGAGGTCGGCGGCGCTCGTGCCCGTGCCGGTCTCGGTGACCCGGCGCGCGATCAGCCCGTCGTCCCAGGCCCCAGAGCCGGACCCGGCCCCGACTCCGGACCCGTCGGCGCCGCCGCGGCCCGGGGCGTCGCCCTCCGTGCCGTGCGGGTGCCGGTCGTCGTCCCGCACGCGCGCGTGCGTCTCGTCGTCCCTCACGCGCGCGTGCCGCTCGTCGTCGTGCCCGCGCGCGTACCGCTCGTCCCGGTCCGCCTGCCGCGCGAGCGCGGTGGCGGCGGTCCTGCCGTCCCCGCCGCTCCTGCTGTCCGCACCGTCCCTGTCCTCCCTTTCCTCCCTGCCGCCACCGCTGCCCTCACCGGCCGGGGCGGCTCCGGCGGACCGGCCCGCCGGAACACCGCCGCCACCGCCACCACTGCTGCCGCCGCTGCCGCCGCCGCTGCCGCCACGGGCGTCGGCCCGTCCCGGATCGGGCCTCCCGGGGCCGGACCGCCCGGCCCCCCGCCCCGGCGCGTCCCGCGCCCCGTACCTGCCGGTGGCTACCGCACCGGCACCGGCACCCGCACCCGAGTCCACGTCCGCTCCCCCGCCCGGCCCCTCCGCGGCCTCCGCAGCCTCCGCGTGCTCCGCGTGCTCCGCACGGCCCGTGCGCGGGGCATGGGCGGTGTGTTCCGTTCGGTCCTGATCAGTGACGGCGGTCACCGGTCACCTCTCCTTCAGCAGTACGGACAGCGCGGCGATGAGTTCGGCCTGGGGTTCGGGGTGCACTTCCAGGGCGTCGAGCGGGGCCAGCCGGCGTTCCCGTTCGGTGTGCATCACGCGGTCCAGGTAGTCGGCGAGCAGCCGGCCGGCCCGGTCGCGCAGCCGCAGGGCGCCGTGCGCGCCGATCCGCTCGGCCAGCCCCTCCCCCGCGGACCGGCCCCGGCGGCCGCCCAGCAGTCCGGTCGCGGCCAGGGCGGCGACGACCTCGGGGTCCGGCGCGACGCTGCGGTCCAGCTCGCGCACCTCGTCCTCGGCGTACTCCTCCAGCTCGCGCCGCCAGCGCCGTACGGCAAGACCGATGCGGTGCTCGGCGCCCTCAGCGGCGGGGGCACGGTCGGCGAGTCCGGGCGCGGTGGCGGCTGGTTCGCGCCGCCAGGCGTCGTCGATGCGCTCGTCGGCGGCGGTCACGGCGCACAGCAGCAGCGCGCCGAGGCTCTCCACGAGCGCGTCGAGCAGTTCGCCCGCGGTGCAGTCCAGGGGGTAGGCGCGCCACCGCTTCAGGGCGTCCCCGGCGAGCACGGTCCCCGCCTGCAACCGGCCCCGCACGCGCGCGTGCTCGCCGTCGTAGGCGCTGTCGACGGCCGAGATCAGCCGCAGGGCAGCCGAGTGCTGCGCGGCGGCGGCACCGGCCAGTTCGGGCATCCGGAACTTGAGCGAGTCGAGCAGGCCCTGGGCGGTGCGGCCCATCGCGTAGCGGCGGGCCGCGGGATCCTGGGCGTGGTGGACGAGCCAGGTGCGCAGCGGGGCCACGGCGGTGGCGGGCAGCAGTCCGCCGCCCCAGGCGGACTCGGGCAGTTCGGGCACCGTGAAGCGCGGTACGTCGCCGAGCCCGGCCTTGGTGAGCAGCGCCCCGTACTGCCGGGAGACCTCGGAGACGACCTGGTGCGGGACCCGGTCGAGGACCGTCACGAGGGTGGCGTCGTACTCCTTGGCGGTGCGCAGCAGGTGCCAGGGGACGGCGTCGGCGTAGCGAGCGGCGGTGGTGACCATGACCCAGATGTCGGCGGCGCAGATCAGCTCGGCGGCCAGGGCCCGGTTCTCGGCGATCAGGGAGTCGATGTCGGGCGCGTCCAGCAGGGCGAGGCCCGGGGGCACCGTCTCCACGGTCTCGATGCGCAGCACGCGCGCGGGATCGTCCTCGGTCGGGGGGAGTTCGTCGCCGAGCGCCGTGGCGGCGGGGTCCTGGCGGGGCAGCCACACGCGCGCGAGGTCGGGCAGGACGCGCATGCCGCTGAACCAGTGATGGTCCTCCGGATGGCACACCAGGACCGGGGTCCGGGTCGTCGGCCGCAGGACCCCCGCCTCGCTGACCCGCCGTCCGACCAGGGAGTTGACGAGCGTGGACTTGCCCGCGCCGGTGGATCCGCCGACGACGGCCAGCAGCGGCGCGTCGGGTTCCCTCAACCGCGGTACCAGGTAGTCGTCGAGCTGGGCGAGCAGTTCGTCGCGGTTGGCACGCGCGCGTGGGGCCCCCGCGAGCGGCAGCGGGAAGCGTGCGGCGGCGACACGGTCGCGCAGGGCGGAGAGTGCTTCGAGCAGCTGAGGCCGTACGTCCAAGGTCACCACATGCGAAGAATGCCCAATTTTAGGGGAATTCTGAAGCATATGAGCATGTCTGCGTGCCGACGGAACACAAGGGATGGAACGGACGACTGGGGCGACGGCACAGGCCAGGCATAACGAGTGCACAACACCCGGTGCCCGAGGCATCAAAAGCGATGCACGATTCGCACCTGCCTGCGATTATCAGGACCGCTTCACCGAACCTCCACATCGAGCCACGGAGGCGAAGCGACAGGGGCAAGGACGCGGGAGCCCTATCCTTGTCCCCGGCGACGTCACGGAGCGGCCCGCACGGGCGGCACCACGGCGAGAGCCACCCACCAGGCCCCCGTAGCTCAGTGGATAGAGCAGGCGCCTTCTAAGCGCTTGGCCGCAGGTTCGAGTCCTGCCGGGGGCGCCACCGACATCCTGTCGGACCGGCGGCGCATACACGGATCACGGGCGCTCCGCCGCCCCGGAATCCGCCATTCACCGATCCTTCCTCCCCCGCTTCCCGGCCGCCGCCGTGCCGCCGCCTCCCGCCGCCCCGGGCCCGGACGCGCGCCCGGCGTGCGCCCCGTACCCCCGCGTTCTTTACTGGAGCCCGTCACCGGGGACCCGTACGGACGCCGTACGGACGCCGTACGGGAGGAGGCGGAGCGTGAGGGACGACGGCGCGGGTCGGGCGGGGTCCTTGCGCCGGGCCGCGGTCCCGGCGGGCGCGGTGCTCTTCGTGGGATCCCTGGTCACCGTCTACTTCCTGCTGCCCCTGGACAGGCTCGGACCGCACCGCCCGGTCCTGAGCTGGACGGTGTTCGTGCTGGTGCTCGCCGCGGTGGCGGCGCTGATCCTGCGGCAGATCCACGAGGTGCTCATCGACAGGCCGGGCACCCGGCCGGGTCTGGCCATCCCGGTCCTGATGGCCCTGTCCGTGCTGGTCTTCGCCGGCGGGTACTACGTCCTGTCCCGGCAGCCGGGCGAGATCACCGGGCTGAGCACCCGCATGGACGCGCTCTACTTCACCCTGGTGACCCTGGCGACCATCGGCTACGGCGACATCACCCCGCACGGCCAGTCCGCTCGGGTCGTCACCGTGCTCCAGATCCTCTACACGTTCGTCTTCCTCACCGCCGCGGGGGCGGCTCTCAGCCGACGCGTCCGCATGCTCATGGGGCAGGGGGGCGCCGGGCGCCCCGACGACCGGCCGTGAGGGGAGCCCGTCACGCCCGGTGGTGCGGCCAGCCCGCCAGACCGCTGCCCTCGGGGGCGTGCCGCGTCGCCTCGGCGACGGTGTCGTGGAAGGCGTAGACGGCGTGCAGGCCGCCGGCCTTGAACACCTTGAGGATGCGGGGGTCGGAGCAGGCGAGGGTCAGGGACCCGGCGTGCGACCGCAGACGCTTGGTGAGCGCGACGATCAGCCCCAGGCCCATCGAGTCCAGGAACGTCACCCGGCGCAGGTCCAGGACGAAGTGGCGGTGCCCCTCGTCGATGAGGCGCAGGACGGCCGCGCGGATCCCGGGAGCGGAACAGATGTCGACCTCGCCGCCCACGCCGACGACGGTCCAGCCGTTCGCCGTGCGCCGGCCGAGGACGTCGGCCTCCGGGGCCGGGAGGGGCTGGACCTGGGCCGGGATGGGCTGTATGGGCATCCGCACTCTTGCCTCGCTGTCTCTCTCGGTCTCTCTCGGTCTCTCTCGCCGTCCGGCGTACCGCGCCGCCCTCCCCTCGCACGGCGCGCGATCCCGGAATCGGATGACCTGGAGATCAAATAACCCATAGATCGCATTTGACGCGTCACATCCAGTAGACGTGTTTCGCGCATCACGTCACAAGAGTGCGGTTTTCAGATGGTGAGCGAGAGGCCCCTGGTCACCCGGTCCGCCGCCGCGAGCAGCCGCTCGACGGTCTCCTCGCCCGGGACCGGACGGTCGCGGTCCATGCGCAGGGAGACGCCGAGCGAGCCCAGGGTGTCGCCCCGGTACACGGGGACGGCGACACAGACGATCCCGAGGGAGTACTCCTCCAGGTCGGTCACGGCCGGGGCGTCGGGAAAGGCGTCCAGCCGCCGCAGCAGCTCCGTGCGGCGGGTGACGGTCCGGGGGGTGAGGTCGGCCAGCGGATGCCGGGAGAGGTACTCGCCGCGCGCCTCGTCGTCCAGCTCGCGCAGCACGCACTTGCCCAGCGCGGTGGCGTGCCCGGCGTCCTCGAAGCCCACCCACAGCTCGGCGCGCGGCGCCCGGGGGCCGTCGACGATCTCCGCCACCCGGATCTCGCCGTCCTCGTAGAAGGTGAGGTAGGCCGCGGCGGACAGGTCGTCGCGCAGGGCGCCGAGCACCGGGCGGACCCGGCTCAGCCGCGCCTGCGTCCGGCTCTCCTGGTGCAGCGCACCCAGCCGCTCGCCCAGGACGAAGGAGCCGTCCTCCAGTTTGCGCACATAGCCGTCGTGCACGAGGGTCCGCAGCAGGTGGTACGTGGTGGCCAGGGCCAGTCCGGTCTCCCGCGCCAGCTGCTTGGCCGGCGCGCCGCCCTCGTGGGCCCCGGCCGCCTCCAGCAGCCGGAACGCCCGCTGCACCGAGGAGATGAGGGTGGGGCCCTCCTGCGCACCCATACCTCCACCGTGCGGGCCGCGGGCGGGCTCGGCAAGCGCACACGGACCGGGCCCCGGCCGTCCCCCGGATGACGGGAGGGGACGGCCGGGGCCCGGGGCTCGGCCCACCCGGTGCGGCGACCGGGCGCTGCCGCGGGACGGACGGGTCCGCCCCACGGGCCGGGGATCGGCCCGGGATCAGCCCGGGATCAGCCGGACCGGCCCGGGGTCAGCCGGGGATCACAGGGACCCCCGCCGGTCACACCGGCTGCCAGAGGGCGGGGACGTTGGGCGGCTCCCAGCCCGGGTAGGCGGTGTGGCCCTGGAGGCACCGGTAGCTGACGCCGTTGTACGTCACGACGTCACCCGCCCGGTAGGTGGCGCCCTGCTGCCAGGTGGTCCCGCCGCCCCCGCCGGGCACCGTCAGGGTGTAGGTGGTGGTGTGCGTGGCCTCGCCGGCACCGGTGACGGTCAGCGTGTACGTACCGCCGGTGGTGCCCGCCGCGACCTGGACGGTGGCGGTGGCGGACTGGCCGGAGGTCACCGAGGCCGGGCTGAAGGAGACGCTCACCCCGGCCGGGGCGCCCGAGGCCGACAGCCGTACGGTCTGCGCGTCACCGCTGGTAGTCGCCGTGGCGATGGTCACCGAGGCGGAGGAACCGGGCTGGACGGTGCCGGTGGCCGGGTTCGCGGAGATCGAGAAGTCGTTGCCCGGCACGGGGGTGTCGCCGACCGAGGTCTTCCAGATCGTGTACGCGACACCGTCCGCGCTGCGGTTGAGCGCGGTGGCGTTGATGTTGCTGGTGGTGTCGCAGGAGGAGTGGTAGCAGGAGTCGTAGGAACGGCCCGCGGTGCCGCCCCACTTGGCGGCCTCGGAGGAGGACTTCACCGCGTCGGCGCCGGTGGCGTAGCCCGAGGTGGGGATGCCGACCTGCTGGAAGGAGTAGTCGTCGGAGCGGCCCTGGCCCTCGACGTTCTCCTGCGGGGCCAGGCCCAGCGAGTCCCAGTACGCCTTCATCGGGGCCGAGGCCGCCGAGTTCAGGTTGTTGACGAAGTAGCCCGCGTTGGTCGAGGCGACCATGTCGAAGTTGTAGTACGCCTTGATCCGGGAGCGGTCGGTGCCGGAGAGCGTGCGGGCGTAGAAGCTGGAGCCGTTCAGGCCCTGCTCCTCGTCGGTCCACCAGGCGAACCGGACCCGGTTCTTCATGGTCGGGTTGGTCTGCGCCAGGGTCAGCGCGTTCTCCAGCAGGGTCGCCGAACCGGAGCCGTTGTCGTTGATGCCGGGGCCCGCGGACACGCTGTCGAGGTGGGCGCCGAACATGTACACGTTGCTGGCGTCGCCCTTGGGCCACTCGGCGATCAGGTTGTTGCCCGCGCCGGAGGTGCAGCCCGAGGTGCAGGCCTGCTCGGTGACCGTGTAGCCGGCGGCCTGGAGCTTGTCCTTGAGGTAGGCGACCGAGGCGCGGTAACCGGCGGAGGTGGAGCGGCGGTTGCCGCCGTTCTGCGTGGCGATGGTGTTCAGCTGGGCCAGGTGCGCCTGAACCTTGGCCACGTCGACGTCGGGCGGGGTGCCCGGTTCGGTGCCGCCCCCGCCGACCGTCAGCGTGTACTGGGCGGTGTGGGTCTTGCCGCCCCCGCTGCCGGTGACGGTGATCTGGTACGTCCCGGCGGGCGTCGACGCCGCGGTGGTGACCGTCATGGCGGAGCTGGCGCCGGAGGTGACCGTCGCCGGGCTGAAGGAGACGTTCGCGCCCGCGGGGGCGCCCGAGGCGGTCAGCGAGACCTGCTGGGTGCCGCCGACGGCGGTGGTGCCGACGGTGCTGCGCGCGGAGGCGCCCGCCTGGACCGAGCCCGTGGCCGGGTTCAGCGCCAGCGTGAAGTCGGACTGCTCGATCTGGCAGGTCGGGTCACCGGTCTGGGCGCCGACGCTGATCGCGTCCCAGGCGGCCTTGGTGGCGGTGAACAGACCGCAGGTGGAGTCCAGGCTCTTGGCCGCGGTGAGCGTGGCGGTGCGGTAGCGCTTGTAGGTCATGCCGCTGGTCTTGAGCAGCATGCCGCCGTAGAAGACCTTGCCGGCGTTCTGGATGCCGACGCCGGTGACGGTGGAGTTGTTGCAGGTGGGGCTGGAGGGCTTGCCGCCGCCCGGGTTCGAGCCCTCGGCCAGCAGGTAGAACCAGTGGTTGAGCGGGCCGGCCGCCGCGTGCTCCTCGGTGGAGGGGATCGACGCCGAGTAGCAGTTCGGGTTGTTGCTGATCAGGCTCGGGTTGTACATGTTGCGGATCGGGCCGCGGCCCTGGAGGTTGATCATCTCGCCGACGGTGTAGTCGGGAGTGTCGTACGGCGACGGCTCGTTGGCGTACGCCTCGGTGAGGGCGCCCATGATGTCGCCGGTTCCCTCGCCCAGGCCGCTCTCGTGGTTGTCGCCGCCGGGCGTGAAGGTGTCCAGGCCGTGGCCGAACTCGTGGCCGACCACGTCGATCCCGGCGATCCACTCGTTGGCGCTGTTGTGCCCGATGGTGATGGTGGAGCCGTCCCAGTAGGCGTTCAGGTCGTTGAGGCCGACCTTGACCGGCCAGCTGCCGCCGTTGCCGTTGTGGCCGTTGCGCCCGAGCCAGTTCTTGAGCATGTCCGACTCTTTCTGCGCCGCGAACATCGCGTCGACGCAGCCGGTCTCCTTGCTCGTGGGGTTGCCCGTGCCCCAGTTGTCGGTGGACTTGGTGAACACACCGCCGCTGTAGTCCGAGCACTGGAGGCCGGGGCGGGTGGTGTCGCGCAGCACATAGCTGCTGCCCGAGCTGGAGGTGTCGATGGTCAGCGGGTTGGGGCCGTTCCACTTGCTGTTGCCGGTGCCCGCGTGCACCTCGTCGTGGGTGCCGAGGACCTTGCCGGTGCGGGCGTCCACGAAGACGTGCAGCCTGCTGGGCACGTTCGTGCCGGTACGCCCGCTCAGCACGGTCTCCCAGGCGAGGGCGGCGGCACCGTCCTCGACCCGGACCACCAGGCGCGGGGTGTCCGCCCTGTCGATGTGCGCGAGCCGGGCGCGGCTGGCCGCCGCCGCCCGGGAGGCGGTGACCGAGGGCTCGGTGGAGACGGAGATCCGGGCCCGGGTGGCGGACTGGACGCCGCGGACCGTGCCGGTGCCGTCGGCGAGGACGACCGCGTCGCCGCCCACGACCGGCAGGCCCTCGTAGGTGCGCTGGTAGGCGACCGAGTACAGGCCCTTGACCCAGGGGGTGACCTGCTGGCGGTCGTACTGCTCGTCCGGGCCCTTGGCGAGCGCGTCGAGGCCGCTGCGCACGGCCTGGTCGGCGGCGGCCACGGCCTTCGCGACGGGGGTCTGCTCCGGCGTGCCCGCGGTGGGTGCGGAAGCCGGTGCCGCCGCGGCGAACGAGGCCGGCACCACCACCCCCCCGAGCGTCACGGCCAGGGATATCCCGGCCACTGCCATCTTTCTCAGCATCGCGGCTCCTTGTGAGAGGTGTGCGGCCCTTGTCCGGCCGTCGCCCCCAGAGCATGGGCACGTCAATCCGGGATGGGGTGACGGTGACATGCCATGGTCTGGACCGGCCGAACCCTCACATCGACCCGCGGCCGGGTCAACGGTTTCCGGCCCGTGGTCCAGACCTGTCAAAATCCGGCAAGCGCGCGAACCGGCCGCGCTCCCCGCCGGTCCGGCACCACCACGGGCTCCTCGGTGGCCTCAGAGACGGGACCCCGTCACCTCCGCAGCGTCGGCCGCGCCCGCCGCCCTCAGCCGCTCGCGGTACTCCCGCACCTCCGCGAGATCGCCCCAGCGGCCGAAGAGCCTGCCATGCAGTCCGCGCAGTTCGGCGCTGATCATCAGCTCGCGCGCGGCCAGCGCCTCACGCAGCACCGGACCGGCCACGGCGACCGCCGCCCCGGGATCGCCCGCGCACGCCCAGCCGTCGGCCAGCCGCAGGGTGAGCAGCAGATGGGTGGCCCGCATCACCTCGGGCAGCCGGGCCCGCGAGCGCGCGGTGGCCTCGACGGCGCGCCGGGCCGTCGTACGGTCCCCGGTGGCCGCGGCCAGGTCGCGCAGCGCGCCGCCGATCGCCGACTCCACCCGCATCTCCCCCTCCGCGCCCGCCAGCCAGGGCGCCTCCAGGAGGTCGCGGCGGCCGAGCCGGGCGAAGCCGCGGCGGGCCGCGGTGATGTGCCGGCGGCACTCGGCGGCGTCGTGCCCGAGGGCGTACCCGCGCGCCTGGTACAGGCCGGACAGCGTGGCGACCCACCGCCGCCGGGGGTCCACCGCGCCGATGGCCTGCGCGTACGCCAAGGTCGAGCCGGGGTCCTCGTCCAGCCGGACCAGCGTGCACATGTCGCTGAGCAGGGTCGCCCGCGCCGGGGCGTCGTGCACGGCGTCCGCCCATCCCAGGCCGTGCCCGAACCAGGCCATGCCGATGCCGCCCTGGCCGCGCTGCATCCGCAGCCGCCCGGCGACCTGGGCGTACTGGGCGGCGAGCCGAAGCTGCCCGTACGGCAGCCGGCCCGTGGCGTTGACCTCCTCGGCCCAGCGCACCACCGAGCGCAGCAGCCGCTCCACGGTGGCCAG
Source organism: Streptomyces sp. PsTaAH-124 (assembly GCF_000373685.1). Taxonomy (NCBI): domain Bacteria; kingdom Bacillati; phylum Actinomycetota; class Actinomycetes; order Kitasatosporales; family Streptomycetaceae; genus Streptomyces; species Streptomyces sp. PsTaAH-124. The sequence goes on along the minus strand of NZ_KB892175.1, from coordinate 43,184 downwards.
CGAGTCCGCGGTGGTCCGGTGGAACGCCTCGCGGATCAGACAGGCGAGCACGGCGGTCAGGGCGTGCAGCAGCTCCGCCTCCGCTCCCGTACCCGTTCCGGTCCCGCGCGCCCGCGCGGCCGCCGCCGCCACGCCCCGCGCGCCCGCCGTGCCGGTACGGGGGCCGATGCCCGCGGCGCCCGGGGAGCGGCCGGTCAGGGCGGCCAGCACCGCCAGCAGCTCCGGTAATTCCCCCAGGTCGGGCACCGCGCAGCCCGCCGTGCCGTGCAGCGGGCAGGCGAGGCCCTCGGCGGGCAGTTCCGCGGGCCACAGCCGGGGGTCCGGCGCCTCCCCGGCGCCGGGCGCGTCCGCTCCGGGCATGGCCCCGAACAGCTTCCGGTCCAGCGGCGGGCGGTCCGCCGCCGGTGGCGCCTCGCGCGGTGCGGCGGCGAGCGCGGCCAGCTCTCCCCCGGTCTCCAGGACCGCGTCCAGCCTCCGCACCAGACCGGCGGGCGGCTCCCGCAGCCCGCTCTCCAGCTTGCTGATGAGGGTGTGGTGATAGCCCACCCGCAGCCCCAGCTGCAACTGGGTGAGCCCGGCCTGTCTTCGCCGGGACCGCAACCGCCGCCCGAACTCGCCCCACGCCTGCACTGTCTCGACGGACATGGCCCCTCCCCGGACGAGGCTCGCGCCTTCTGCCGTGTGACACCCGGACTTCGCCTTCCCGCTACCGGACAGCACAGGGGAGCCGCCGCCACCGCGTCAATCGGGTTGGCCAAACAGCCGTCGAATTGGTCTCTACCAGCGCCCCGACCGGATCCACGCTGTTCAAAACGGGTGATCCGGGGAGATACGCCGTGACCCGGGCGGCCCGGTCGCGTTGAAGGGGAAGTGCGGCCGCGCGTCCTGCTGCCGCACTCACCGAGCAAGTTAGGAGAACGTGATGTCTCGCATCGCGAAGGCGGCTGCCGTCGCTCTCGGCACGGGTGCCGTGGTGATCAGCGGAGCCGGTCTCGCCATGGCGGACGCCGGCGCCGAGGGGGCGGCTGTCGGCTCGCCCGGCGTCGTGTCCGGCAACACGATCCAGGTCCCGGTCAACATCCCGGTGAACCTGTGCGGGAACACCATCGACGTCATCGGCGTCCTCAACCCCGCCTTCGGCAACACCTGCGCCAACATCGGGCACCTCGCCCAGGGTGACGGCTCCGGCGCCTACGGCGGCTGACACCGCCCGTCCGTCCGCACCGGACCCGCAAGGTCCGCACCGGACCGGCAAGAAGAGCCCCGGCACCTCGAGCGCCGGGGCTCTTCCCGTGGGCCGGACGGTGCGCCGGGCCGGGCCCACGGGCCCGTCACCGGCCGGGCGCACCGCCCCGGCGCGGGTCAGGCGTACCGGTAGATCCGGCTCACGTCCTCCAGCGAGTCCGGGGTGACGTCCCAGGGCGGCATCTTCTCGCGCCGGGCGACGATCCGGCCGCGCTGCGCGTCGCCCGGTCCGGGCGGCGCGGCGGGCAGGTAGCGGGCGCCCCGGTGGCGGCTCTGCCAGCGTGTCCACTGCAAGTCGAGGAAGGCGTGGTGGAGCCAGAAGACCGGGTCGTTGACCGAGGCGGCGCCCAGCATCGCACCGCCCACCCAGCGGTGCACGCGGTTGTGGTTGCGCCAGGAAACGCTGCCCCGGCCGGTGCCCCACCCCTCCAGCTTGTTGCGGAAGCCCCGGGTGACCGTGGAGTCCCAGGGCGCCACGTCGTAGGTGCCGTCCTTCAGCGCCCACTCCAGCTCGTTCTTGTCCGGGAGCTGGATCGGATCGCGGGAGCGGCCCAGGTCACGGGTGAGGAACTCCCCGTCGGTCACCCCCACCTTGAGGGTCCAGGCACCGTGCGCGTAAGCGAACGGACCGGTGGTCACCCGGCGGTCGGAGGCCCGGCCGTCGCCGCCCAGGAGGTCCGCGGTCCAGGGCGCCGAGGTGCGGGTGCGCTCCCGCGTCCAGTCCCAGTAGGGCACGGTCACCGAGGAGTCCACCCGGCGCAGCGCCTCTTCCAGCTCCAGCAGGAATCTGCGGTGCCAGGGCAGGAAGGACGGCGCCATGTGGGCCGGGCGCAGCCCGTTCTCGCCGTCGGCGGTGAAGTACGCGATGTGCGTGCGCACGAAGTCGTCGTACTGGCCCCGGCGTTTGATCTCCAGCAGCGCGTTCACGAACCGCCGCTTCTCCGAGGCGGTGAGCCGGGTGATGTTCTTACGCGTGTACGCCACCGTGCTCTCCCCCCGTGTAGGTGCCCGCGTACGGGACGCCCGCGCCGACCGGTCCGGGAGCCAGGTCGCGCAGCCGCCGCCCCGGTCCCATCTCGTCGACGGCGCCGCGGGCCGCCTCCAGGGGGGTGCGGTACGAGCCGTAGTGGTCGACCATGCTCAGCCAGGTGCCGTCGGCGCGGCGCATCAGGTGCAGCGGGCGGCCGTCCACCGTGACGTACCACTGGCCGGTGCCGCCGGCGCCGCGCTCCGGGGTCCACACCCCGCGGATGCGCCGGCCTCGGTAGGTCTCGTCGAAGGCGGTGCCGCCCGGGGTGCTCCACGGGCTGGTCCCGGTCCCGGGGGCGGTGCCCGGGGGCCGGGAGGCGGCGGTCACCGGGGCCAGCGCGGCGACGGCGGCGCAGGTGAGCAGCCGCCGCGCCACCTCCCGCCGTGTGCTGCCTCCGGTGCCCGCCGCGCCGCCGGTGCCGTCCGCCTCCGTGCTGCCCGCCTGTGCCGGTGTTCCGCCGTTGCCTGAGCGCATGGCCCGTCTCCTCGTCCGGTTCGGTCGCCCGAGCCGTCTGTCCGTCGCCGTAGGTCCGCGACCGTCTGTCGGTGGCCGTATGTCCGTAGCCGTTCGTCCGCAGCGGTAACCGCGGCGGACGGCGGACGGTCACCGGAATACGGCCGGATGGCGGTCGGGGAGCGCCCGTGCGGGCGGCGGGCGGCGGGCGGCGGGCGGCGGGCGGCGGGCGGCGGGCGGCGGGCGGCGGGGGAAGGAGCGAGGGAGGCAGGGGGGACTACAGGCCCTGGCCGGCCGTCAGGTTCGCTCCGGGCACGGCCTGGAGCGCGGGGGCGAGGACGCCCAGTTCCGGCTGGGTCAGCTCCGGCAGACCGGCGTTGCCGGGCCGGGGTCCGGTCAGCGGGCCGTCCACGGTCAGGCCCGGCGCCATGGCCCGCAGATCGGAGGCGGGCGCCGCGACGTCCACGTGGTCGAACCCGTCGCCCAGGACGTGCGCCAGCGGGGCCCGCACGTCCAGGCCGGGCAGTCCGCCGTCGACCGGCAGGCGCGGCAGCGCGCGCTCCGGCAGCAGCCTGCCCTCGACGAACCGGGGCCCCTCGGGGCTGCCGGCGGTGGGCAGCGGCAGCTCACCGCCCACGCTGGGCAGTTCCATGCCGAGGGCGCTCTCGGCACCGCCGAGCGGTACGGGGACGGGGACCGTCCCGACCGCCGCGGCGGGGGTGGCGGCGCCGACGGCTGCCGCCACGCCCGTGACGAGGGCGGCGAGGGTTCCTCGGGTGGTCGACTTCATGTCAGGCACGGTCCCTTTCAGGATTCGGTGGCTCAACGTCCGCACCGCTCAACGAGAGGGGTGCGGCGACCAGCGCACAATTCGCCCGGGTGCCGCAGTAGTACGACGGACACCAAGGACGACCGGTACGGCGGACGGGCGGGCGCGGCGGGCGTCAGCTCCGCAGCGGCAGACCGCCGAGCAGCGGACCGGCCGAGGAGTTCAGGCTCTGCGTGGCGCCGTTGACCGTGTGCAGCAGCGAGCCCTTCTTCTCGGTGTCGAGCGCGTCGGACTGGTGCTTGACCGGCATGACGTCGATGGGTTCCCTGGTCAGCGAGTTCACGGCGCCGTTGAGGCTGGTGGGCGTCAGGTCGGAGGTGTTCTGGGCGAACGCGGGCGCGGCGGCGCCGACGGCGACCAGGGATCCGGCGAGGACGGCGACCGTCTTGAGGGACTTCATCGTGCTCCTTTCGCGGCAGCGCGGTGCGCCACCGGAGGGGGACGGGATCTCCGTGCCTAACGAGCCCCGCGCGAGCCGGAAACCCCGGCACGGGAGATTGCCGAGTCCTCATACGAGATACGGAATACGGCAGCCGCCGCACCGGTCGCTGGTGCGGCCGGTGCGGCGGCTGGTACGGCGGGTCCGGCCGTCGTCGGTACGGATCCGGGCTACGCGCCCGCCGCGCCTGCCGCCGCCGGGACGGTCGCCGCCGGGGCGGGCGCCTCGGGCACGGTCGTGTCGGGGACGCCGATCTCGGGGATCTGGACGTCGGGGATCTGGAGGTCGGGGATCTGGAGGTCGGGGACGGCCGCGACGGGGTCCGTCAGGGCCGGCAGGGTCGAGGCGGTGGCCGCCGGGTTCGTGCCGGAGGCAGCGGGCTGCGTGGACAGGCCGCCGGCCGGCAGGCCGGTGCCGACCAGTGCGGTGAGCTCCTTGACCAGGCTGTCGGTGGCGGGGAGCACCTGGGTGCTGTCACCGGCGGCGATCGCCTTCAGCAGGCCGTCGAGGGCCTTGCGCACGGCGGCCAGCGCGTCGCTCGTGGGGTCGGCGGCGCGCGGCGCGGCGACTCGCGGAGTACCGGCGGCGGGCAGCAGGACACCCGTGCTCACGGGTGCGGCGGGAGCGGCGGGAGCGGCGGCGAAGGGCACCGTGGACGGTGTGGTGGACGTGGCCGCCGCCGGGGCGGTCTGGGCCGTACCGGCGGCGAGCGCCGCGTCCACCTGGGCCAGCGCGTCCTTCGCCGCGGTGCCGAGCTTCTGGGTGTCGGCGGCCGACAGCACGCCCTGCTCCGGGTCGAGCACGGCGGTCACCAGATCGCGGACCGGGGCGAGGGTGCCGCCGAGTCCGGCGAGGTTCTGTACCTGGCCGAGGAGCGTGCCGGGGTCGGGGAGCGGGGCCCGCGGCGCCGCCGCCGGGCCGCTTCCCCGGGCCGAGTCGGCCGCCATGGCGGCGGGGCCGCCGATCCCGGCCAGAAGGGCGGCGCAGAGGGCGGTGGAGGCGACACGCCGTGCTGGCAGACCACGCATGGGGGTTCCTTTCGCTGAGCACCGGATCTGGAGCCCACCGTGGAAGCGCCGGTCGCGGTCCGCAACCGATCATCCGCCCACCGCGTCCGCCCGCCCCCGGCCGCCGTGCGACGCCACGCGGTCCCACCTGGCGGGACGCGCATCCGGGGGGCTCCGGCGCGCGCCGTCCGATCGGGGGAACGGCACGGCCGCCCTCCCGCGGGCGCCCGTACAGCGGTGGGCGCCGGTTCCCGGGAGGGCGGCCGGCCGGAGGAGGTTCGCTGCGCCGGTGTCAGCCGTTGACGCAGGTGTTGCCGAACGCCGGGTTCAGCAGACCGATGACGTTGATGGAGTTGCCGCAGACGTTGACCGGCACGTGCACCGGGACCTGGATCACGTTGCCCGAGATGACGCCCGGCGAGTGGGCGGCGACGCCGCTCGCACCGCTGTCGGCGGCGGCGATGCCGGCACCGCCGGCGACAGCCGCGGCGGCGGCGGAGGTAAGGACCAGGCCCTTGGCGATACGCGACATGGAAAGGTGCTCCTTGCAGTTGACACACAAACACCCGGGCGGGCTGCCCGGCGCTGGGGTCAACGCGCGGCGCGCCCCCCGAGTTGTGCCGCCAAAAGAGTGATCTCCCGATCGGACCGGCTTCACAGTTCCGACACACTTGCCCGCTTTCGTCGCATAAGTACCTTTCGCGACTAGAGTTGCGGACCTCTTGCCCCACCCCTTTGTCGGCTTTATCGGCCATCCGAAAGAGGCAACGACGGTCATGCGGCTCCTTCTTCGGCCGCGGGTCCTGCACCTCACCCAGCCCGTGGACGGCGGGGTCGCGCGCGTCGTGACGGACCTGGTGCGGGCGCAGCTCGCGGACGGCTTCGGCGTGACCGTGGCCTGCCCGGACGGCGCGGACGGCCCGCTCGGCGGGCAGCTCCGGGCGCTCGGCGCGGATGTGCGCCCCTGGAACGCGGCGCGCGCGCCGGGGTGTTCGCTCCTCGGGGAGGTACGGCGGCTCACCCGTCTCGTCGACGACGTACGGCCCGATCTGGTGCACGCGCACAGCGCCAAGGCCGGGCTCGCCGGGCGGCTGGCCGTGCGCGGACGGATCCCGACCGTGTTCCAGCCGCACGCCTGGTCGTTCGAGGCGGTCGGCGGCGGCACCGCGGCGCTCGCGCGGGCGTGGGAGCGCTGGGGGGCGCGTTGGGCGGCGCGGGTGGTGTGTGTCAGCGAGGAGGAGCGCGCGACCGGCCTGCGCGCCGGGATCACCGCGCACTGGCACGTCGTCCCGAACGGCGTCGACCCCCGGCACTTCTCCCCGGCCCCCGGCCCCATCGACCCCGGGCACTCCTCCCCGGCCCCCGCCGACCCCACCGGCACCACCGACACCAGCCCCGCTACCGCCGGGGACGCCCCCCACGCCCCCCACGCCCCGCTCGTCGTCTGTGTCGGGCGGCTGTGCCGGCAGAAGGGGCAGGACGTCCTGCTGCGCGCCTGGGGCCCGGTCGCCGAACGGGTGCCCGGGGCGCGTCTCGTGCTGGTCGGGGACGGACCCGACCACGACCGGCTGCGGGACCTCGCCCCGCCCTCCGTGGCGTTCACCGGCGCCGTCGCCGACCCGCTGCCCTGGTACCGGGCGGCCGACGTGGTGGTGCTGCCGTCCCGGTGGGAGGGCATGGCGCTGGCCCCGCTGGAGGCGATGGCGTGTGCCCGGCCGGTGGTGGCCGCGGACGTCGGCGGCGCCCGGGAGAGCCTGCCGCCCGCGCTCGCCGCGCGCTGCCTGGTGCCCGCCGGGGACCCGGCGGCGCTGGCCCGCGCGGTGACCGCCCTGCTGCTCGACGCGCCGCTGCGCGCGGAACTGGGCCGGCTCGGGCGCGCCCATGTGCTGTCCGCGCACGACGTCCGGCGCCGCACCGCCGCGGTCACGGCGCTCTACCACGACCTGCTCGCCGCCCGCCCCGGCGCGGCCCGCCCGGCGCCGCAAGCGCCACCGGCCGAGCACGCCGTGCCCTCCGAGCACAGGGAGTCCACTCACTCGTGACCGCGGAAAGCACCGTTCCCCCGCCCGGCCTGGCCCCCGGCCTGCCGCCACGGAACCACGCAGGCACGGCCGTCCCGGTCCGCGGGCCGCGCCGCCAGGCACCCGGATTCCGCTTCCCGGCCCGCCGCCGACGCCCGCCGGTACCGGCGGGCGCGCCGCTGCCGCTGCTCCTCGCGGACGGTGCCGCCGCCCTGCTGGGCGCCGCCGCCGCGTTCGCCGGGGCCGAGCACCGGCCGCTGCTCGTCGCCCTGCTCGTGGCCGCCTCCCTGCTGCTGCGCCCGCAGCCGCCCGCGTCGCCGGTCCCGGCGGTCCTGGACGAACTGCCCGCCGTGTGCGGCCGGATCGCGGTGGCCTGGCTGGCGCTGGCCGCGCTGGTGGCGGCGTACCGGCCGGGGCACGCGCTGACCGCGGCCACCCTGCTGGCCGGGTGCGCGCTCCAGGCGGCGGTGGGCTGCGCGCTGCGCGGCGCGGTGCACGCCCGGCGGCGCGCGACGCTGCTGCGGCGTCCGCGCGCCGCCCTGGTGATCGGCCCGGAGGCAACCGCGCAGCGGGTGGCCGCCGCCCTGCTGCGGCACCCGCGGTGCGGGATGCGGCCGGTCGGGGTCGTCGCCGAGCACCCCCGGGGCGGCTCGGGCGGGCTGCCGGTGCTGACCCGCGGCGAGGACGTCGAGCGGGCGGTCGTGCAGAACGGAGTGCGGGCGGTGCTCGCCGTCCACCCGTGCGTACGGGCCGAACAGGGGCCGCTGCTGCGGGCGCTGGCCGAGTCGGGCTGCGCGGTGTGGGAGGTCGACGCGGACCCGCCGTCGTACGCCTCCAAGCAGCGGCTGGCCGGGTTCTCCTGCCGACGGCTCTCGATGGCGCCCGCGCGGCGCGGCAGCGCGGGCAAGCGGGCGCTGGACGTGCTGGTCTCCGGGCTCCTGCTGCTGCTCGCCGGGCCGCTGCTGCTGGGCTGCGCGGTGCTGCTGCGGCTGGCCGACGGGCCGGGCGTGGTCTTCCGGCAGGAGCGCATCGGCCGGGACGGCAGGCCCTTCACGCTGCTGAAGTTCCGTACCCACCGGCCCGCCGACGCCCACGAGTCGGCCACCCGCTGGAGCGTCGCGGGCGAGCGGGAGATGCGGCCGTTCTGCCGGATGCTGCGGCGCACCTCGCTCGACGAGCTGCCGCAGCTGTGGAACGTGCTGCGCGGCGACATGAGCCTGGTCGGCCCGCGCCCCGAACGCCCCTACTTCGCGCTCCGGTTCAGCCAGGACCACCCCGGTTACGCGGCCCGCCACCGGATGCGCACCGGCATCACCGGGCTGGCCCAGGTGCACGGGCTGCGCGGGGACACCTCGATCGAGGACCGGGCCCGCTTCGACAACGCCTACATCGACAACTGGTCGCTGTGGCAGGACGTCTGCATCCTGCTGCGCACCGCGGTCGCGCTGGTGCGGCCGACGGGGAGCTGACCGACGTGTCCCAGGCCGCCCTGCCCGAGCCGGCGCACCGCGGCGCCGAGGCCGCCCCGCCGGCCGCGCGGCGCGCCGCGCCGGTGGTCCGGCGGGTGCCGTACGGTCCGGTGCTGCCCGTGGTGGCGGTCCTCGCGGCGCTCGCCGTGCCGGTGGCGCCGGGCGGCGCGGGCGGCGCGGGTCCGGCCGACGTGGTCTCCGGGCTGCTGGTGCTGTGCTGCGCGCTGCGGCTGCTGCGCGCACGGCGGCGCCCGCTGACCCCGGTGGCCGCCGTGGTGCTCGGGCTGCCGGTGGCGGGCTTCGCCCTGGCGGCGCTGACCGCGCTGGCCGTGTCTCCCGCGCCCGCCGTGTGCGCGGGGCTCGCCCGGTATCTCCAGGTGTTCGTGCTGGTCCCGGCGGCCGTGCTGCTGCTGATCCGGGACCGCGCCGACTTCCGGGCGGCGGCCTGGGCGTTCGTGGGCCTCGCGCTGTGGCAGGGCGGCGTGGGCACGCACCAGTACCTCACCGGGACCGGCGCCTCCTACCAGGGCGCGCCGGTGCGGGCCGTGGGCACCTTCGGCGCCGGGGACGTGATGGGCATGGCCACGGCGGTCGCCCTGGGCCTGGTGTGCGCGACCGGTCTCGCGCTCGGCCGGGACACGCGCACGCGGGAGCGGGCGGTGGCCGCCGGATGCGCGGCGGTGCTGCTCGTGCCGCTGGCGCTCTCCTTCAGCCGGGGCGCCTGGATCGCCACGGCCGTGACCTGTGCGGCGCAACTGCTGCTGGCCGGGGTGCGGCGCGCGCTGGCGGCGGGCGCGGTACTGGCCGCGGCGGCGGTGGTCCTGGTGGGCGGCCTGGGCGTCGGGACGGCCCTGCTGGCGGAGCGGTTCGACAGCATCACCCGGGTCGCCGACGCCCCGGACCAGTCCGTACGCGACCGCTACGCGCTGTGGAGCGCCGCGGTCGGCAGCTGGCGCGAACATCCGGTGACGGGAGTGGGGTTGAAGAACTTTCCGCAGGTACGCGACGGGCACGCCCCGATGTCCCTGTCCGCGGCGAGCGACACCGGGGGCGCGGGCGCCGCGTTCCGGCGGCAGCCGCTGCTGTCGCCGCACAACATGTACCTCCTGGTCCTCAGCGAGCAGGGCCTGGCCGGGCTGACCGCGGTCGCCGGGAGCTGGCTGGCGCTGCTGGTGTGCGCGCTGCGGGGGCTGCGGCGCGCGCGGCGGGAGCGGCCCGCGCGGGCGGGCGGCCCCGCCTGCGGGCTCATCTCCTGCGGGCTGCTGCTATGGCAGCTCGTCGACTTCGCCTACGGGGACATCGGCGGCCCCTCGACGGTGCTGACCGCCCTGTCCTTCGGGCTGGTGGCGTGGTGGGCGACGGCCGCGGAGCCGGGTCCGGGAGGTGGCGCGCGATGACGGTGACGCCCCCTCCCCCACCGCCGCGCTCCGGCCCTCCGGGCGGCGACGGCACGGCGACCGTGCCGTCCGCGCGCGGCGCGGCGACGGCCGTCGGCGCCGTCCGCGCGCTCCCGGCCCCGGTCTCCGCCTCCCGGGGCTTCCTGGCCCGCGCCACCCTGGTCACCGTCGTGCTGTCGGTGGCGGGCTCGCTGCTCGGCCTGGTCCGGGACCAGTCGCTGGCCCGGCTGTTCGGCGCCGGGTCCGACACGGACGCCTTCCTGGTCGCCTGGACCGTGCCGGAGTTCGCCGCGACCCTGCTCATCGAGGACGGGCTGGCGTTCGCGCTGGTCCCGGCGTTCAGTGCGGCGCTGGCCCGGCGGGCGCGCGGCGGCGCGGGCGACCCGGTGCGCTCGCTGGTGACCGGCACGCTGCCCCGGCTGGCCTTCGCGTGCGCCGCGGTGTGCGCGCTGGCCGTCGGCGCCGCCCCGCAGCTCGTCCAGGTGCTGGCGCCGGGCCTGCCCGACCCGCGGCTGGCCGCCGACTGCACCCGGCTGACGGCGACCTGCGTGCTGAGCTTCGGACTCGCCGGGTACGGCAGCGCCGTGCTGCGGGCGCACGGCCGCTATGTGGCGCCCGCCTCGATCTATCTGGCCTACAACACCGGTGTGGTCGCCGCGATGTTCCTGCTGGGCGGCGCGTGGGGGGTGCGCTCGGCGGCGGCCGGGGTCGCGGTGGGCGGCTGTCTGATGGTGGCGGTCCAGGTGCCCGCCCTGTGGCAGCAGTTGCGCACCGGCGTACGCCCCGGACCCCGCACGGGCGCCCCGGGTGCCGCCGCGCACCCCATGGACTTCGCGGTCGTCGCCACGGTGCTGCTGTTCGCGCTGTGCCGCCAGTCGCAGGTGCTCATCGAGCGGTTCCTCGCCTCGCCGCTGCCCGCCGGGGCCATCTCGCACCTGAACTACGCGCAGAAGGTGGCCCAGATCCCGATGACGCTGTCGCTGATGCTGTGCACCGTCACCTTCCCGGTGGTGGCGCGGGCGCTCGCCGACGGCGACACCGTACGGGCCCGCGACCGCGTGGAACGCGACCTGGCGCTGGTCGCCGGCCTGGTGCTGCTGGGCGCGGCGGCGGTGATCGCCTGCGCCCCGCAGATCATCCAGCTCCTCTTCCAACGCGGCGCGTTCACGGCGGACGACACCGCCGCGACGGCCGGTGTCATGCGCGTGTACGCGCTCGGGCTGCTCGGCCAGGCGCTGGTGGGCGCCCTGGTCCGCTCGTACTTCTCCGGCGGGCGGCCCGCCTGGTACCCGGTGGCCGCGATGACCGCGGGCATCGTGGCGACCTCCTGGATCGGCGCCGCGGCCGTCGGTCCCTGGGGCGTGACGGGCATCGCCGCGGCCAACGCCGCCGGCATCACCCTCACGGCCGCGCTGCTGCTGGCCGGTACCGGCCGCTGCGGGGTGCCGCTGCGGGTGCGGCGGGTGCTGGCGGAGACGAGCCGGCCGCTGCGCGCCGCGGTGGTCGCCACCGCGGCCGGGGCGTGCGCGGCGGCCCTGCCCGGGTCCCCGGCGGCGGGCCTGGCGGCCGGGCTGCTGACCGTCACCGCCGTCCATGTCCTGCTCGCCCGTGCCCTCGGCGCCGAGGGCGTCGAACCCGTGTTCCGCTCCTTGCGCTCCGTCACCCGAAGGGTCCGGCATGGCCTCTCCCGCTGACACCGTCCCGCTCACCGGCACCGGCGAGCCCGCCGGTCCCCTCCCCGGGCCCTTCCCCTGGGTGGCGATGTACCACTCGGTGGGCGACCGCTCGCCCGACCCGTACCGCGTCACCGTGACGCCCGAGCGGCTCGCCGCGCAGCTGCGCTGGCTGCGGCGGCGCGGGCTGCGCGGGGTGTCCGTACGGGAGCTGCTGGCCGCCCGCGCGGCGGGCGGCGGGCAGGGCCTGGTCGGGCTCACCTTCGACGACGGCTACGCCGACTTCGTCACCGCCGCGCTGCCGCTGCTGCACCGGCACGCCTGCGGCGCCACGCTGTTCGTGCTGCCCGGCCGGCTCGGCGGGCACAACGCCTGGGACCCGCGCGGCCCGCGCAAGCCGCTGCTGAGCGCCGACGGCATCCGGCACGCGGCGGCCGAGGGCGTGGAGATCGGCTCGCACGGGCTCACCCACACCGACCTCACCCGGGCCGACGACGCGGCCCTCGCCGCCGAGGCCGGCACCAGCCGGGCGCTCCTCGAAGAGCTGACCGGCGCGCCCGTGGACGGCTTCTGCTATCCCTACGGCGCGGTGGACGCCCGGGTGCTGGCCGCCGTGCGCGAGGCCGGGTACGCGTACGCCTGCGCCGTCGCGCCCGGCCCGCTGACCGGACCGCACGCGCTGCCCCGGCTGCACATCGGGCAGCGGGACACGGCCTGGCGGCTGCACCTCAAGCACCGGCTGCACCCGCTGCGCCGCCGCCCTGTGCAGGGCGTGTGAGATGCGCGAACTGCGGGTCCTGCACATCATCACCGGTCTCGGCGTGGGCGGCGCCGAGCAGCAGTTGCGGCTGCTGCTGCGGCATCTGCCCGTCTCCTGCGACGTGGTGACGCTCACCCGGCCCGGCGCGGTCGCCGCCGGGCTGAGCGCCGACGGCGTCCGCGTCGTCCACCTCGGCATGGGCGGCAACCGCGACCTGTCCGCGCTGCCGCGCCTGGTCCGGGTGATCCGCGCGGGCCGCTACGACCTCGTGCACACCCACCTGTACCGGGCCTGCCTGTACGGCAGGATCGCCGCCCGGCTGGCCGGTGTCCGCGCTGTCGTCGCCACCGAGCACTCGCTCGGCGAAGGGCAGTTGGAGGGGCGCCCGCTGACGGCGGGGGTGCGCGCGCTGTACCTGGCCGGGGAACGGCTCGGCTCCACCACGGTCGCCGTCTCCGCCACGGTGGCCGACCGGCTCCGGCGCTGGGGCGTGCCCGCGCCGCGCATCGAGGTCGTCCCCAACGGCATCGACCTGGACCGCTTCCGCTTCGACGCGGCCCGGCGCGCCGCCACCCGCCGCCGTCTGGGCCTGCCCGAGGACGCGTATGTGATCGGCGGCATCGGGCGGCTGGCCGCGGGCAAGCGCTTCGACGTCGTGGTCCGCGCCCTGGCCCGGCTGCCCCGCGACCACTGGCTGCTGCTGGTGGGCGGCGGCCCCGAGGAGAGCGTGCTGCGCCGCACCGCCCATGAGGCGGGGGTCGCCGACCGGGTGCTGTTCGCCGGGGAGCGGCCCTGCGCACCGGACGGCTCGGCGGGCCCCGATCTGCCCGCGCTGGCCGCCGCGATGGACGTGCTGGCCTCGCCGTCCCCGCAGGAGGCGTTCGGTCTCGCGGTCGTGGAGGCGCTGGCCGCCGGGCTGCCCGTGCTGTACGCCTCCTGCCCGGCCGTGGAGGACCTGCCCGCGCACGCCGCCGCGGGCGCCCGGCGCGTCCGGGGCGGCCCCGAGGCGTACGCCCGCGCGATCACCGAGGTACGCGCCCGGGGTCCGCTCCCCCGTACGCCCCCGGACGCGGCCCGCCACTACAGCATCGCCCGCACCGCCGCCCGGCTGCTGGACGTGTACACGGCCACCCTGTCCGCCACCGCGTCCCGGCCCCCGGGCCGCCCCGCCCCGATCCCACCCCAGGAAGCGACCGCCCCATGACCGAGCAACCGTCCCGGCCCCGCCGCCTGTCCCTCGCCCGTGTCCGGCACCTGCCGCCCTGGTCCCTGGTCGCGGCCGGCACCGTGGCCGGCGGGCTGCTCGGCGGCGCCTACGGCGTCCTCGCGCCGCCCGTCTACTCGGCCACCAGCTATGTCGTGGCCGTCCCCGACCAGAAGTCCGACCCGGCCGCCGCGCTCGGCTTCGCCCAGGCGTACGGGCGGGTCGCCACCCAGGTCGCGGTGCTCGGGGACGCCCAGCGGCAGGCGGGCGTCCCGGTGCGGACCCTGCGGCGCGACGTGCGCGCGGAGACCTCGCCCGACGCGCCGATGATCGCCGTGACCGCCATCGCGGGCCGTCCGGGTCCGGCCGCCGCCATGGCCGACGCCGTCTCCGCCGCCCTCACCCGGCACGCCACGCAGACCACGGGCAGCACGCACATCTCCCTCGTCCGCTTCGCGCGCGCCGTACGCCCCACCGACCCGTCCTCGGCGTCCCCGGCGGTGACCGGGCTGGTCGGGGCGAGCGCGGGCGGTCTGCTCGGCGCCCTGGCCCTGCTGGTACGGCCCCGGCGGAACACGCCCGGCGACCCCACGCACCCCCCGGCGGTGCCCGGCCCGGCCCCCGCCGCCGACGTCCACGGCCGGCTGTGACCGCCACCCGCCTCGCGCCCCCGCCGCGCGCGGCCCAGCCCGGCCTCACCACGGAACTCGTCACCGACCCGCGCGCCTTCGCCGCCCTCGCCCCGCAGTGGACCCGCCTGGCCGGACACTGCGCCGCCGCCACCCCGTTCCAGAGCCACACCTGGCTGCACTCCTGGTGGCAGTCGTACGGCACCCCGGGGCGGCTGCGGCTCCTCCTGGTCCGCGAGGGCGCCGAACTGGTCGCCGCCGCGCCCCTGATGCTGCGCCGCGCGCCGGTGCCCGCGCTGGTCCCGCTCGGCGGGGCGGTCTCCGACTACGCCGACGTCCTGATCGACGACCGGCGTCCCGGCCCGGCGGCCGACGCGCTCACCGGGGCGCTGGCCGAGGCCGCCCGCACCGCGCTGATCGACCTGCGCGAGGTGCGGCCCGGCAGCGCCGCCGAACAGGTCTACGCCCGCTGGGACGGCCCCCGGCACCGCGCGCCGGACTCGCTCTGCCTGGAGCTGCCCGCCCTGCCCCTGGACGAGTTGGCCGCCCGGCTGCCGTCCGCCAGGGCCCAGCGGGTCCGCGCCCAACTGCGCAGGCTGCGCGCGCTCGGCGTGGAGCGGCGCGTCGTACGTCCCGAGGAGGCCGGCGCGGCCGTGGAGCGGCTGCTCGCGCTGCACCGGCTCCAGTGGCAGGGCCGCGGGGTCACCCCGGAGCATCTGCGGACGCGCTTCCAGGAGCACCTGGCGCGGGCGGCGGGCCCGATGGCGCGCGCCGGGGAGGCGGTGGTGACCGAGTTCCGGCTCGACGGCGAGGTGGTGGCCGTGGACCTCACCCTGCGCTCCGGCAGCCTGCTGGGCGGCTATCTGTACGGCGCCCATCCGCTGCTGCGCGAACACAAGGTCGATGTGGCGGTGATGCTGCTGGAGGCGTGCGCCGCGCACACCGGCGACGGCGCCCCGGACACGCTGAGCCTGCTGCGCGGCGACGAGCCCTACAAACACCGCTGGCGCCCCCGCCCGGTCGCCAACGAGCGGCTGCTGCTGGCCCGGCGGCACACCGCGCCCCTGCTGTCCGCGGTGCGCTGCGCGACGGCCGGCCGGACCCGGGCCAGGGACCTGCGTGCACGCGTGCGGCGCGGGGAGGGGAGCGGGGAGGGGCACGTGCGCCGTGGCCTAACGGACACCTGACGAGCCGTCCGCCACGGGCGCGGCGAGGGGTGCGGGGGCCGGTTCCGAGGGCGGCGCCGGGACCGACGGCGGTGTCGGGGACATGGTCTGAGGCGGCGTCAGGGCCGGCGCCTGCGGCGGGGTCGGGGCGGGCGCCGGTTGCGGGGCCGAGGTCTCCGGTTGCGGGGCCGAGGTCTCCGGTTGCGGGGCTGGGGCCTGGGGCAGGAGCGGGATGCCCGGGGGCGTGGGCGTCGGGGCGATGAGGTCCGTACGGCCGAAGAGGATCGCGCGGTAGACGCGCGAGGAGGCCGGGTTGGCCGCGCACTGCCAGACGCCGTGCGGGCAGTAGTCGGTCAGGGTGTTGTAGAGCGGCCGGTGCGCGTCGAACCAGGCGAGCATGGACCGCATGTACGCGGCGTTGTCGCCGTTGCGGAACAGCCCCCACTCCGGGTAGGAGACCGGCTTGTGGTGCGCCTTCGCGAAGTCCACGTGCGCCTGGAGTCCGTAGGGCTCGCGCACCTGCTGGTCGAAGGTCAGGCCGGTCGGCTGGTCGTAGGAGTCCATGCCGACGATGTCGACCACGTCGTCGCCCGGGTAGCACGCGGTCCAGGGCACCGCGTCCCGGCCGCGGTTCGGCGCGAAGTCGAAGCGGAACCGCTGGCCCGGCACCGAGCGCATCGCGGTGACGATGTGCCGCCAATAGGTCTTCCACGCCTCGGGGTCGGGGCCGCAGCGGTGGGTGTAGGTGGTGCCGTTCATCTCCCAGCCGAGCACGAGCACCGTGTCCGGCACCCGCAGCGCGACCAGCCGCTGGGCGAGGGCGCGGAAGTGCGCGTCGAACAGCCCGGCGGCGCCCTGCCGCAGCAGGTACCGCACCTGGCCGTCCGAGAAGTGGTCCTCGTTGCGCTCCAGCAGCGGGACGTTGAGGACGAGCAGCCGGTCGGGCCGCTGCTGCCGCCACTGCGCCCAGACGTCGAGGAAGCCGGGGGCGCCCTCGATGTCCCGCCAGCGGTCGCCGGGCAGATAGGTGTGGCCGACGCGCAGTTCGGCGCCGCCCAGCCAACTGCTGAGCTGTGCCATCCGGGCCACGCCCCGCGCGTCCGACTCCAGGAAGGCCCCGAAGGCGGGCCGCCGCATGCCGGGCACCTGCGCCGGGAGCGGCACCGGGGAGACCGGGGAGGCAGTGGGAGACGCGGGCGGAGCGGGTGGAGCGGGAGGAGAGGGCGTGGCGGCGGGCGCGGACGGGCTCTCGGCCGCGCCGGACGGACCCGGTGGCACCACGGGCGGACCGGGCGTCTCCCCGGGCGGTGCGCCCGGACTCGCCTCCGTGGCGGGCGGGTCGGGTACGGCCGTGGGCGGATCCGGCGGGACCAGGGGCGTGCCGGGCGGGAGCAGCACCGGCGAGGAAGGGTCCGCCACCAGCGAGGCGGGGTCCGCCGCCGACGCAGTGGGCGGCGCCGAGGACGGACTCGCCTGCGGCGCGGGCGGATTCGGCGGCGCCGCCGGGTCCGGGTCCGCCGCCCCTGCCGCGGCCCCGCAGGCCAGGGCGGCCGATACGACGGCCGCCGCCGTGACGGCGGCCAGCCTCCGGTTCCCGTGTCGCCGTGCAGTCATGCCCGCTCCTTCCCTCACGCCGCCACAAAGGTCCCTGACGGATCGTCAGCGTGTCCTCTGAAGTCAGGCACGGGAGGAGCGGGGGCGCCACCGCCGGTACGGCCTTCGGGTGCGCCGCGCCGCCGGCCGGGTGACATCGCCCGGAAACGGCCGCCGCCGCGACCGGCCGCCGGGGCGGCGCGGTCGCGGCGGCCTTGCGTCGGCCCCGCGGGCGGACTACCGGTGGGAACCGGCGGACCGGCCACGGCGGTAGAGGACCGTGCCACCGGCGATCAGCACCGCGCTGACGGCCGAGGCACCGATGAGCGCACCGGTGTTGCCGCTGCCGGTCTCCGCCATCTGCGGCGGGGTGTGCTCGACGGGCGGCGGGGTGGTGTGGTGCGTGGCCGGCGGAGTGCTCGGCGGGGTGGCGGGCGGGGTGCTCGGCGGCGGGGTCGAGCACGGCCCCGGGGAGGGCTCCTCGCCGTACGCGCCGGAGGAGGGCTGCTCCCCGTACGCGCCCTGGTCGTCGCAGTCGGGGGTGTGCGACGGCGGCGGGGTGGGCTTCTCGGTGTGGTCCGAGACGTTGGCGCACTTGTTGCCGAACGCGGGGTTGAGCGCGGCCGCCGCGTCGACGGTGTTGCCGCAGGCGTTCACCGGTACCTCGACCGGCGCCTGGATGGTGTTGCCGGACAGCACGCCGGGCGAACCCGCGCTGACTCCGTCCGCCGTCGAGTCGGCGAAAGCGGCGCTGCCGTACAGGGACAGCACGCTCGTCGCGGCTGCCGCCGCGAACACTCCCCTGCTCAGGGTCTGTCGCAATCTAGTGGTCTTCCTGCTCGAAGCCGCCGGGGCGGCTTGAGGAACGTTCAGATGAGGGAGGGCCGGCCCTGGGTCGCGAGTTCGACGTCCAAGGCCGGCCCTGACACGGCCCGGAGGCCGGTGTGCCCGCGCGGTCAGCCGTTGACGCAGGTGTTGCCGAACGAGGGGTTCAGCAGCGCGATGACGTCGATGGTGTTGCCGCACACGTTGATCGGGACGTGCACGGGGACCTGGATGGTGTTGCCGGAGATGACACCCGGCGAACCGACGGCGGCGCCCTCCGCGCCCGAGTCGGCGAAGGCGGGGGCGGCCATGCCCAGAGCCAGGATGGCGCCGGTCACGACAGCGACGCTCTTCTTCATGGAAGTTCCCTTCTCGGGGCGATGCGCCCCAATGACGGCGAGAAACCCAGTGCGCACGACCTCGAAAAGTCGCGGCCCTGAACGAGGAATAGACGTAATGGAAAACGGCGGAACGTAGATCGCCCGACAATTCACTCGATTGCCCCGCGCACCGTACGCCTCGCCCTCGGCTGCTCGGGCGAAAGAGTCCTGCGGAAAAGCCCAGGGCGACCGCCGGCACAGCAGCGGACGGCCCTGGGCCGGCCGGAATCGGCTCAGCTCTCGCCGTTAGCCGAGAGGACCGACAGGTCATCCAGCAGGTGCGACAGCGCACCGTCGCGCTTGGCCTGGGTGGAGTTGTCGGAGCACTGCTGGTTCTGCTTGTCCGACAGGACCGGGACGTCCTGCACGTTGACCAGCTGGAGCACGCCGACGTTGGTCTCGTTCAGACCCAGGCACGGCTTGTTGAGCGTGCCCTCGATCAGCGAGAGCTGGGGGCTCATGTCGCCCCTCGTCGCCGAGTTGCCGAACGACGTCGTGGAGCCGACGCCATTGGCGACGGACGGCCCGTTGTCGTTCCCGATGGCAAGCGCCGCGGGAGCAGCCGCCACCGATCCACCGACGACAGTTGCGGCGGCCGCAGCGGCGACCATTGCCTTCTTGAGCACTGCGCGTTCCTTTCCTCGTAGCGACGCAGGTCCTACTGCCTCCTCAACACGAGGGGAGATGTTTGGTTGCGGGGGTTCACCCGGTTGGCCCGCATGGCGTTCCCGAACGCCTGAAAATCACGGAGTCCGGAAAACACACAAACACTTCGCCGCATCCGCCGTGGGAGTGAACGGGAGAAACCCGCGCGCCTGAGGGGAGTTGACCAGGACGCTCCGGAGACGGGGTTTCCTCAGAAAGGACCGGCCAGTGATCAAGAAGTTTGTCGCCACCGCCGCCATCGCCGCCTCCGCGATGGGCGCCACCGCCGCCGCGGCCCCGCAGGCCCTCGCGATCGGCAACGACAGCGGCCCCACCGTCGGCAACGGCAACGGCGCGTGGGAGAGCTACGGCAACGCGACGACGTACGGCAACATGAGCCCGCAGATGGCGCTCATCCAGGGGTCGTTCAACCGGCCGTGCCTCGCGGTGGGCGAGCTGCCGGTCGGGGTGCTCCAGGCCGTGAACGTCCAGGACATCCCGATCCTGTCGGACAAGCAGAACCAGCAGTGCACGGAGAACTCCACGCAGGCCAAGCGGGACGGCGCGCTGGCGCACCTGCTGGAGGACGTGTCGATCCTGTCGGCGAACAGCGAGCGCTGACCGCCCCGGACCGCCGCGAGGAGCGGGCCGCCGAGTGTTCGGCGGCCCGCTCCCGTGCGTCCGGGCGGCGGCCCGCGACGCCTACGACACCACGTCCTTGCGGGCGAAGCCGCGGAAGGCGAGGGCGAAGAGCACCAGCGCGTAGGCGACGGAGACCGCCGTGCCCTGGATCATCCCGGCCCACTCGGGGTGCGGCTGCACGGCGTCGGCCCAGGCGAACTGCCAGTGCGCGGGCAGGAAGTCGCGCCAGTGGCCCAGCGCCGTGACGGCGTCCAGGACATTGCCCACGATGGTCAGTCCGACCGCGCCGCCGACCGCGCCCAGCGGCGCGTCGGTCCGCGTGGACAGCCAGAACGCGAGCCCGGCGGTGACCAGCTGGGAGACGAAGACGTACGCCACGACCACCACGAGGCGCTGGGCGGCGGTGCCCGCGGCGAGCGCGCCGCCGGTGGGGATCTGGAGCGGGCCCCAGCCGTAGGCGGCGGTGCCGACGGCGAGCGCGACCACGGGCAGCAGCACCATCGCGGCCAGGCTCAGGCCGAGCCCGACGACGAGCTTGGACCACAGCAGCCGGGCCCGGGGCACGGGCGCGGCCAGCAGATAGCGCAGCGAGGACCAGCTCGCCTCCGAGGCGACGGTGTCCCCGCAGAACAGCGCCACCGGGATCACCAGCAGGAAGCCGGCCGAGACGAACAGGCTGACCGCGGCGAAGTTGGCGCCCGACGCGGTGGCCGTGTCCATCAGGGTCACCTGGTTGTTGCGGCTGCCCGGGTCGCCGCCGATCGCGAAGGCCACGGCGAGCACGAACGGCAGGGCGGCCAGGATGCCGCCCATGATCAGGGTGCGGCGCCGCTTCAGCTGCCGGGCCAGCTCCACGCGCAGCGGCAGGGTGCGTCCGGCGTGGTAGCCGGAGGCGGTCTCCCCGGCCGCCGCTCCCTCGGTGAGCGTGCTCATGCGGAACCTCCGATCAGGGTGAGGAAGGCGTCCTCCAGGCGGCGGTGCGGGCCCACGGAGGCGACGGGCACGTCCAGCCGCACCAGCTCCACGACCAGGCGCTCGGCGGTGCCGCCGGGTTCGAGGCGGACCAGCAGGCCGTCGTCGGTGCGGACCGCCGAGGCCACGCCCGCCAGTGCGGCGACCTTCCCGGCCACCGGCTCGTCCACCGGGGTCGCGGTGCCGACCAGCAGGGTGTCGCCGGAGCCGATGATGTCGCGGACCGGACCCGCCTGGACCAGCCGTCCCCGGTCCATGACGACCAGGTGCGTGCAGGACTGCTCGACCTCGGCGAGCAGATGGCTGGAGACGATGACGGTGCGCCCGCCGGCCGCGTACCGGATCATCACCTCGCGCATCTCGCGGATCTGCGGCGGGTCGAGTCCGTTGGTCGGCTCGTCCAGGATCAGCAGGTCGGGCAGGCCCAGCATGGCCTGGGCGATGGCCAGGCGCTGGCGCATGCCCTGTGAGTAGGTGCGCACCGCGCGGGCCAGGGCGTCGCCGAGGCCCGCGATCTCCAGGGCCTCGTCCAGACGGGCGTCCTCGGCCGGGCGGCCGGTGGCCCGCCAGTACAGCTCCAGGTTCTCCCGGCCGGACAGGTGCGGCAGGAAGCCCGCGCCCTCGACGAAGGCGCCGACCCGGGACAGGACGGGCGCGCCGGGCCGGATCGCGTGGCCGAAGACGCGGATCTCGCCCTCGTCCGGCCGGATCAGGCCCATCAGCATGCGCAGGGTGGTCGTCTTGCCCGCGCCGTTGGGTCCGAGCAGGCCGAGCACCTGGCCGCGCTCCACCCGGAAGGACAGCTCGCGCACGGCGTACCGGTCGGCGGACTTGGCGTAGCGCTTGCTGAGGCCGGTGATCTGGAGCGGGACACCGGCGAGGGCCGGGTCGGGCGCGGGGGCCGCGGTGCGGCGGCGGGCGGTGAGCAGCAGGGCGAGGGCGAGCGCGGCGCCCGCGGCGGGCAGCCACCACACCCAGGAGGGCAGCGGGGCCGCCGCCGTGGTCACACCGGGCGCGGTGGGCACCGTCAGCGGGCCGCGCAGGGCCGCGGTGTAGGTGGCGGGGGCGGCCGGGGAGGCGTAGCCGAGGTCGGTGGAGGCGAGGACCAGGCGGAGCCGGTGGCCCTTCTGCACCTCGTGGTCGATGGCCGGGAGGGTGAGCCGGACGTCCTTGCCGGCCTTGGCGCCCTCGACGCGGACCGGGGTGACGAGCTGGGCGGGCAGCACCGGGCGGGCCGAGCCGGGTCCGACGTCGTACACCTTGGCGAACAGGACCGCGTCGTCGCCGGTGGAGGTGATGTGGACGGTGGCGGTCGGGGAGCCGGTGATGCGCAGGTCGTGGTCGACGGGGGCCGACTGGAAGCTCGCGTTCTGGCCGGGGAAGTCCAGGGAGACGCCGAGGCCGAGCGCGGAGAGCTGGGTCAGTGAGCCGCCGGCCGCCCCGGCGAGGCCGGGCAGGGCGGAGACGGCGGGCGGGCTGCCGCCGGGCGGGTTCTGGAAGCGCTGGGTGCCTCCGGCCAGGGCGACGGTGTGCGTACCGCTGCTCAGGCCGGGGTACGCGCTCGCGCTCGCGCCGCGCAGCAGGGCGGCGCCGTCGGTGGAGTCGACGCCGCCGGTGCGGGTGACGCGGAAGGCGGGGCCGGTGGCCGCGTCCTCGTCGCCCTTGAGATAGCGGTCGAACCAGCCTTCGACGCGGTCCTGGACGCGGGCGTTCTCCAGGTCGCCGCCGTCGTGGCCGCCCGCGATCCAGTCGACGTCGACGGGCGCGCCGCCCGCCCTGATGGCCCGCTGGGCGGCGTCGGCCTGGCCGAGCGGGAAGAGCGAGTCGGTCTGGCCCTGCACCAGCAGGGTGGGCACCTTGATCCGGGCGGCGACGGCGGACGGGGAGCGCTCCTGGAGCAGCCGGGTCGCCTCGGCGTCGGGCCGGCCGGACTCGGCGACCCGCTGGTACATCGCGCACAGCTCGGGCTGGAAGCGGGCGCAGCCGCCGCCGGAGTCGAAGAAGATCCCGGCCCAGAGCTTCTTGAAGACGCCGTTCGGGAAGAGGGCGTCCGCCAGGTTCCAGTAGGTGATCGCGGGGGCGATGGCGTCGACCCGGTGGTCGTACCCGGCGGCGAGCAGGGAGACGGCGCCGCCGTAGGAGGCGCCGGCCAGGCCGACGCGCGGGTCGCCGGGTCCGTCGAGGCGGACCTGCGGCTGCCGGGCCAGCCAGTCGATGAGCCGGCTGACGTCGGCGACCTCGCCCTTGGGGTCGTTCAGCCCGATCTTCCCGGTGGACCGGCCGAAGCCGCGGGCCGACCAGGTCAGCACCGCGTACCCGTCGGCGGCGAGGTCCTCGGCCTGCTGCCGTACGTCGTCCTTGGTGCCGCCGAAGCCGTGTCCGAGCAGGACGGCGGGGTGGCGGCCGGAGCCGGCCGGGGTGAACCAGGACGTGTCGATGCGCACGCCGGTGCCCAGGTCCATGATCCGGTCGCTCCGGTGGGCGGCGGGGCGGGCGTCGGCGGTGGCGGTCGCGGTCCAGGTGCCGGCCCCGGCGAGCACCGCGACGGCGGCCCCGGCGGCCAGCCACCGCCGGGGCCCGCGCAGCAGTGCCCGCGGTCCGGGCAGTCGCAGATCCATGCCACCACCGTACGGTCCGCCACCGACAGCGGATGCCACCGCCGGACCGAACCTCCGCCCCTCCCCCGGGAGTACGGCGCGGCGCCCGCGTACCACGGTTGCGGTACGCGGGCGCCGGGCCGTGGCGTCCGGGGCGGGGGCAGCCGGGGGTCAGACCTGTGCGTCCTCCGGGATGGACACCAGCCAGCGGGTGTCGCGGCGCGGGCGGAGGTAGAAGGCCCAGTAGAGGGTGGCGACGGCCATGATGCCGCCGGTCCACAGCAGGTAGGTGACCTCCTGCATGCTGAGGATGTAGGCGAGGACCGCGATCAGCAGCACGGGGACGGCGGGCCACAGCGGCATGCGCCAGGCGGGCGTGTGCCGGTGGGCGCCGCGGCGGGCCAGCAGGGCGGCGACCGCGACGAGCAGGTACATCGCGGTCACGGAGACGCCGGTGACGCCGTAGAGGGTGTCCAGGTTGACGAAGCAGAGGACCGCGCCGGGGATGCCGACCGCGAGCGTGGCGACCCAGGGGGAGCCGAAGCGGCCGAGCTTGGCGAAGACGGTGTTGACGGGTCCGGGCCAGGCCTTGTCGCGGGCGGAGGCGAACAGCACGCGGGAGTTCTGGATGACCATGACGATGCCCGCGTTGATGATGGCGAGGGCCACGCAGAGGCTGACGAAGGTGCCGACGGCGGAGTTGGACCAGGCGGTCACCATCGAGCTGAGGTCGCCGCCGGTGAGCTCCTTGATGTCGGAGGCGCCCATGGTGATGGCGACCACCGGCACCAGGATGATCACGGTGGAGATGGCGAGGGTGGCGAGGACGGTGCGGGCGACGTTGCGGCGCGGGTGCTCCAGCTCCTCGGAGAGGTAGACGGCGGTGGAGAAGCCCTGGGTGATGAACAGGGCGATGGCGAGTCCGGAGACCACCAGCATGGCCGTCACGGTGTCCGTGTGGCCGTCGCCGCCGGCGACCTGCATGGAGACCAGGCTGCCCGCGCCGCGGTGGCTGTGGGCGAAGCCGAGGACGGCGACCACACCGGCGGCGATGACCTCCAGCACCAGGAAGATGCCAGTGATCCAGGCGTTGGCGCGCAGGTCGAGCAGTCCGGCGAGGGTGGCGAGCAGCATCACACCGGCGCCGGTCATCGCCGGGTCGAGGTGCACGATCGGCGCCAGGTAGTCCGCGGTGCCCATGGCGATCACGGGCGGCACGATCATGACGACCAGCAGCGACAGCACGAAGACCAGCCAGCCCGCGAGCCGTCCGGCCATCGTGGAGACCATCGCGTACTCGCCGCCCGCGCTGGGGATGAGGGTGCCCAGCTCGGAGTAGCAGAACGCGACGGCGATGCAGAGCAGCGAGCCGATGGCGATGGTGAGGGCGGTGGCGGTGCCGAGCGAGCCGAACAGGTCGGGCACGACCACGAAGAGGGTGGAGGCGGGGGTGACGCACGAGAGGGTCAGCAGGGTGCCGCCGACGACGCCGATGGAGCGCTTGAGCTGCTGGGGGCTGCCCGTCGTCCCGTCGGGGCTGCCGGTCGCCGGTGCGACGGCGTCGTCGACAGGGCGGAGCGTGTCGGTCATGCGGCGGTTCCGATCGACTCGTGCGTCAGTGATGGGGGCTCGGGAGCGCTATCGCCTCCGGCGGCTTCGGTCGTACGTTCTCGTCATGTCGTCCGCTCCCGGCGCGAGCATGGAATCCCGACGAAAACCGTCCCGTCAATGGCTGTTCACCTTCGGAATCCGCACCTGGGACGGAGCCGTTCACGAATCTGTTTCACAGGCAACATTGCCGTAACACCGTATTCATCAAGCCTGAGCGAATGGTGACCTTGCTTTCCAAGGAGTCTTCCCGGGTAAACCTGCGTCACCCGTTTCCTCCCCCGGACGCGGGAATCGCAGGGCCGGGCGCAAAAAAAGTCGCGGCCGTCCGGTATCCGGACGGCCGCGAAGGGGGCTCGCGTCACGCTCAGTGGTTGCGCGGGAACCCGAGGTCGACGCCGGCCGGGGCCTCGGAGGGGTCGGGCCAGCGGGTGGTGACGACCTTGCCGCGGGTGTAGAAGTGCGTGCCGTCGTTGCCGTAGATGTGGTGGTCGCCGAAGAGCGAGTCCTTCCAGCCGCCGAAGGAGTGGTAGCCCACCGGCACCGGGATCGGCACGTTCACGCCGACCATGCCGGCCTCGATCTCCAGCTGGAAGCGGCGGGCGGCGCCGCCGTCCCGGGTGAAGATCGCGGTGCCGTTGCCGAACGGCGAGGCGTTGATCAGGGACACGCCGTCCTCGTAGGTGTCCACGCGCAGCACGCACAGCACCGGGCCGAAGATCTCGTCCTGGTACGCCTTCGCGGTCGTCGGCACCCGGTCGAGCAGCGACAGGCCGATCCAGTGGCCGTCCTCGTAGCCCTCCACGGTGTAGCCGGTGCCGTCCAGGACGACCTCGCAGCCCTCGTCGGCGGCGCCCTGCACATAGGAGGCGACCTTGTCGCGGTGGGCGGCGGTGATCAGCGGGCCCATCTCGGAGTCCGGGTCGGTGCCGGGACCGATCTTGATCTTCTCGGCGCGCTCGCGGATCTTCTCCACCAGCTCGTCGGCGACCGCCCCGACCGCGACGACGGCGGAGATGGCCATGCAGCGCTCACCGGCCGAGCCGTACGCCGCCGAGACCGCCGCGTCCGCCGCCGCGTCCAGGTCGGCGTCGGGCAGCACCAGCATGTGGTTCTTGGCGCCGCCGAGGGCCTGGACGCGCTTGCCGTTCGCCGAGGCCGTGGTGTGGATGTAGCGGGCGATCGGGGTGGAGCCGACGAAGGAGACCGCCTTGACGTCCGGGTGCTCCAGGAGGCGGTCGACGGCCACCTTGTCGCCCTGGACGACGTTGAACACGCCGTCGGGCAGCCCGGCCTCGGCCAGCAGCTCGGCGATCCGCAGCGCCGCCGAGGGGTCCTTCTCGCTGGGCTTGAGCACGAAGGTGTTGCCGCAGGCGATGGCGATCGGGAACATCCACAGCGGGACCATCGCCGGGAAGTTGAACGGCGTGATGCCCGCGACCACACCCAGCGGCTGCCGGATCGAGGACACGTCCACACGCGTGGCGACCTGCGTCGACAGCTCGCCCTTCAGCTGCACGTTGATGCCGCAGGCCAGGTCGACGATCTCCAGGCCGCGCGCGACCTCGCCGAGCGCGTCGGAGTGCACCTTGCCGTGCTCGGCGGTGATCAGCGCGGCGATCTCGTCGCGGTGCGCGTCCAGCAGCGCGCGGAAGCGGAACATGACCGAGGTGCGCTGCGCCAGCGAGGACTGCCCCCAGGAGCGGTAGGCGTCCCGGGCGGCGGCCACGGCCGCGTCCACCTCGGCCACGGAGGCGAACGCCACCTGGGTGGTGACCGCGCCGGTCGCCGGGTCCGTGACCGGACCGTACGACCCCGAGGCGCCTTCTACGGCCTTCCCGCCGATCCAGTGGTTGACGGTCTTGGTCATGCCGGGTCACTCCTTCGCAGATGGCGGCGTCGGGTCGAGACGTGCCGTTCGTGGGGCTCGCGTGCCGGGACCCGCCGAGGCCGGGGGCGGCCCCGGAAGGGGGCCGGGACCGCCGGTGCGGGGCGCGGCCGCCGTCACATGACCATCCCACCAGCAACGCGCCCGGAGCGCGCCCGACACTGTGTCTGCGGTTCACCGGTCGGCGTAGACACATGTGGGAGTGTCCCCGGCACCGCCGCGGGGCGCGGCAGCGGCGGCGGACCGCAGCAGCGGCGGGGACCTCCGGCGCGGGAGCCGTAGCGGGCGGGGAGTCGTCGCTCGCACTTCGCTCCTGCCAGGGCGAAGCGGTCTCCCGCGCCGGAGGCGATCGATGGCCGGCCGGCGCGCGCTGTCCGGATGGTGTCACCCAACACGCGCTCGCCGCCCGGGGTTTGGCACTCTCCCCCGGCCGGACCGGCAGGTATCTGCACCGTACAACCGGCGGGCGCGGTACGCCGAAGGCCCGCGGCGCCCGGGACCGCGCCCCCGGGCCGGACCTGTCCGGTCCGGACATCCGGGCGTCCGGGCCGGGCCTCCGGGCTCACCGCACCGCGCCCGCCGCGAGGGCCGACTCCACCTCGGCCGCGTCGGGCATCGCGGAGGAGCACTCCAGCCGGGAGGCGACGATGGCCCCGGCGGCGTTGGCGTACCGCATGACGTGCGCCAGGTCCCAGCCGGCGAGCAGCCCGTGGCAGAGGGAGCCGCCGAAGGCGTCCCCGGCGCCGAGGCCGTTGAGCACCTCGACCGGCAGCGGCGGCACCTCGGCGGCGCGGCCCGCGCGGTCGAGGGCGAGCACGCCCGCGGGGCCCTGCTTGACGACCGCCAGCTCGGCCCCGGCGTCCAGCAGGGCACGGGCGGCGGCCCGCGGCTCGCGCACTCCGGTGGCCACCTCCACCTCGTCCAGGTTGCCGACGGCGACGGTGGCGTGCCGCAGGGCCTCGGCGTAGAAGGGGCGGGCGGCAGCCGGGTCGGTCCAGAACACCGGGCGCCAGTCGAGGTCGAAGACGGTGTGCCCGGACCGCGCCCGGTGGGCGAGCGCGGCCAGCGTCGCTGTGCGGCTCGGCTCCTCGCTCAGTCCGGTGCCGGTGACCCAGAAGACCCGGGCGTCCGCGACGGCCGCCAGATCGAGGTCGTGGGCGTCGATCTCCAGGTCGGGCGCCTTGGGGCGGCGGTAGAAGTAGAGCGGGAAGTCGTCCGGCGGGAACACCTCGCAGAAGGTGACCGGCGTCGGCAGTCCGGGCACCGCCGTGACATGGCGGTCGTCGACGCCGAAGCCGCGCAGCGCCTCGTGCAGATAGTCGCCGAACGGGTCGTCCCCGGTCCGGGTGATCACCGCCGTGCGGCGGCCGAGGCGGGCCGCGGCGACCGCCACGTTCGCCGCCGAGCCGCCCAGGAACTTGCCGAAGGTGGAGACGCGGGACAGCGGCACGCCCGTCTGGAGCGGATAGAGGTCGACCCCGATCCGCCCCATGGTGATCACGTCGTACACCATCGGCTCCCCTTCGCGTCGGCTCCCCCGGTTCTAGTGCCGGAGGCGGAAGCCTGTCAATGCTTTGTCCGGACATTCGGACGAGAAGGGAACGTGTGGGGTAAGCCCGGGAGAAGCCCGGGGGAAGTCCGGCGCGCATCTGCCCCGTAAGCAACCTTCCCGTCACACATGTCCCGATTTCGTGACACGGCGGTCACAGCCGTACGACAGGCCCTTGCCGCCGGAGCGCGCGCCTCGTTCACGCGGCACAGGCTCTCTTGATCGCCGGCGCCGCGCCCGGCCCCCCGGCGGCCTTCCGGACCGCCTCCGTGGCGCGCGCGGGGAGGTGCACACCATGACCGACCGAACACTCTGGTCGTACAAGGAGATCGCGGCCCACATCCGGGTGCAGCCCGACACCGTGCGGTCCTACCGCAAACACGGCCTGCTGCCGCCGCCCGACCGGGTCGAGGGCGGGCGCCCCTTCTGGTACGCCGACACGGTGCGCGCCTGGGCGGCGGCCCGGCCGGGCAACCGGGGCCGCAGGTCCGGCTGAGCCCCCGGCCGCCCCGCCCCGGCGCGGCCGGGGTCACGGCCATCGGCTCCACGGGCGGATGCCCGTGCCCCCCCCCCCCCCCCGCGCCCGGCGCCGTTCCCATGACGGCGCCGGGCGCGGCGGGCGTGGCGGGTGCGGTGGTCGCGGCGGGTGCGGCGGGTGCGGCGGGTGCGGCGGGTGCGGCGGGTGCGGCCACCAGGCCGATGGTGGAGGCGGCCAGGAGGCCGGGGCGTACGCGCCGGAGGCGACCGGGCGCGCAGCGGTACCGGGCAGCGTGCGCGGCCATGCCGTGGCTGTCGGGGGGGGTGCCGGCTCCGGAGCGGTGGCGCGGGCCATGAGGACCGGGGCGGTGCCGGTCGCCGAGGACGGCAGGCCGACCCGGACGCGGCGGCCCCGGCGGCGCGGTCCGTCGACGGAGGCGGCGCGGGTGGCGGGCGGGCCGAGCGCGTCCAGGGACGGATGGGCGCCGCGGCGGCGGTCGACTCGCGGACCGCCGCGACGTCCGCCGCGCCGAAGCCGCGCACCGGCTCCGGCGCGCGGCGCCACGTCCACCGCGACCACCGGCGCCCCGGCCCGCTCCGCCGTTCGCGGACCTGCCGGTCGCCCGCCGCGCGGGCGGGGCAGGTGCCGCAGGCGCAGACGAGGGCGGGGTGGTCACCTGTTCGCCAGGCCGCCACTGGGTACCCCTCTTGCCCACCGCCTCGACCACCCCCGGCCCGCTCGCGCCCCGGCGCGTGCGGCGGCGTGACGGCCGGGGCCCGCGCCCTTCCGGTCGTGCGGCCACACCGCGCCACTCCTTTGATAAATACCCCCTAGGGGTATAGTGTCGAATGCAGTGAGCCCCTCTGGGCCACTCCCATCCCGCACACCACGACGAGGAGAGCGACATGACCGCCCAGACCGAGACCCCGGACACCGTCACCACCGTCTACAAGGTGAGCGGCATGAGCTGCGGACACTGCGAGGGCTCCGTCTCCGCCGAGATCTCCGAGCTGTCCGGGGTCAGCTCGGTGAAGGCCGTCGCCTCGACCGGCGAGGTCACCGTGGTCTCCGCCGCCCCGCTGGAGGAGGCCGCCGTGCGCGCCGCGGTGGATGAGGCCGGCTTCGAGCTCGTCGGCCGCGCCTGACCGCCCGGGGGCCGCTCCCCGCGCGCTCCCCGGCCACCCCGACTCGACACGTATCCCTCGACGACACGTATCTCTCGACACCGGGCCGTATCGACCAGCTGATACTGGTTCTGTACGGCCCGGTCCGCTCACTGGAGTACGGACATGACCAGCACCACCAGCACAGCGACACCGCCCGACACCGCCGGGCAGCACTCCGAGGTCGAGCTGCTCATCGGCGGGATGACCTGCGCCTCCTGCGCGGCCCGCGTGGAGAAGAAGCTCAACCGCATGGAGGGCGTGCACGCGACCGTCAACTTCGCCACCGAGAAGGCGAAGGTCAGCTACCCCCGGGGGGTAGCGGTCTCCGATCTCGTCGCGACGGTGGTGAAGACGGGGTACACCGCCGAGGAACCGCCGCCCCCGGAGCCGGAGCCCGCACAGCGGGAGGCCGCGGCGCCCGACGGCGACCCGGAGCTGACGGCGCTGCGCCAGCGCCTGACCGTCTCCGCGCTGCTCGCCGTCCCGGTCGTCCTGCTCTCCATGGTCCCGGCCCTCCAGTTCGACAACTGGCAGTGGCTGGCGCTGACCCTGGCCGCGCCGGTCGTCGTCTGGGGCGGGCTGCCCTTCCACCGGGCCGCGCTCACCAACGCCCGGCACGGCGCGGCCACCATGGACACCCTGGTCTCGGTCGGCACGCTCGCCGCGTTCGGCTGGTCGCTGTGGGCGCTGTTCCTCGGTGACGCGGGGATGCCCGGCATGCACGACGAGTTCCGGCTCACCGTCTCCCGGATGGACGCCGCCTCGACGATCTATCTGGAGGTCGCCTCCGGGGTCGTCGCCTTCCTGCTGCTCGGCCGCTATCTGGAGGCCCGCTCCAAGCGGCGGGCGGGCGCCGCGCTGCGCGCCCTGCTGGAGCTGGGCGCCAAGGACGTCTCCGTGCTGCGCGAGGGCCGCGAGGTCCGGCTGCCGGTGTCCGCGCTGGCCGTGGGCGACCGCTTCGTCGTCCGGCCCGGCGAGAAGATCGCCACCGACGGCACCGTCGTCGAGGGCACCTCGGCGGTGGACGCCTCCATGCTCACCGGGGAGTCCGTCCCGGCCGACGTGACCACCGGGGACACCGTCACCGGCGCCACCGTCAACGCGGGCGGCCGGCTGGTGGTGGAGGCCACCCGGGTCGGCGCCGACACCCAGCTCTCCCGGATGGCGAAGCTGGTCGAGGACGCGCAGAACGGCAAGGCCCAAGTGCAGCGGCTGGCCGACCGGATCTCGGCGGTCTTCGTGCCCGTGGTCCTGGTCATCGCCGTGGGCACCCTGCTGACCTGGCTGCTGGCCACCGGCGACGTCACCGCATCCTTCACCGCGGCCGTCGCGGTGCTGATCATCGCCTGCCCGTGCGCCCTGGGCCTGGCCACCCCGACCGCGCTGATGGTCGGCACCGGGCGCGGCGCCCAGCTCGGCATCCTCATCAAGGGCCCCGAGGTGCTGGAGTCCACCCGGCGCGTCGACACCGTCGTCCTGGACAAGACCGGCACCGTCACCACCGGCCGGATGACCCTCCAGGAGGTGCACGCGGCCGAGGGCACGGACGAGAAGCAGTTGCTGCGGCTCGCGGGCGCCCTGGAACACGCCTCCGAGCACCCCCTCGCCCGCGCGGTCGCGGCCGGCGCCGAGGAGCGCGTCGGGCCGCTGCCCGCCACCGAGCACTTCGAGAACGTCCCCGGGCGGGGCGTTCGCGGGCGCGTGGACGGCCATGAGGTCGTCGTCGGGCGCCTGTTCGAGGAGCTGCCCGAGGAGCTGGCCCGTGCCCGGCGCGCGGCCGAGGAGAACGGCCGTACGGCCGTCGTGGTCGGCTGGGACGGAACGGCCCGCGGTGTGCTGGCCGTGGCGGACGCGGTCAAGGAGACCAGCGCGGAGGCCGTGGCGCGGTTGCGCGCCCTCGGACTGCGGCCGGTGCTGCTGACCGGTGACAACCGGACGGTGGCCGAGTCGGTGGCGCGGGCGGTCGGCATCGACGCCGGTGACGTGATCGCCGAGGTGCTGCCCGAGGACAAGGTCGCGGCGGTACGGCGCCTTCAGGCGGAGGGCCGGACGGTGGCCATGGTCGGCGACGGCGTGAACGACGCCGCCGCGCTCGCCACCGCCGATCTGGGCCTGGCGATGGGCACCGGCACCGACGCCGCCATCGAGGCGGGCGACCTGACGCTGGTCCGCGGGGACCTGCGGGTGGCCGCGGACGCCATCCGGCTCTCCCGGCGGACGCTGGCCACCATCAAGGGCAACCTCGTGTGGGCCTTCGGCTACAACGTGGCCGCGCTGCCGCTGGCCGCCGCCGGACTGCTCAACCCGATGATCGCGGGCGCGGCGATGGCGTTCTCCTCGGTCTTCGTGGTGACCAACAGCCTGCGGCTGCGCAGGTTCCGCTGAGCCGGACCGGCCCGCCGGACGTACCGGTCCCGCCGCGGAAGTGCCGGTTCCGCGGCGGACATACCGGTTGGGAGACGGAAGTGCCGGACCCCCTGGAGTCCGGCGCGCGCCTCACATAAGCTCTTCACAAGGCTCGCGCATCATCCTTACGCTTGGGTCTCGATCGCCATATCAGGGCTCTTGCGCACCTATGGGACATATGCAAGAGACGCATGTCACAGTGATGTGAACGTAACCATCGAAGGGGTTCGAAGGTCTAAGTTTGGCGATGTCAGGAAGCGTCTTGGGGGGCGCCGACTGGCGTCTGGGGATGTCTTGGGGGACTTCCCTGGAACTGCGTTGCCGGGACACGTACGTCGGGAAGCTTTGAGCGGCCCTCCCGGGTGTGCGCTGTCCCGGCACAGCGCGGAGCGGTAACGGTGCGGGCGCCGGTCGGCGCACGCACCGAGACAACTGAGGCAGCAGTACGGCAGTACGAAGAACAGCGGTTCAGGCGCTGGTTTTCTCACAGACGCCCGGCCGGATCCCGTGGGGGGAATCCGATACCGGGACATGGGAAGGCGCCCTGGTCGCCGGCCCGTGGGGGGACTGGCACGCCGGGGCGCCTTCCGCTTCCCGCCGCCCTCTCCTTCCCTCGCCCTCCTCTCCGCTCGGCCCCTTGCCACCTTCCGGACGGCTCCGAACAGCTCCGAACGGCTCCGGACACACGAAGGCCCCGCACCCACCGGCTGACCGGCGGAAACGGGGCCCGGGGCGCAAGGCCCGTGCGGCGAAGCGGCGCCTCAGCGCTCCTCGACCGGGACGAAGTCGCGCTCGACGACGCCCGTGTAGATCTGGCGCGGGCGGCCGATGCGGGACCCCGGCTCCTTGATCATTTCCTGCCACTGGGCGATCCAGCCCGGCAGCCGGCCCAGGGCGAACAGGACCGTGAACATCTCGGTCGGGAAGCCCATGGCCCGGTAGATCAGACCGGTGTAGAAGTCGACGTTCGGGTAGAGCTTGCGCTCGACGAAGTAGTCGTCGGAGAGCGCGTGCTCCTCCAGCTTCAGGGCGATGTCGAGCAGCTCGTCGTCCTTGCCCAGCGCGGAGAGCACGTCGTGCGCGGCGGCCTTGATGATCTTGGCGCGCGGGTCGAAGTTCTTGTAGACCCGGTGGCCGAAGCCCATCAGGCGGACGCCGTCCTCCTTGTTCTTCACCTTGCGGATGAAGGTGTCGACGTCGGAGCCGGAGTCGCGGATGCCCTCCAGCATCTCCAGCACGGACTGGTTGGCGCCGCCGTGCAGCGGGCCCCACAGCGCGTTGATGCCGGCCGAGATGGAGGCGAACATGTTGGCCTGCGAGGAGCCGACGAGGCGGACCGTGGAGGTCGAACAGTTCTGCTCGTGGTCCGCGTGCAGGATCAGCAGCTTGTCCAGCGCGGAGACGACGACCGGGTCGGGCTCGTAGTCGTCGGCGGGGACCGAGAAGGTCATCCGCAGGAAGTTCTCCACATAGGAGAGATCGTTGCGCGGGTAGACGAACGGGTGGCCGATCGACTTCTTGTACGCGTACGCCGCGATCGTCGGGAGCTTGGCGAGCAGCCGGACCGTGGACAGGTCGCGCTGCTTCTCGTCGAACGGGTTGTGGCTGTCCTGGTAGAAGGTGGACAGCGCCGAGACGACCGAGGACAGCATCGCCATCGGGTGGGCGTCGCGCGGGAACCCCTTGTAGAAGTTCTTGACGTCCTCGTGCAGCAGGGTGTGCCGCGTGATCTCGTTCTTGAAGGTGGAGAGCTCGTCGACGGTCGGCAGCTCACCGTTGATGAGCAGGTAGGCCACCTCAAGGAAGGTGGAGCGCTCGGCGAGCTGCTCGATGGGGTAGCCGCGGTACCGGAGAATGCCCTGCTCGCCGTCGAGATAGGTGACGGCGGATTTGTACGCGGCCGTGTTGCCGTAGCCGCTGTCCAGAGTCACCAGACCGGTCTGGGCGCGGAGCTTCCCGATGTCGAAGCCCTTGTCGCCGACGGTGCTGTCGATCACCGGGTAGGTGTACTCGTCGCCGTCGTACCGCAGTACTACAGAGTTGTCGCTCACGTCTTCCCTCACCGACGTAGTGCCTCATCTTCGAGGTGCCCTGACTGTCTCTACCATCCCCCATTTGGCTCAGGAGAGTGCACTCGGGGTCGACCATTGGGCCTATGGGCGGCACTCAGTGCCGCCAACCTGCTCATCCTGCCCCCTCGGAGCAGTGTCGGGAAGTGTTCTGTGACCTTTGCGACTCGTTTGATCGATCATTTTTTGCGCGACGGGCCCGCGCCGGGGGCGGCGACGGGATTTTCCGGGCCAGGAGCGGCCCGTTCGTCAGATTTTGTCGCCCTTCCGGGCCTTCTCTGGCCGTTCTGCGGCTTCAGGCGCCCCGGAGCCGGAAATCCAGCGCCGTGCAGCGGCGTCCCGCCGAGACCGTGCGCACCGCCTGGCCGACGGCCCGGCGCGAGCCGACGAGCACCACCAGCCGCTTGGCCCGGGTCACCGCCGTGTAGAGCAGGTTGCGCTGGAGCATCATCCAGGCGCCGGTGGTCACCGGGATCACCACGGCCGGGTACTCGCTGCCCTGGGAGCGGTGGATGGTGACCGCGTACGCGTGCGCCAGCTCGTCCAGTTCGTCGAACTCGTAGGGCACCTCCTCGTCCTCGTCGGTCAGCACCGTCAGCCGCTGGTCGACCGGGTCGAGCGAAGTGACCACGCCCACGGTGCCGTTGAAGACGCCGTTCGCCCCTTTCTCGTAATTGTTGCGGATCTGGGTGACTTTGTCGCCGACCCGGAAGACCCGCCCGCCGAATCGCTTCTCCGCGAGATCGGGGCGGCCCGGCGTGATGGCCTGCTGGAGCAGCCCGTTGAGCGTGCCGGCGCCCGCCGGGCCCCGGTGCATGGGCGCGAGCACCTGCACGTCCCGGCGCGGATCGAGCCCGAACCTGGCCGGGATCCGCCGCGCCGCCACGTCCACGGTGAGCCGGCCCGCCTCCTCCGTGTCGTCCTCGACGAAGAGGAAGAAGTCCTTCAGACCGTCGGTGAGCGGCTGCTGCCCGGAGTTGATGCGGTGCGCGTTGGTGACCACGCCGGACTGCTGGGCCTGGCGGAAGACCCGGGTCAGGCGCACCGCCGGGACCGGGCTCCGCTCGGCCAGCAGATCCCTGAGCACCTCGCCCGCGCCCACACTGGGCAACTGGTCCACGTCCCCCACGAACAGCAGGTGCGCCCCCGGCGGTACGGCCTTGACCAGCTTGTTGGCGAGCAGCAGGTCCAGCATGGACGCCTCGTCGACCACGACGAGGTCGGCGTCCAGCGGCCGGTCCCGGTCGTACGCCGCGTCGCCGCCGGGCTTCAGCTCCAGCAGCCGGTGGACGGTGGACGCCTCGGCGCCGGTCAGCTCGGACAGCCGCTTGGCGGCCCGGCCGGTCGGCGCGGCCAGCACCACCTTCGCCCTCCTGGCGCGGGCCAGCTCCACGATCGAGCGCACGGTGAAGGACTTGCCGCAGCCGGGCCCGCCGGTCAGCACCGCCACCTTCTCGGTCAGCGCGAGCCGGACGGCCGCCTCCTGCTCGGGCGCGAGATCGGCCCCCGTCCGTCCGCGCAGCCAGCCCAGCGCCTTGTCCCAGGCCACGTCCCGGAAGTGCGGCATCCGGTCCTGCTCGGTACGCAGCAGACGCAGCACCTGCGCGGACAGGGAGAGCTCGGCGCGGTGGAACGGCACCAGGTACACGGCGCTGACGGACTCCGCCGCCTCCCCCTCGGCCGCGGGCACCTTCTCCCGTACGACCCCGGGGTCGCCGCCGTCCTCGTCCGGCTCCGCGAGGGCGGCCAGGCACTCGATGACCAGCCCGGTGTCCACCTGGAGCAGCTTCACCGCGTCGGCGATCAGCCGCTCCTCGGGCAGGAAGCAGTTGCCCTGGTCGGCGGACTGCGACAGCGCGTACTGGAGTCCTGCCTTGACCCGCTCCGGGCTGTCGTGCGGGATGCCGACAGATCGGGCGATCTTGTCGGCGGTCAGGAAGCCGATGCCCCAGACGTCGGCGGCGAGCCGGTACGGCTGGTTCTTCACCACGGAGATCGACGCGTCGCCGTACTTCTTGTAGATGCGCACGGCGACGGAGGTGGACACCTCGACCGTCTGGAGGAAGAGCATGACCTCCTTGATCGCCTTCTGCTCCTCCCAGGCGTCGGCGATCTTCCTGGTCCGCTTGGGCCCGAGGCCGGGGACCTCGATGAGCCGCTTGGGCTCCTCCTCGATGATCCGCAGGGTGTCGGTGCCGAAGTGCTGGGTGATCCGGTCCGCGAAGACCGGCCCGATCCCCTTGACCAGACCGGAGCCGAGGTAGCGGCGGATGCCCTGGACGGTGGCCGGCAGGACCGTCGTGTAGTTCTCGACGTGGAACTGCTTCCCGTACTGCGGATGGGACCCCCAGCGGCCCTCCAGCCGCAGCGACTCCCCCACCTGCGCACCGAGCAGCGCCCCGACGACGGTCAGCAGATCACCGGCGCCTCTGCCGGTGTCCACGCGCGCGACCGTGTACCCGTTCTCCTCGTTCGCGTACGTGATCCGCTCCAGCACCCCTTCGACCACGGCGAACCGCCGCTCACCGTCACCCTGGGCCGCCTGGGTCCCCGCCTGTCGAGCCATGATCCGACGGTACCGGTGGGGGGTGACAGTGGGGGCGGGGCGGGGCGGACCCGGCGGCTCAGGGGCCGCCCCGGGTGATCAGCAGCCGGAGCCGGTTCCCGGGTACGAACCCCACAGCCAGTTGCAGCTGGTCGGGTTGCAGCTGTCGGCGTTGCACTCGAACTCGTACGCCGCTGTCTTCCGGCCGGCCTCGCTGTGCGACGCCCCGACGTAGGAAGCAGCACCGAACCCGAGGGCACCCGCGAGGGCCAGGGCGGCGACGGCACGACGGGTGATGTTTCTCCGTATTTTCATGAACTACAGCATAGCCAGGGGCATTTGGGGACATCCAGAGTTTCGCGGGAGGGGGCTCTTGTCGGACGCGGGCACGAGTTTCGGACGTGGGCGCGACTTACGGCGGCCCGGCTCGTTGATCGTCTCGTACGGAAC
Source organism: Streptomyces sp. PsTaAH-124 (assembly GCF_000373685.1). Taxonomy (NCBI): domain Bacteria; kingdom Bacillati; phylum Actinomycetota; class Actinomycetes; order Kitasatosporales; family Streptomycetaceae; genus Streptomyces; species Streptomyces sp. PsTaAH-124. The sequence continues at coordinate 6,049 of NZ_KB892175.1, read as the reverse complement.
TGAAGTCCCTGGCTTCCGCCCTGGGAACCATCGACCCCGACAACGCCGCGGTCTTCGTGCAATTCGTCGACTCCTGCCTGGCCGACCCCCAGGCGCAACAGATGTGGAGGGAACTGATGACGGCGATCCAGTACTTCTGGCGGCATCCGCTGGCCGAGCAGGTGCGCGAGGAGGGTGTGGAACAGGGACGGCTCCAGGACCGGCGGGAGATGACGCTGCGCATCATCGAGTGGCGCGGCATCCCCGTGACGGACGCCATCCGCGAGCGGGTGAACACCTGCTCCGACCTCGACCAGCTCGAAGCCTGGGCCCAGCGGGCGGTGCGGGCGGCGGACGCGGAGGAGTTGTTCGCCGGGGAGGACTGACGGAGGTCCCTGTCACTTCGGTTCCGCCCATGGGAGGTACTGGGGGCGGCGGTTCCAGTACCAGGCACGACCGGGTGGCGGGGCCGTCGTAGCCGTCTCGGTGCGGAGGGCGGCGGAGAGGGCGTGCCCGGCGTCGTTCAGCGTCGACGCACGGTACTCGCCGTCCAGTTCCCGCAGTAGCCCGGTGGCTTCGTGCCGTAGGCCGTCGGGGAGGTCCGCCAGGGCCGCCGCGAGTGTGTCGCGCCACGCCAGATCCTCGGCGTACAGGGCTGCGGAGTACCAGCCGCGAGGCGGCCAGCCGCTCCGCAGCCGCACACACAACCGCTCCCAGCCGGCCAACGCTCCGCGAGCTCTCCGCTCCGGCCCGCTCACCGCGCCCGTGGGCAGCACCGCGTCGGTCAGCGGCGTCGGCACCGGAAAGGCGCGCACCACCTCCGGGAGGTGGAGGACGGGCACATGGGGCATGCCGGTGATCGGCGCCTCGGCCGCTTCCACGGAGAATCCGGCCTCCGGGCCACCGGGTTCGGCCACGCGCGCGAGTGTGACCCCGCCGCCGGGCAGAGCGACCCTGTTGATCCAGGGCAGCCCACCGTCCCAGGTGTGGAACACGGGCACGCGGAGCCGCCCGGCCAGGTGGACGGCCAGCGCCTCCCCCGCGGGCCGCCGCTCGACCTCTCGCGCCGCGTACACGCCGAGGACCCATGAGAGGTCCCCGGCAGCGGCTCGGGCGAGGTGCTCGTACTCGCAGGTGACGAGGGCGTCCCAGTTCCGCGACCGCACCTCGGACTGCTCCGAGACGTCGACGCCGGAGACGGGGACGCGGAACGCCTCGGCCAGGATCCGCCGTATCTCCTCGGGAGAGGCCGCGGCCGGGGTCAGGAAGACGTCCATCCGCAGCATGGTGTCAGGTGGCGGACGAGCCCTTGGTGATCGTTGACCGTGTCCGAGGTGATGGCCGCCTTCGGACAGACCGCGGCCGCCCTCCGTGAACGCGTTCACGGCCTGGGCTTTCCCGGCGTCGCGACGTTCTACGTGTGGCACGACGCGCAGGCCGGGCAGCTCCGCCGCTCGACCGGCTCCGTTCCTCCGGTCCTCCGGATGCCCTGCCGTTCGGCGGCGCGTACGCGGCTTGCGACCGCCTCGGTCCGGTCGTCGAAGGGTTCCTGGCCGCCGGCGAGCCGGGGATCGGGCCCTTCGAGAGGACCACTGGGCCCTCACGGCTGCAAAAGATCCAAGAGGCGGCCTCTTCGCAGGGATGAGAGGGATTAGCGGGTCTCACCGAAGAGGTCCTCCGCGTCGGGATACGCCTCCGACCTCAGGAGGCGAGAAAAGGTGTCGAACTCGTCCTTTCCCATGAGGTCCCCCCGGTGTGGTGCAGCATGAAGAATGACCATGCTCGTCCACCAGAACGATGCCGTACTCGGACCGTTCGTATCCCACGGGGAACAGTCGGGTCCCCAGCGCAGCCGCCAACTCGACGATCGCTGCCGCATCTCCGTCGTAGCCAACGGTCGGCTTCATGATCAGGTCGTTCCGCGCGTACGACGAGACGTCCGCACCTGGTGGACGGACCAGGAAGGCGTCGACCGGGTCTTCTGCTTCCAGGGCGAAGCCGTGGCGTTCGTACAGGCGGCGGGCGGGGCTGCCCTGGAGGACGTTCAGGGCGACGGTCTCGCCCTGGGCGTCGGCTCGCCGGAGCAGTGCGCGGAGAACGGCGGAGCCGAGGCCCCGGCCCTGGTGGTGTGGGGCGAGGTAGAAGTGCTCCAGCCACCGCCTGCCGTCGACCGGACGGAAGGTCACACAGCCCGCGAGCGCGCAGCCGGCCTCGATGACCGAGGTGTACCGCGAGGAGAAGGAGTCGCGCAGCCGCTGCCGCACCCGGTGTTCGTCGTAGCGTCCGAGGCGTTCCAGATCGGCGCGCATGACCTCGGCCCGTAGCTCCGCGATCGGCTCGACGTCGGCCGCCCTCGCGGGACGCAGGGTCCAGGCCGTCGTGGGCCTCGCCACCTCGGTTTTCATGGGCGGAGTATGGCACTGCGCAGGCGGGTGCAACCTCGGGAAATCGGAGCGCGCGTGCGTCAGTTGACCGGAACTCCTGCCCCTACCCGGCGGAGGCGACGACCCGGACGAGGACCGCGCCGCTGAGGTCCGCAGACCGGAAGTCCACGGCCGGCAGGGCGGACCCATGAACTGAGTGCCACGGCAGCTGGCTCTCATGGCATCCACGTCACACAGGGAAGACTTCGCCAGATCCGCCCCGTCGAGAACCGCTTCCCTCATGACGGCATCGTCGAGTTCGACCTGCACCAGTGAGGAGCCCGTCAGATCGGCTCTGCTGAAGTCCGCTGCCAGAGCGTACGAGTGGTACAGATCGGCCCCGACGAGCCTCGTACCGATCAGCTTCGCGTCGATGAACGTCGATGAACATCGACTCGGAGAAATCACCATGCGAGAGGTCGGCACCGCTGAGGTTCAGACCGATGGCGTCGAGACCGGCATCCTCGTCCAGCCGTTCACGCAACCGCCGCGCGGCGAACCTGTCGTCCGGAAACCTGGAGAGGGTACAGTCGTCCGTCCTGCTGATCCTTGTTTCCCTTTGCGGACCTTCGATGGCTATCGAGCGCCCGTCAGGCGCTTGGTCACGGATTCGATGAACGCGGCAGCTTCCCGCTCCGAAATCTCCACATGGTCCACATCGTTTTCTCCCAGTTCGTATCGACGCATATACTCCGTAGGCTCCCACCGCAGGTTGCGCGTGAATGCCTCGTCATGTGTTGCGCCCTCCCTTCCGACCTTTCGCCTCCTTACGATGCCGAGCGGGGCGGTGCGAGAGTAACCATCGCCGACCTTGGCGTAGTACGTAATACGACCCGTTGCGTCTTGGTCGAGCGCGTCAAGCGTGGAGGCCTCAAGCGTGAGGAACGGCTCGGCCCTGAGGTTCGACTCAAAATTCCCGTAAGGAATCATCACACCGTAGAGGTCGATGAATTCCTCGACCGAATACCCACCGCCCCTCCCATACATGAGCAGCAGTGGTTCGTACGGATCGGGAAGGTCGGGCAAGCCTTCCGCGTGCGCTGCGTGAAAATCCGGCCACCGCACGGCACCGCGGCACGTTCTCGCAGTCGACGGAGTGGGTACCATACGCATCAGAAATTCATCCAGCTCTCTCTCCACTTCCGGATCGAAGGAGAAAGCCGGATCGATGAACTCTGTGATGTCAAAGAAGGGCCATTCGGCTTGCGCACCATAATTTTCTGCCCAAAGGGCGGAACGGCGCATGAATTCACGCATCAAGAGTGCCCGCGATCGGGTGTGCGCAGTGGCAGTGTCCCAGTCGCCGTACCACTCCACCGTACGCAGACGTTCCAGTACGGTGCGCGACAGTTCGGTACTCACTACAGCTCCAACCCCTTCGAGCGCAATTGCTGGTGAATTGCTTTCACTACATCATCGAGGTTGGACAGGTCATCGGCCAGAACGACCCCAGGGTGCTCCATCCCCAAGGACCTCCAGTGGCGGAACCCCCCGATCTTGTCGTTGGGCGCCAGATCGTGGGCTCCTGCGTCGCGCACATCCTGCGGGAACTGAGGTCGGTAGTACTTACCGTCAGACGGGTCCAACTCCCACAAGTGATCATACTCGCGGATGTACGGGAGGCCCGACTTCATGAGGCTGCTCTCCACGTACTCATGCGCCATGAGGTGCTTGAACTGCTGTACTCCTTCCTCGCTCAGCTTTCCTTCCCTGGCTGCGAACCACAGCTCGCCGATGTCCCTGCGAGGAGTAAAGAGGCCCTTCTTTGTGGTGCCGGGACCGATGGCCACCTCATGCTGGGACCGGAACAAGTGACTCTTCACCTGCCGGAGCACCGATTCGTCGACACCCGTGTTCTTCGAGATAGCGGGCAGCTCCACCCGATTTTCCGTCGACCTGATGTGCTCGTACATCTCGGCTGCGACCACAGAATCCGGGTCATGAATGGGATCAGGCTTCTCCACCCAGCCGGCACCGCTCCAGCCGCCCTGCGGCCCCTCTGTGTACGGACTCTCACCAGGCGATTCCTGGTGTCCGTGTGACGTCCCCTGGCCGTGCCCCGTCGGCTCGACGGAGTGCTCGGGGTCGTGGAGGTCGGATGCCTGGTGATCGTGCGGGGGACCATGTGGCTCGTGCGTAGGAGGCACGGCATGCCCGGCACTCCCGCCGGATTCCCTGCTGATGGCCGGGACAACGTCCGCGGATCCATGGGCGCCGAGCCGGATGTCAGCTGCTCCATGAGGCACCGGTACCCTGCCGAACAGCTCGGTCTGCTCAACTTTGATGGCGGCGAGTTCCTCGGGGGAAACCCCAGGCAAGCGCTCCTTCTCATAGAGGATGTGGCCGTCCATCTTGGCTGTGAAGCTGTCGGCAGTGTGGAACTGCACTTCGAACGCCTGGCCACTGACAGGGTCCCGCCAGGTGGAGTTGATCCCCTTGTATCCCGCCGAGTCCCAAGTGTTCTTGTAGGTGACGTTCTCGAAACCCTTGGCCTGTAGTTCATCGATCGCCTGCTGAACACCATGTGTGTAGCGCTCCACCGGCACCTCCATGGTGTAGCGGATGGAGTCTTTGATGCCTCCCAGAACCTCGTCGGGACGCCTGCCGATGTTCTCGAACAGGTCTGTGGCGAGCTTGCGTTTGAGGGAGTCCGCTCCCTTCAGTCGGTACTCGAGCCCGATGAGCTTCCCCTCGTCGACCCGGCTCGCAACAGACTGCATCGACTGAGTGATGTCAGGTTCGGCCTTCTTGGAACGATCCATGAACTCGTCGGCCACCCGGTTCGCCTCGGGATCGAGATGCAGCCCGTTCTCACCTGCCCACGAGCCGTCCGGCATGGAACCGGAGGGTCCGTCGGGCACGTTCGCCATCGGTCCGTCGAGATCGATGTCCCGTGGGAGGTGCGTGTCCCCTCCGCCGCCGAGGTCGGATTCGTGTCCGTGAGCCCCTCCGTGCGGATCATGGTGATCCACCGTGGAGCCGTCGTGACCGTCCCCGACGTGACTGTCGTGGTGGGGGCGGTCAGCACCCTCGTTGCCGTTGGGGTGTCCCGACGGCGACTCGTGAACGGCTGACGGCTCTGTTCCGTGGTGATGCACGCTGCCATCAGAGGGGTGGCCACCACCGTGAGCCGAGGACGCAGTGGGCCTGCTGTCCCCGATTCCATGCACGTCTCCGAGGTCGTGACTGGTGTTGCTGCCAAGTCGGATGTGTTCACCGGCGTGTTCCGCGGTGTGGGGGGTGGCGCCGACGAGGGCGGGTTCGCGGGTGGGGTCGGAGGTGTGCGGGAGGTTGGTTTCTGCGGTGGGGGGTTTGTGGAGTTCGTCGGCGTGGATGAGGACGTTGCCGTCGCCGTCGACGATGTGCCCGTCCGGGTGCCCGTACAGCGGACCCGTACCGTCCGGAGCCGGCAGGGGGTGGGCGCCGTCGTGGACGACGGGGACGTCGTCGGGGAGTTTGAAGGTGCCGTTCGGCAGTTTTGTGGCTCCCTCGGGGAGGGGGGTGCCCTCGGGGAGGTGGAAGCTGCCGTCGGGGAGCCGGAAGGCGTCCTTGGGGAGGGTGATCGCGTTCTCGGGGAGGGCCGGGATGTCGATCTTGCCGATGCCCTTCAGGGCCTTGGTGATGTCCCCGATCTTCGACAGGCCCGC
>NZ_KB892174.1:0-125873 GCF_000373685.1 Streptomyces sp. PsTaAH-124 | reverse complement strand
GGCGAGTTGTTCGGCTTTGAAGGGCATGCCGTTGACCTGGTTGTAGGAGTGGGCGTCGACGAGGTATCTGGCGCGGATGAGGGTGGCGAGCTGGCCGAGGTTCATCTCGGGGATCACGATCTTGTCGTAGCCGGCCAGGAGGGTGCCGAGGTTGCGTGGGAAGGGGTTGAGGTGGCGCAGGTGTGCCTGGGCGATGGGGACGCCCTCGGCGCGCAGGCGTCGTACGGCGGCGGTGACGGGGCCGTAGGTGGAGCCCCAGCCCAGGACGAGGGTGCGGGCGTGGTCGGGGTCGTCTGCCCGGATGTCGGGCACTTCGATGCTGTCGATCTTGGCCTGGCGGGTGCGGACCATGAAGTCGTGGTTGGCGGGGTCGTAGGAGATGTTGCCGGTGCCGTCCTGTTTCTCGATGCCGCCGATGCGGTGTTCCAGGCCGGGGGTGCCGGGCACGGCCCAGGGGCGTGCCAGGGTGTGGGGGTCGCGTTTGTAGGGCCAGAAGACGTCGGTGCCGTCGGGCAGGGTGTGGTTGGGTCCGGTGGCGAAGGGGACGTGGAGGTCGGGGAGTTCGTCGGTGTCGGGGATGCGCCAGGGTTCGGAGCCGTTGGCGAGGTAGCCGTCGGAGAGGAGGAAGACGGGGGTGCGGTGGGTGAGGGCGATGCGGGCTGCTTCCAGTGCGGTGTCGAAGCAGTCTCCGGCGGTGCGGGGTGCGAGGACGGGGACGGGGGCTTCGCCGTTGCGGCCGTACATGGCCTGGAGCAGGTCCGCCTGCTCGGTCTTGGTGGGCAGGCCGGTGGAGGGGCCGCCGCGCTGGATGTCGACGACGAGCAGCGGCAGTTCGAGGGAGACCGCGAGGCCGATCGTCTCCGATTTCAGTGCCACGCCGGGTCCGGAGGTCGTCGTCACGGCCAGCGAGCCGCCGAACGCCGCGCCCAGTGCCGCTCCGATCCCCGCGATCTCGTCCTCCGCCTGGAAGGTGCGTACCCCGAACGCCTTGTGGCGTGAGAGTTCGTGCAGGATGTCGGAGGCGGGGGTGATCGGGTAGGAGCCCAGGAACAGCGGCAGACGCGCCTGCCGGGAGGCCGCGATCAGCCCGTAGGCCAGTGCCAGGTTTCCCGAGATGTTGCGGTACACGCCCGGGGTGAAGGCCCGCGCCGCCGGGGCCACCTCGTAGGAGACGGCGAAGTCCTCCGTGGTCTCCCCGAAGTTCCAGCCCGCCCGGAACGCCGCCACGTTCGCCGCCGCGATCTGCGGGCGCCGTGCGAACTTCGCCTTCAGGAACCGCTCCGTGCCCTCGGTCGGCCGGTGGTACATCCACGACAGCAGTCCCAGCGCGAACATGTTCTTGCTGCGCTCGGCCTCCTTGCGCGACAGGTCGAAGTCCGCCAGCGCCTGCACCGTCAGCGACGTCAGCGGCACCGCGTGGACCCGGAAACCGTCCAGCGACCCGTCATCCACCGGGGAGGCCGCGTAGCCGACCTTCTGCAACGCCCGTTTCGTGAACTCGTCCGTGTTCACGATGATCTCCGCGCCCCGCGGCAGGTCGCCCAGGTTCGCTTTCAGCGCGGCGGGGTTCATCGCGACCAGCACGTCGGGGGAATCACCCGGGGTGAGGATGTCGTGGTCGGCGAAATGCAGCTGGAACGACGACACCCCCGGCAGCGTCCCCGCGGGCGCCCGGATCTCCGCCGGGAAGTTCGGCAGCGTCGACAGATCGTTCCCGAACGACGCCGTCTCCGACGTGAACCGGTCCCCCGTGAGCTGCATCCCGTCACCCGAGTCACCCGCGAACCGGATCACCACCCGATCCACACGGCGGGTCTCCTTGGCGGGTGGCGTCGATGTCCCTGTTGCGGACGGCACGATGGTTTCCACAGACATACGTGTGTCGGCTCCTGTCGGTGCGGCGGCGGACAGCGCCCTGGTGTTGCGTCGGGTGCCGGTTGGTTCGTACACCTGGCCAGAGGTTAACCAGGCTCGTTAGAGGCCCACTTGTGCCGTCATGGGTGTGCCGTGGACGGACGCCCGCGTGCGGGAGGGGTGCCGAGAGGTGCGGCGCTGGTGCCGCGGGGCGCACAGCAGCGCGGGCCGCACCGGATCCCTCCGGTGCGGCCCGCGAGCCGTGCTGCGTACTGCTTGCCTACCGCGTACTGCCTTGTGATGGCGCTCAGTTGGCGCTGGCCGCGTCCGCCTTGAGGGGCGGGGCGACCGCCGGCTGGGCGGCGGGGCGCTCGCGTCCGGGGATGGCGAGGACGACCAGCGCCGCCACGATCGCCACACCCGCGCTGACCAGCAGGACCGCGCGGACCCCGTTCTCGGACGGCAGGGCCATCGGGCCGACCTTGACCGTCATGTGGGCGAGGATCACCCCGACCACCGCGGCCGAGGTGGAGGTGCCGATGGCCCGCATCAGGCTGTTGAGGCCGTTGGCGGCGGCGGTCTCGGTGGGCGGCACCGAGCTCATGATGAGCGCGGGCATCGAGGCGAAGGCGAAGCCGACGCCGACGGTGACCACGCAGCTGAACGCCAGGACGCCCCAGACGTTCTTCATCAGCGGCAGCGCCAGCGCGTAGCCGACCGCGATGACCAGGGAACCGGCGAGCAGCGACACCTTCGGGCCGCGGGCCGCGGAGATCTTCGCCGCGTAGGAGGAGGCGATCATCATGACGATGCCGGACGGGGCCATCCACAGGCCGGAGGCCAGCATCGACTGGCCCAGGCCGAAGCCGGTGGCCTTGGGCAGCTGGAGGAGCTGGGGAATGATCAGCTGGCTGGAGTACATCGCGAAACCGACGACGATGGAGGCCAGGTTGGTCATCAGGACCGGCCGGCGCGCCGAGGTGCGCAGGTCGATCAGCGGCGAGGACCGGCGCAGCTCCCAGGCCGCCCAGGCCAGCAGCAGCACGACGGAGGCGCCGAAGAGGCCGAGGGTGGTGTGCGAACCCCAGCCCCAGTCGCCGCCCTTGGAGACGGCGAGCATCAGGCAGGCCAGGCCGCCGGACAGGACGAGGGCGCCGATGGCGTCGAACGTACCGGTGCCGCGGACCTCGGCGGCGGGGACGATCAGCAGGATCAGGGCGAGGACGACGACGCCGAGCACCGCGGACGCCCAGAACAGCGCGTGCCAGTCGGTCTTCTCGGCGACGATCGCCGCGACCGGCAGGCCGAGCGCGCCGCCGATGCCCAGCGAGGAGCTCATGATGGCCATGGCCGAGCCGAGCCGCTGCGGGGGCAGGACATCGCGCATCACACTGATGCCGAGGGGGATCACGCCCATGCTCACGCCTTGCAGCGCGCGGCCGGTCACCATCGGGGTGACCGAGTCGGACAGGGCGCAGACCAGGGAGCCGACGGTCATGACGACCAGGCTGATGTTCAGGACGAGGCGCTTGCCGTAGAGGTCGCCGAGCCGTCCCGCCACCGGGGTGGCCACCGCGCCGACCAGCAGCGTCGAGGTGATTGCCCAGGAGGCGTTGGAGGCCGAGGTGTGGAGCAGTTCGGGCAGCTCGGGGATGAGGGGAACGATCAAGGTCTGCATCAGCGAGACCATGATTCCGGCCGCGGCGAGTACGCCGACGATAGCCCCGCTCGCGGGAGCTGACCGGGTGGAACTAGTGCTCATGGCGACTCCGCTCAGGACTCTGGCACGACTGGGATGCGCAGGGTGCGTATCCGAGGGGAAAGTTCCACGGCGCGGCTGAGCGCCGCTGGAGTCCTGCTGGAGTCCCAGGCCACAGGGGCGGGGCCGCGGGAAGCGCGGGCCGGCCGGGGCGCCGGGCGAGAGGTCCCGGCCCCGGGGAACCCCGGGGAAGCGGGTGAACCCAAGGAAAGGGAAAGGGAGTTCCCAGTATGGGTAAAGGGCCGTCCGCTGTCCAGGGGGTGCGGGTGGCGCGTCCGGTGGCGACCCCCTAGTTCCGGCCGGACGGCAGGGGCTCACCGGCCCCACCCTTAACCCGAGGAGCAGGGTCTTTGCGCGTAGCTGGCCCGCTGCCGCGGTGCGCAGAATGCGGGGGAGCCGGCGGGCAAGCGGCTCATCACGGACGAGAAGAGAAGAGGGACGCCATGTCCGCACAAGGCGCGATCGACGAACTGCTCGCCGCGGAGCACCGTCTCCAGGCGGCCCACCGCCGCTGCGACGTGCGGGAGATGGACGCGATACTCGACGACCGGTCCGTCCGGGTCGACCCCGAGGGCACACTGGTGCCGAAGGCGGGGGACCTGGCGTCCTTCCGGGACGGTCTGCTGGTCATCGACAAGCTGGAGGAGGTCGAGCCGGCGCAGGTGATCGTCGAGGGCGGCACGGGCATCACCCGGGCGCTGCTCACCGTCATGGGTTCCTACGCCGGTCACGAGTACGTGACCCGGCTGCGGTACACACGTACCTGGGTGCGTACCGGTGAGGGGTGGCGGGTGCTCGCCATCCATGCGAGCCAGGTCGCCGCCTGAGCGACGGCGCACCCGCCGGGCGGGGCGGCGGGCCGCGGGGGGGGGCGGTCAGCCGGTGGCGCCCTGTTCGGCACCGGTCAGACCGTCGGCCAGGGGCGGGCCGTAGGCGTTGGCCTTCGGCTGCGACTCGTCGGCGAGATAGATGACGAGCACGATCGCGCCGGCCACCGGGATCAGGGCGATGAGCAGCCACCAGCCGGTGCGGCCGGTGTCGTGCAGCCGCCGCACGGCGGCGGCCATGGCCGGCAGCAGCACCGCGAGCGAGTAGACGCCGGTGAGCGCGGGCCTGATGCCGACCCCGGTCTCGACGCTGGTCAGGGCGCATGCGATCACAAAGTTGATCAGCATGAACATCCAGTACTCCTGGCGCCGTGCCCGGCCCTCGAAGACGGCGTACTTCGCGAACACATCGGTGTACCAGTGCATGGGGCTCTCCCTCGTCGCTGCGGACTGACGATGTCGTCGGACCCACTGCCGCCCGGGGCGCACGGTCACCAAGGCGTCTGCGGACCTTGCGTGGAGACCGTCTCAGCCGCCGCTCGATTCCCGCTGGAGGAGGGGGACTTCGGGAGGCCGCCGAGGGGGCGGAGGCGACCGCGGCTCGATCAGGGCTCGATCGGTTGTGCAGCACGGCGGTCCACGGTGGCCGGGGTCAGGGGTGACCCCGGCCACTGTCGTGTGCGCGCGACGAGCCGTTATGGCTCCGCGCATCCGCGCACGGTGTCCGCCCGGGGGCGCAACCCCTGTCCCGACCCCTCGCTTCGCCCCGTCCGGGACGCCCTTGACCCGGACATTGCCGAGTGTTTGCCTTCGAGGGGGCAATCAGCCCTGGTCCGGCTTCGTTGCCTCTGCGCGGACGAACACGAAACGGAGAACCCCCCATGTCTGAACTGGCCGGAAAAGTGGCCCTGGTGACCGGTGGCAGCCGTGGCATCGGCGCCGCCGTCTCCAAGCGGCTCGCAGCCGACGGCGCGTCGGTCGCCCTCACGTACCACCGGGACGCGGAGCGCGCCGAGAAGATCGCCACGGAGATCACCGCCGACGGCGGCACCGCGCTCGCGCTCAAGGCCGACAGCGCGGACGCGGACGCGCTGCGGGCCGCGGTGGACCACACAGCCGAGGTCTTCGGAGGTCTCGACATCCTTGTCAACAACGCGGGTGTACTGCCCTGGGGCCCGCTGGAGTCGGTGACGACGGAGGAGCTGGACCGGGCGCTCGCGGTCAACGCGCGCGGTCCGTTCCTGGCCGCCCAGGCGGCGTCGGCGTACATGGGCTCGGGCGGACGCATCATCAGTATCGGCACCTGTGTGACCGAGCGCGTCTCCTCGCCCGGCATGACCCTGTACGCGATGACCAAGGCCGCGCTGACCGGCATGACCAAGGGCCTGGCCCGCGATCTGGGTGGTCAGGGCATCACGGCGGTGCTGGTCCAGCCGGGGCCCACGGACACGGAGATGAACCCGGCGAAGGGTCCCGGCGGCGAGATGCAGGCCGGGATGACGGCGGTCGGCCGCTACGGCACACCGGAGGAGATCGCCACCACGGTCGCCCATCTCGCCGGTGAGGGCGGCCGGTTCATCACCGGTACGGCCATCGCCGTGGACGGCGGATTCATGGTCTGAGGCTGACCGGTCGCTGTGACCCGGTGAGCGGCCGGGGGCGGTGGCGCCGCCGCCCCCGGCCGGCCGGTCAGCCGACCGGGCCCGCCGCCAGTGCGGTGGCCGCCCGGGGGGAGGGGCGGTCGAGCAGGGCGGCGGCCCGCTGGGTGAGTTCCTTGCGGTCCACCTTGCGGTTGGAGTTGAGGGGGAACTCGGCCAGGTGCTCGTAGTGGCGCGGCAGCATGCCCTTGGGCAGCAGCTCGCGCAGGGCGCGGGCGAAGCGGGCGGCGGGGCGGGGCTCGCCGGTGTAGTAGACGACGAGTTCGGTGCCCGCCGGGGTCTGCGCGCCCACGGCCACCACTTCCTCGACACCCTCGCAGGAGCGCAACTCGTGTTCCACCTCGGCCAGTTCGACGCGCCAGCCCTGGAGCTGCACCTGCGAGTCCAGCCGTCCCAGATAGACCAGTTCGCCGTCGGCCAGCCGCCGCACCCGGTCGCCGGTGCGGTACCAGCGGCGACCGGCGCGCTCCACGAAGCGGCCGCCGTCGTCGGTGGGGTCGAGGTAGCCGGCCGACATCTGCGGTCCGGTGATGAGGAGTTCGCCCTCCACGGGGGTCTCCCGGTCCTCCTCGTCGACGAGCACGTGGTCGTGGCCCTCGTGCACCCGGCCGATGGGCACCAGGCCGTTGACGCAGCGCTCGGGCGAGGTGTCCGGCTCCCAGCGGTGGCCGGTGATGGTCACGGTCAGTTCGGTGGGGCCGTAGATGTTCTCCAGGGTGGAGGCGGGTGCGGCGGCCTGCCAGTCGGCGGCGTCGTGCGCGCGCAGCGCCTCGCCCGCGAAGAAGCTCCAGCGCAGTCCGGGCAGCGCGCCCGGTGCCAGGCTGTTCATCCGGCGGGCGAGGGAGATGGCGCTGGGCGTGGCGAACCAGACCGTGACCCCGTGCTCGGCGAGATGGCCCGGCAGGTCGAGGTAGGCGGTCTGCGGGGTGACGTCGACGGTCGCGCCGCTGCCCCAGGCGCAGAACAGGTCGAACATCGCGCAGTCGAAGTTCAGGTCGAAGGTCTGCGAGAAGACGTCGTCCGGGGTGAAGTCGTAGCGCGCGTCGAGGAGTTCGAAGTAGTGGCGGGTGCTGCCGTGGCTGATCGGGACGCCCTTGGGGCGGCCGGTGGAGCCGGAGGTGAACAGCATGTAGGCGGTGTCGGCGGGCGCGGTGCCGCTGCGGGGCCCGGTCAGGGCGCGGGCCGGGTCGGGCTCGACGACGTCCAGGGCGGGCAGGTCGTCGCCGAGACCGGCCAGGACCGCCCGGCCGCGCTCGTCGGCGATCACCGCGGTGGCGCCGGACAGTTCGAGCATGTGCCGGGTGCGGGTGGCCGGGAAGTCGGGGTGCAGCGGGACGACGGTGGCACCGGCGTACAGGGCGCCGAGGATGCCCGCGTACGCGGTGACGGTCTTGCCCGCCAGCACGCCGACGGTCCTGGCGCCGCCGAGGGAGCCCGCCCAGGTGAGGGCCCGCTGGTGCAGGTCGCGGTAGGTGGTCGTCTCGGCGCCGATGCGCAGGGCGGGACGGTCGGCGGACAGGGCCAGTCCGCGCAGGAAGCGTTCGTGCAGGCCACCGGTGTGGTGCTGGGTCATGGTTCCTCCGTTGGGGAGCGGCCGGGCGCCCGGGACCGCTGACGCGCCGGGACCGCGCATGCCGCGTGCCGCGTGCCGCGCGCGGTACGCGCCCGGTGCGGTCCCGGCCGCCGCTGGGGGCGGTCAGGCCGCGAGCGGGCGGCGGCGCTTGGGGCGCAGGGCGAGGCGGGGGTTGGCCGAGACGACCCGGAAGTTCTTCGCGGCGGCGCCGACCCGGCCGAACAGGGCGTCCTGTCCGGCGACGCAGAGCGTGCCCACGCCCCGCTCGCGCAGCGAGCCGAGCGCGGTGGGCCAGTCGACGGCGCGGACGCAGCAGTCGAGCAGCAGGTCCCTGATCTCCTCGCCGGTGGTGAGCAGGGTGCCGTCCTGGTCGGAGACGACGGCCAGGGTCGGGTCGCGGAACTCCAGTCCGTCCATGACCTCGACGGCGGCCCGGCGGCGCAGTCCGGCGAAGGCGGCCGAGTGCATGGGGGGCCGCATGACGTACAGGGGCAGGCCGCCGGCGGCGCGCAGCCGCTGCTGGAGCCAGTCCAGCCGCGAGGCACGCAGGGTGAGCATGGCGAAGTCCTCGTCGACCACGCAGGTGATGTCGTACCACTCGTCCTGCGCGGTGAGTTCGGCGAGGATCTCGTCGAGCACGGGGCGCGGGGTGCGGGCGAAGGACTGGGTGGCGACCTGTTCGGGGTACTCCTCGGCGAAGTACGCGTCGAGGGTGTGGGCGAACCGCTCGGTGAGGCGGACGCCGTCGGCGAAGGACAGGGCACCGGAGCGTACGGCGGTGGCCTTGCCGCCGAAGCTGGGTCCGGTGACGAAGGAGGGTTCGAGGCCGAACTCGTGCTCGGCCCAGGCGGCGAGGGCGAGGCAGTTCACGAAGAAGGCGAGCTGGGCGGGGACGGAGTAGTCGCCCTCCGCCTCGCGGAAACCGTCGAAGAGGGAGCGGCCGAGGGTGTCGTCGGCCTCCGCGACCAGTTTCCGGGCGAACGGGTTGACCAGCATGAACTTGCCGACCTCGGCGAAGGGTGAGGGCCCCATCCCGGGGAACACCAGGGCGCTTCTCGTCCGGTTGTCAGTCTCCATGCGGCCCAGTGTGGTGAAGGGGCCGCCGGGCAAGAACCCCTAACGGCCCCTTACAACCGGCGCTCTCACCGGGTGGGCGGGTGCGTCACAGTCCGGCCTTGACCAGGGCGCCCGCGTCGATCTTGAGGTGCAGGCCGGTGACGTAGCGGGACTCGTCGGAGGCGAGGAACACCACGGCGTGGGACACGTCGGCCGGGGCGACGTAGGGGACTGCCAGGGAGTGCATCGCGACGAAGCCCTGTTCGGCCTCCTCGCGGCCGGGGTTCTCCAGGTCGGGGCGGATGGCCCGGTACATGGCGTCGTTCTGCACCATGGCGGTGTCCACGTTGGTGGGGTGGACGGCGTTGATCCGGCGGCCGGTGGGGCCGAGCTGGACGGCGAGAGTGTTGACGAAGTCGACCAGGGTGCGCTTGGCGAACTTGTAGGCGGCGAAGCCGGGGCCCGCCTGGGCGACGTCGCCGTGGCCGGGCATGAGTCCGGCGGCCGATCCGGTGACGACGACGGAGCCGCCCTCGCCGAGGTGCGGCAGGGCCGCGTGCACGGTGTTGAGGACGCCGCCGAGGTTGGTGTCGACGGTCTCGGTGAACGCCTCGATCGGGCGGTGGGCGCCGATCGGCAGGATGCCGGCGTTGGCGACGACGGCGTCGAGGCGCCCGCCGAGTTCGGCGACGGCCTCGTCGATCGCGGCGCGCAGCGCGGCGCGGTCGCGCACGTCGACCTGGCGGACGACGGCCCGGCGGCCGGTCTTCTCCACCAGGCGGGCGGTCTCGGCCAGTTCCTCGGCGGTGGCCAGCGGGTATTCGGTGATGCCGGTGTCGGAGGGGATGTCGATGGCGATGATGTCGGCGCCCTCCTCGGCCAGCCGGACGGCGTGGCTGCGGCCCTGGCCGCGCGCCGCTCCGGTGATGAGGACTGCCTTGCCCGTAACCCGGCCCATGCCTGGCTCCTTCAGTCGTCCGTTCGGTGGGGTCCCGGGTCCCGCCGGGCACATGTGTGTGTGCCGTACGCGGGTCGGTCCGTCGTCCTTCTTACTGCGATCCCGGCCCCGCGGGCCCGGACCGGGGCCCCCTAACCGGCGCGGGCGGGCGACTTTAGGGGGCCGAGGTGTGCCGCGCGGGACCGCTCCCGGGCGGCCCGGGACGGTGTGCGGGGGCAGCGCGACGCCCCGGGCACCAGGTCGTGGTGTCCGGGGCGGGTGTGGGTGCGCGGGCGGGCCGGTCAGGCCGCTGCCGTGCTGTGCTCGCGTTCGGCGGCGGCCTCTTCCGCCGCGGGTGCGGCGGGGGCCTCGGGGACCACGTGCCGCAGGGAGATCAGGACGAAGACGGACATCAGCGCGAGGACGCCGATGGCGGTGTAGCCCGCCGGGGTCAGGGACTTGACGAACGCCTCCTGTGCGGTGTGGAACAGGTGTCCGGCCTGCGGTTCCTTCAGGGTCATGGAGTAGTTGTGCGCGCCGCCGAGGGTCTGGCGGGACGCCTCCAGGGCGCCGTCGGGCAGTCCGGCGGGGACGGTGCGGTCCATGGTGCTGCCGAAGACCGAGGCGCCGATGCTGCCGAGCACCGCGACGCCGAGGGCGCCGCCGAGTTCCTGGCAGGTCTGGAGCATGGCGGAGACCCGGCCGGACTGGGCCTCGGAGGTGTAGCCCATGATCTGGTCGGTGACGATGGTGTTGGAGATGACGACGCCGACGCCCATGCACACGGTGCCGCTGATGATCAGCGGGATGTTGCGGTCGGTGCCGAGCCGGGTGACCAGGAAGCAGCCGGTCGCGGCGATCAGGAACCCGGCGACGATGACGTAGGCCGGGCGGACCACCGCGGCCGTCTTCACCGCGATCGGCGCGAAGAACATGATGGCGACGGGGCTGGCCAGGGTCCACAGAGCGGCTTCGAGCGGGCTCATCCGCAGCACCTCCATGAGGTACTGCGTGGTGAAGATGCCGAAGCCGACCATGGTGAAGTAGGCCACCACGTTGCAGCTCATGGACGGGCCGAAGCCGCGCCTGCGGAACAGGGTGAGGTCGATCATCGGGTGGGCGTGGCTGCGCTGGCGCAGGACGAAGGCGACGCCGAGGACGACGCCGATCGCCACCGAGACGGCCGGTTTCACGGAGAAGCCGTCGGCGGCGAACTTCTTCAGCGCCCACACGGTGGGCAGCACCGCGCCCATGGACAGCAGCGCGGAGGGCAGGTCCAGGCGGGTCGCGCGGTCGCGGTACTCGGGGACGAGCAGCGGCAGCGCGAGCAGCAGCACGGCGATGAACGGCAGGTTCACCAGGAAGATCGAGCCCCACCAGAACTTGGTGAGCAGCAGCCCGGACAGGACGGGGCCGATGGCCGAGCCCATGCCCATGCCGACGGTCCACACCGCGATGGCGTTACGGCGCTGCCGGGCGTCGTGGAACATGTTGCGGATCAGCCCGAGCGTGGAGGGCATGAGGGTGGCGCCGCCGACGCCCTGGAGCGCGCGGGCGGCGATGAGCACCGCGGGCGAGCCAGCGAAGGCGGCCAGGGCGGACGCGCCGCCGAAGACGATGCTGCCGAGCACGAGCAGGCGCCTGCGGCCGATGCGGTCGCCGACGCCGCCCATGGTGATGAGCAGCCCGGACAGGACGAAGCCGTAGATGTCGATCATCCACAGCTGCTGGGTGCCGGAGGGGTGCAGGCTCGCCGAGATCGACGGCAGTGCGAAGTAGAGGACGGTGATGTCCATGGACACCAGCAGCACCGGGAGGATCAGCACGGCGAGCCCGATCCATTCCCGGCGTCCTGCCTTGCTCGGGACGGGCGTTGTGGGGGGTGTATCTATACGCACGTCTCAGACTCCTGTATAGTACGGATGTATAGATGCTCGGTGGACGAAGAAGTGATCTGCCCAGCGCCAGGTCGAGAACGGAGAAAGCCATGAACCTGCAGGGCAAGACTGTGGTCGTGACCGGTGCCAGCTCGGGCCTCGGCGAGGCGGCGGTACGCCGCCTGCACGCCGCCGGAGCACAGGTGATCCCGGTCGGACGTTCGGCGGAGAAGACCGCTGCCGTCGCCGCCGAACTGGGCGCCGAACCGCTGACCGCCGATTTCTCGGAGCTGACGGAGGTGCGCCGACTGGCCAAGGTGCTGCTGGACCGCTGCCCCCGGATCGACGTGCTGGTCAGCAACGCGGGCTGCATCATGGCCAAGCACACCGTCACCAAGGACGGCTTCGAGGAGACCTTCCAGGTCAACGCGCTGGCCCCGTACCTGCTGATGAACCTGCTGACCGAGCGGCTGCGCGACAGCGGCGGCCGGGTGGTGGTCACCTCGTCGCAGACCATCGAGGGCCGCCGCCAGCTCGACCCGAAGAACGTCAACGGCAAGGCCAAGTACGAGCCGTACGAGGCCTACGCCGACAGCAAGCTCGCGCTGGCGCTGCTGACCCGCGAGTACGCCCGCCGCCACCCGGAGATCCAGGTCGCCGACTTCCACCCGGGGGTGTTCGTCGGCGGTCTGGCCCGCGGGCTGTGGCGGGAGCGGCTGCTGACCAACAGCCCGCTGCGCGGGACGGTGGAGCGGTTCGTCGGCACCCCCGACAAGGGCGTCGACACCCTGCTCCACCTGGCCGGCACCGACACGCCGCTGCACGGCGAGTACTACAAGGACGGCCGCCGCACCGACCCCGGCGCCACCGCGGAGGACGCGGTCGTCGCGGGTCAGCTGTGGGACATCTGCGCGCATGGCACCGGCCTTCCGCTCTGATTCCGCCGTCGCCGGACCGGCCCGCACGGGTCAGTCCGGCGACGCCTGAAGCTCGATCAGGTGGCCGGCCGGGTCGCGGACGTAGGCCAGGACGGTCTCCGGACCCCACTCGGGGTGCGGCGCCGCCCCGGCGACGACGGTGGCGCCGTACTCCTCGCACAGGCTCTGCGCCGCCTCGACGTCGTCGAGGCGCAGGCAGAGCAGCGCCGTGTCGGCCGTGCCCTCGCGCACGTCGAGCATGGTCCGCATGGCCGCGCGGTCGATGAGCGCGAGCACCGGCTCCTCCCCGACGTTCCAGCGCGCGTACGGGCCCTGCGGGACGCCCTCGGCCACCTTGGCTCCGCACAGCTCGCCGAGCACGGCGTCGTAGAAGCGGAAGGCGGCGGCGAAGTCGTCGACCAGCAGCCGTGGATGGAGGGTCCCCACGAGAATGGGCGGTCGAGGGCTCATCTTCACTCCGTTTCTGGGTCGGACGACAGGGGTGTGCACGACTCGCCGACCGTAGCCAGCCCGGGGCGCCCCAGAGCACCCCTACCGGGCCCCGGCGGGGAGTTCAGGGGTGTTTTCAGGGGGCGTCAGCGGTGGAGATCTCCCGGCGCGCACGGCTTGAATGTGGCGGAAAGACCGCGGCTTCAGCACGCGGCCGAGGCCACCGCCGATCGAGTCTTGGAGCCACCTCCGTGATCGAACTTCCGGAATACGACGGCACACTGACGGCGTATCAGCCGCGTACCGCACCCAGGGTGTTCACACCTTCCGCCGATCCCATCCGCAGCCGGGCGGTGTTCTCCACCGCGCATGTGGTGGCCGATCCGCTCGCCCCCAACTCCCCCCTCCTGATGGGCTGGGAGCCCTTCGCCGCGCCCGGCCTCGACTGGGACGCCACCCTGGCCTTCCGCCGCCACCTGTGGGCGCACGGCTTCGCGCTGGCCGAGGCGCTCGACACCCAGAACCGCGCGATGGGCCTGGACTGGGCCACCTCGGCGGAGCTGATACGCCGCTCGGCGGCCGAGGCCAGGGCCGTCGGCGGACGCATCGGCGGCGGGGTGTGGACCGACCAGCTCGACCCGATGCGCCCGCACACCCTCGACGCGGTCGTCGCCGCCTACGAGGAGCAGATCGAGACCGTCCAGGACGCGGGCGCCGAGCTGATCATCATGGCCAGCCCGCAGTTGCCCGCCGTCGCCCAGGGCCCCGACGACTACGCCCGCGTCTACGAGCGGCTGCTCTCACTGGCCGAGCGGAAGGTCATCCTGCACTGGGTGCTGCCGGAGTCCGACCCGCGGCTGACCGGCTACTGGGGCTACACCGAGTGGGACAAGGCCCTGGAGGCGTTCCTCGACGTCGTCCAGGCCAACGTCGAGCGCATCGACGGCGTCAAGGTGTGGCCGCTGGGCCGCGAGCAGGAGATCGAACTGCGCCGCCGCGTCCCGGCCGGGGTGCATGTCTACAACGGTGACATCACCGACTTCCCCGAGCTGATCGCGGGCGACGGGCAGGGCCACAGCGACGCGCTCGCCTCGGTCTTCGACCCGCTCGCGCCCATCGTCGCCGAGGGCTTCCGGGCGCTGGACGCCGGGGACGGCGACCGCTTCGCCGAGGAGCTGCGCAGCACGCTCCCGCTGGCCCAGCACCTCTTCGAGGGCAACGCGCTGACCATGCGCTTCTTCAAGACCGGCTTCGTCTTCCTGGCCTGGCTCTCCGGGCACCAGGACCACTTCCGGATGGTCTGGGGCGAGCAGTCCGCCCGTTCGGTCCCGCACCTGGCCAAGGTGTACCGGCTCGCCGACGGCCTCGGCCTGTTCCCCGACCCGGAACTGGCGGAGCGCCGGATGCGGACGGTGCTGGCCACCGCCGGCCTGGACTGAACCCGCAGCCGCCCCCGCCCGCCCGGAGATTGGTGATCACCGATGTCGAACGACCAGAAGCTGCTCGATTACCTCAAGGCGGTCACCGCCGACCTGGCGCAGACCCGCAAGCGGCTCCAGGAGGCCGAGACGGCCGGCCAGGAGCCGATCGCCGTGATCGGCATGAGCTGCCGCTACCCCGGCGGCGTCGCCGGCCCCGAGGACCTGTGGAAGCTGGTCGCCGAAGGCCGCGACGCCATCGGTGAGTTCCCCGCCGACCGCGGCTGGGACCTGGACGCGCTGTTCGCCGAGGACGGCCCCGGCCGCACCGCCGTGCGGGTGGGCGGGTTCGTCCACCAGGCCGCCGACTTCGACGCGGCCTTCTTCGGCATCTCGCCGCGCGAGGCGGTGGCGATGGACCCGCAGCAGCGCATGCTGCTCGAACTGGCCTGGGAGGCCTGCGAACGCGCCGGGATCGACCCGCACGCACTCGGCGGCGAACGCGTCGGCGTGTACGCGGGCACCGGCGCCCAGGACTACGAGTACGTGCACGCCCAGAACCCGGACGCGGTCGCCGACTACGGCGCGACCGCCACCGCGGCGGCCGTCCTCGCCGGGCGCGTCTCCTACACGCTCGGCCTGGAGGGACCGGCCGTCACCGTCGACACCGCCTGCTCGTCCTCCCTGGTCACCCTGCACCTGGCGGCCCAGGCACTGCGCGCCGGAGAGTGCTCGCTCGCGCTGGCCGGCGGCGCCGCCGTGATCTCCACGCCCGGCGTCTTCGTCGCGTTCAGCCGCCAGGGCGCGCTCTCCTTCGACGGCCGCTGCAAGGCGTTCTCCGACGACGCGGCCGGTACCGGCTGGGGCGAGGGCGCCGGACTGCTGCTCCTGGAACGCCTCTCCGACGCCCGCCGCAACGGCCATCCGGTGCTCGCCGTGGTGCGCTCCTCCGCCGTCAACCAGGACGGCGCCAGCAACGGACTGACCGCGCCCAACGGGCCCTCCCAGCAGCGGGTCATCCGGCAGGCCCTGGCGAGCGCCGGACTGACCACGTCCGACATCGACCTGGTCGAGGCGCACGGCACCGGCACCACTCTCGGCGACCCCATCGAGGCACAGGCGCTGCTGAACACCTACGGGCAGAACCGGCCCGCCGACCGCCCGCTCCGGCTGGGCTCGCTCAAGTCGAACATCGGGCACACCCAGGCCGCCGCCGGTGTCGCCGGTGTCATCAAGACCATCATGGCCATCCGCAACGGCGTGATGCCCAGGACCCTGCACGTCGAGCGGCCCACCTCGCACGTCGACTGGGACTCCGGCCGCGTCGAACTCCTCACCGAGGCACGGCCCTGGCACACCGAGGACGGCCGGCCGCGCCGCGCCGGGGTCTCCTCCTTCGGCGTCTCCGGCACCAACGCGCACGTCATCATCGAGGAGGCCGTCGAGGACACCGCCGAGGAGCCCGCCGGGCAGCGCCCCGACGACGCCCCGGACACGGCCCCCACGGCTCCCGCGGGCACCGTCGTGCCCTGGCCCGTCTCCGCCCGCAACGCCTCCGGACTCGCCGCCCAGGCCGCCCGCCTGCACGCCGCGCTGTCCGGCGCCCCCGCGCAGCACGGCACGTCCGGGGACGACCCGGCCGGGGACGGCGCGCCCGGGGACGACGTACGCGACACGGCGTACGCCCTGGCCACCGGCCGGGCCGCGCTGGAGCACCGCGCCGTGGCCCTCGGCACCGACCGGGCCCAACTCCTGGACGCCCTCGGGGCGGTGGCCGAGGGCGGCGAGTCGGCGAACGTCGTGCGCGGCAGCGTCGTCACCGACGCGCCGCCGGTGTTCGTCTTCCCCGGGCAGGGCTCGCAGTGGGCGGGCATGGCCGTGGAACTCCTGGACACCGCACCCGCGTTCGCCGCGTCGATGACCGAATGCGCCGAGGCACTGCGCGAGTTCACCGACTGGGACCTGTTCGACGTCCTGCACGAGCGGCCCGGCGCCCCCACCTTCGACGAGGTCGACGTCGTCCAGCCCGTGCTGTGGGCCGTGATGGTGTCCCTGGCCCGGCTGTGGGAATCCTTCGGCGTCCGGCCCGGCGCCGTCGTCGGCCACTCGCAGGGCGAGATCGCCGCCGCCACCGTCGCCGGGGCGCTCTCCGTGCAGGACGGCGCCCGTGTCGTCGCCCTGCGCAGCCAGGTCATCCGCGACGAACTCGCGGGCCTGGGCGGCATGATGTCCGTCGGCCTGCCCGCGCGCGAGGCCGCCCGCCGGATCGAGGACTGGCCGGGCAAGCTCTCCCTGGCCGCCGTCAACGGCCCCGGCTCCACCGTCGTGTGCGGCCATGTGGACGCCCTGGAGGAACTGCGCGGCACCCTGGAGGGCGAGGGCGTACGGGCCCGGATGATCCCCGTCGACTACGCCTCCCACTCGGTCTTCGTGGAGAACGTCAGAGAACGCATCCTGGAGGTGCTGGCACCGGTCGCGCCGCGCTCCGCCGACGTCGCGTTCTACTCCACCGTCACCGGCGACCTCATCGACACCACCGTGATGGGCGCCGAGTACTGGTACACCAACCTGCGCCGGACCGTGCTGTTCGAGGATGCCACCCGCGCCCTGCTCGGCGCCGGTTTCGGGCTGTTCGTCGAGGCCAGCCCGCACCCCATCCTCAAGCTCGGGGTGGCGGAGACCTTCGCCGACGCCGGGGCCAACGCGGTGGCCGTGGGCTCGCTGCGCCGCCGCGAGGGCGGCCTGGCCCGGTTCGCGGCCTCGCTCGCCGAGGCGTACACGCACGGTGCTGCCGTGGACTTCTCCCCGCTGCTCGCCGGGCGCCCGGGGCGGCGCGTGCACCTGCCGACGTTCGCCTTCCAGCACCGCCGCTACTGGCTTCAGGCCGCGCCCGGCGCCGCCGGTGACGTCGTCTCGGCCGGTCTGTCGGCCGCCGGACACTCCCTGCTCAGCGCGGTCGTGGTGGCACCCGAGGACGGCGGGGTGACCCTCACCGGCCGGCTCTCCGCGCACACCCAGCCGTGGATCGCCGACCATGTGGTCCAGGACGCGGTGTTCTTCCCCGGCACCGGATTCGTCGAACTCGCCGTCCGCGCGGGCGACCAGGTCGGCTGCGCCCTGCTGGACGAACTCACCCTGAACGCACCGCTGGTGCTCGGCGCCGGTGAGGCCGTGCAGCTCCAGGTCGTCGTCGGCGGCCCGGACGAGACCGGCCGCCGCGAGCTGGGCATCCACTCCCGGCCCGAACAGGCCGGACCCGACGAGCCGTGGACCCGGCACGCCACCGGCACCCTGTCCGTCTCCGCCGCCGCGGCACCGGAGGGCCTGCCCGAGTGGCCGCCGCGCGACGCCGAACCCCTGGACGTCTCCGCGCTCTACCCGGACCTCGCCGGGGCCGGACTGCGCTACGGCCCGCAGTTCCAGGGCCTGACCGCCGCCTGGCGCGCGGGCGGTGACGTGTACGCCGAGGTAGCGCTCGCCGAGCAGACCTCCGCCGACCGCTTCGGACTGCACCCCGCGCTGCTCGACTCCGCGCTGCACGCCGTCGCCCTGACCGACGCGGTCGGCGACGAGGCGGCGCTGCCCTTCGCCTGGTCCGGTGTGCGGCTGCACGCCACCGGCGCCCGCACCCTGCGGGTCCGGCTGACCCCGGTGCGCGCGGGCGAGGTCGCGCTGACCGCCGTGGACGCCTCGGGCGCGCCGGTGGTCTCCGTCGACTCCCTGGTGCTGCGCCCGGTCGCGGGCGCCCCGGCACCGCGCCGCGTGGACTCCCTGTACCGGATCGACTGGCGGCCCGCCGCCACACCGAGCACCCCGGCGGGACCGGTCGCCCGGACCGACTGGACCGCCTGGGCGGACCGGGCGGACGCGGGGGTCCCCGTGCCGGACGCGGTCGTCCTGGCCACCGAGCCCGGCACCACCGCCGAGGCCGTGCACACCGGGGTCCACCGGGTGCTCGACGCCCTCCAGCGGTGGATCGCCGACGAGCGCCCGGAGGACTCCCGCCTGGTCGTGGTCACCCGGGGCGCGGTCGCCACCGGCGGCGAACCGGTCACCGACCTCGCGGGCGGCGCCGTGTGGGGCCTGGTGCGCTCGGCGCAGTCCGAGCACCCGGACAGCTTCGTGCTGGCCGACCTGGACGCGGACACCGCGCTCGACGACGTGCTCGGCGCGATCCTGGCCTCCGGCGAACCGCAGGTCGCGGTGCGCGGCGGCACGGTCCTCGCCGCCCGGCTGGCCCGCGCCGTCCCCGGCGAACCCCCGGCCGCACGGCCCGCGTTCGGCCCCGACGGCACGGTCCTGATCACCGGCGGCACCGGCATGCTCGGCCGCCTCGTGGCCCGGCACCTGGTCGCGGAGCACGGCGTACGGCACCTGCTGCTGCTCGGCCGCCGCGGTCCCGACGCACCGGGCGCCGCCGAACTGGTCGCCGAACTGGCCGCGCTGGACGCCGAGGTGACCGTCGCCGCCTGCGACGCCGCCGACCGGGAGGCGCTCGCCGCCGTGCTGGACGCGGTCCCGGCCGACCGGCCGCTCACCGGCGTGGTGCACGCCGCCGGTCTGCTCGACGACGGCACGCTCTCCTCGCTCACCCCCGAACGCGTCGACCGGGTGCTCGCCGCCAAGGCCGACGCCGCGCTCCACCTGCACGAGCTGACCGCGGATCTCGACCTGAGCGCCTTCGTGCTGTTCTCCTCCGCCGCCGGGGTCATCGGCGCACCCGGCCAGGGCAACTACGCCGCCGCCAACGCCTTCCTCGACGCGCTCGCCGCCCACCGCGGCGCGGCCGGGCTCGCCGGGCAGTCCCTGGCCTGGGGCTTCTGGAGCCAGGCCAGCGGCATGACCGGCGACCTCGACGACACCGACCGCGGGCGCATGTCGCGCAACGGGCTGCTCGGGCTCGCCGACGAGCAGGGCCTCGCCCTGTTCGACGCCGCCGCGTCCTCGGCCGCCACGCTGCTGGTGCCGGCCCGGTTCGACCTGGCCGGGATCCGCGCCGACGACGCCGCCCCGCAGCCGGTCTTCACCGCACTGGTCCCGGCCGTGCGCCGGGGCACCGCCCAGGCCGCCTCCGCCGCCGGCTCCTTCGCCGAGCAACTGCTGCGGCTGCCCGAGACCGAGCGGATCGCGGCGGCCCTCGACCTGGTCCGCCAGAAGGTCGCCGCCGTCCTCGGCTACGGCTCACCGGACGAGGTCGAGGCCGAACGCGCCTTCCGCGAGCTGGGTTTCGACTCGCTCAGCGCGGTCGAGCTGCGCAACCGGCTCGGCGAGGCGGGGGGCGTACGCCTGCCCGTCACCGTGGTCTTCGACCACCCCAACCCGACCGCGCTCGCCCGGCACCTGGTCACCGAGACCTGCGGCGACCGGGCCGCCACCGCGGCCCCCGCGAGCCGCGCGGCCACCACCGGCCCGGCCGACGAGCCGGTCGCCATCGTCGCCATGGCCTGCCGCTACCCCGGCGACGTCCGCTCCCCCGAGGACCTGTGGCGGCTGGTCGCCGAGGGCACCGACGCCATCGGCCCGTTCCCCGCCGACCGCGGCTGGGACCTGGAGCAGCTCTACGACCCGGACGGCGAGCGCCCGCACACGACCTACGTCCGCGAAGGCGGATTCGTGTACGACGCGGGCGAGTTCGACGCCGACTTCTTCGGGATCAGCCCGGTCGAGGCCGAGGCCATCGACCCGCAGCAGCGGCTGCTCCTGGAGACCTCCTGGGAGGTGTTCGAGCGGGCCGGGATCGACCCGGCGGCCCTCAAGGGCTCGGCCACCGGCGTCTACGCGGGCGTCATGTCCCACGACTACGCCGCCAACAGCGGCACCGGCGCCATCGCCTCCGGACGCGTCTCGTACACGTACGGCTTCGAGGGCCCGGCGGTCACGGTCGACACGGCCTGCTCGTCGTCCCTGGTCGGCATGCACCTGGCCGCGCAGGCGCTGCGCTCCGGCGAGGTCGACCTCGCGCTGGCCGGCGGGGTCACCGTCATGGCCAGCCCGGAACTCTTCGTGGAGTTCAGCCGCCAGCACGGTCTGTCCAAGGACGGCCGCTGCCGCTCCTTCGCCGGGGCCACCGACGGCACCGGCTGGGGCGAGGGTGTCGGCCTGCTGCTGCTGGAACGGCTCTCCGACGCCCGCCGCAACGGCCACCCCGTGCTCGCGGTGCTGCGCTCCTCCGCCATCAACCAGGACGGCGCGAGCAACGGCCTGTCGGCGCCGAGCGGCCCCGCCCAGCAGCGGGTCATCCAGCAGGCGCTGGCGACGGCCGGGCTCACCGCCGCGGACGTCGACGCGGTCGAGGCCCACGGTACGGCGACGACGCTCGGCGACCCGATCGAGGCGCAGGCGCTGCTGGCGACCTACGGCCAGGACCGGCCCGAGGACAGCCCGGTGTGGCTCGGCTCGCTGAAGTCGAACATCGGCCACGCCCAGGCAGCCGCCGGTGTCGGCGGCGTGATCAAGATGGTCATGGCCATCCGCGAGGGCGTCCTGCCCAAGACCCTGCACGTGGACGAGCCCACCCCGCACGTCGAGTGGGAGTCCGGCGCGGTCCGGCTGCTGACCGAGTCCCGCGCCTGGCCCGAGACCGACCGGCCGCGCCGCGCGGGCATCTCCTCCTTCGGTATGAGCGGCACCAACGCCCATGTCATCGTCGAGCAGGCCCCCGCCGAGGCCGAAACGCCCCGGCCGGACACGGCAGCCCCCGACGCCCCGGGCACTGGGGAGATCCCGGACACCCCGGCTCCGGTCACACTGCTGGTCTCCGCGAAGTCCGCCGAGGCCCTGCCCGTCCAGGCGCGGCAGCTCCACGACTGGCTGAGCGCCCGACCCGGCCACTCCCCCGCCGACGTGGCCCACACCCTGGCCACCGCACGCGGCACCCTCGACCACCGCGCCGCCGTCACCGGCCGGGACACCGAGACCCTGCTGCGCGGCCTCGACGCGGTCGCCGAGAGCCGCGACCTGCCGGGCGTGACCGCCCGCGGGCGCGCCCAGGGCGGCCGGCTGGCGTTCCTGTTCACGGGGCAGGGGGCGCAGCGGCTCGGGATGGGCCGGGAGCTGGCGGACACCTACCCCGTGTTCGCGGAGGCGCTGGACGCCGTACTCGCGGCTGTGGACGCGCACTTGGAGCGGCCGTTGCGGGAGGTGATGTGGGGCGAGGACGCGGACCTGCTGAACCAGACGCAGTACACGCAGCCCGCACTGTTCGCCTTCGAGGTCGCGCTGTACCGGCTGGCCGAGTCGTGGGGGGTGACCCCGGACCACCTGGCCGGTCACTCGATCGGCGAGATCGCCGCCGCGCATGTGGCGGGTGTCTTCTCGCTGGAGGACGCGGCCAGGCTGGTCACCGCCCGGGGACGGCTCATGCAGGCCCTTCCGGCGGGCGGCGCGATGATCGCCGTACAGGCCACCGAGGACGAGCTCCTGCCGCTGCTCACCGAGCAGGCCGGGATCGCCGCCCTCAATTCGCCTCAGTCCACGGTCGTTTCGGGCGCTGAAGCCGAAGTACTGGCCATCGCCGAGCACTTCGCCGCGCAAGGTCGCAAGACCAAGCAACTCGCCGTCAGCCACGCCTTCCACTCCCCCCTCATGGAACCGGTGCTGGAGGAGTTCCGGGCGGTCGCGGAGTCGCTGACGTACCACCCGTCCCGTATCCCGTTCGTGTCGACCGTCACGGGCGAGGCCGTCACCGACGAGCTGACCAGCGCGGCCTACTGGACCGAGCACATCCGCAAGCCCGTCCGGCTGACGGACGCCCTCGCCCGCATCCCCGCCGCCACCTTCCTGGAGATCGGCCCCGACGCGGTGCTCACCGCTCTGGGTCCCGCCAGCCTGGACGAGGCCGTGTTCGTCTCCGCGCAGCGGCGTGAGCACGACGAGGCGGCCGGGCTGCTGCACGGGGTGGCGCGGCTGCATGTCGCGGGTGTGCCGGTCGACCGGGCGGCCTGCTTCGGGGGCGGCGGTGCCCGGAGGATCGACGATCTGCCGACGTACGCCTTCCGGCGCACCCGGTACTGGCTGGACGCGAAGGACTACTTCAGCGAGCTGTGGCACGGCGAGGCCGGGGCGGCGAACGTCGTCGGCGCCGGTCTGGAGACGGCGGCGCACCCGCTGCTCGGGGCGGCCGTGTGGTCACCGGAGTCGGACGGAGTGGTGTTCACCGGGCGGCTGTCGCTGGAGGCGCAGCCCTGGCTGGCCGGGCACGCGGTGCGCGGTTCGGTGCTGCTGCCGGGCACGGCGTTCGTGGAACTCGCGCTGGCGGCCGGCACCCAGGTCGGCTGTGAACTGCTCGACGACCTCGCCCTGGAGGCGCCGCTGGTGCTCCCCGAGCGCGGGGGCGTGGCCTTCCAGATCACGGTGGGCGAGGACGCGGGCGGCAGCCGTACGTTCGCCCTGCACACCCGGGACGAGGGCGGCGCGGGAGCATGGACCCGGCACGCCACCGGTCTGCTCACCACCGCGGCGCCCGTCCCGTCGGAGAACCTGGCGGCATGGCCGCCGTCCGGTGCCGAGCCGCTGCCCGTCGACGGGCTCTACGAGGCCCTGGCGGAGGCCGGGTTCGGGTACGGGCCCGCCTTCCAGGGGCTGACGGCCGCCTGGCGCGACGGGGACGACCTGTACGCCGAGATCACCCCGCCCGAGGGCACCGACGTCGAGGGCTTCGGGCTGCATCCGGCGCTGTTCGACGCCTCCCTGCATGTGCTGGGGGCGGCCGGGGACGACGCGACGGCGCGGCTGCCGTTCGCCTGGTCGGGGGTCGCGCTGCATGCCTCGGGCGCGTCCCGGGTGCGGGTGCGGCTGCGGGTCCTGCCGGGCGGTGCCGTGTCCGTGCTGATCGCGGATGCGCTGGGTACGCCGGTGCTGACGGCCGAGTCGCTGGCGCTGCGCGAGCTGACCGAGGTGCCGCGGGCCGCCGCCCAGGATCTGTACCGGGTGGAGTGGACCGAGGTGGCGCCGCGTACCGGCGACACAGGGGCCGGGTCCGCGTCCGGGTCCGGGGCGTCGGCGGCGG
The DNA here is from genome assembly GCF_000373685.1 of Streptomyces sp. PsTaAH-124. NCBI lineage: Bacteria > Bacillati > Actinomycetota > Actinomycetes > Kitasatosporales > Streptomycetaceae > Streptomyces > Streptomyces sp. PsTaAH-124. Next base: position 102,540 of record NZ_KB892174.1, on the reverse strand, counting down.
AGTACGCCGTGCTGCGCACCGAGCCGGGGGCGGGGGCCGCGCAGGCGCACGCCGCCGTGGCGCGGGCGCTGGCCGAGGTACAGGCCCGGCTGGCGGACGGGACGCGGCTCGCGGTGGTGACCAGCGGGGCGGTGGCACTGCCCGGCGAGGACGTCACCGACCCGGCCGGAGCCGCCGTCTGGGGTCTCGTACGCTCCGCACAGGCCGAGAACCCGGGGCAGTTCGTCCTCGTCGACACCGACAACTCCCTCCCGGGAGACACCTTCCTGGAGGCCGCCCTCACCACGGGCGAACCCCAGGTCCTGATCCGGGGCGGGCACCTCCACGCCGCCCGCCTCACCCGGCACACCCCCACCGAGAACACCCGCCCCGCAGCCGTCTTCACCCCCGACAGCACCGTCCTGGTCACCGGAGCCACCGGTGCCCTGGGGCGTACCGTCAGCCGCCATCTGGTCACCGCGCACGGCGTCACGCGTCTGGTGCTGGTGGGGCGGCGCGGCGCCGAGGCGCCGGGGGCCGTGGAGCTGCGGGACGAACTGGCCGCTCTCGGTGCGCAGGTGACGCTCGCCGCGTGCGACGTGGCCGACCGCGAGGCGACGGCCGCGCTGCTGGACGCGCATCCGGTGGACGCGGTGGTGCATGTCGCCGGTGTCCTGGACGACGGACTCGTCACCTCCCTCACCCCGGAACGGGTGGCGGCGGTGCTGCGGCCGAAGGTCGACGCGGCCTGGAACCTGCACGATCTCACCCAGGACCGTCCGCTGACCGCGTTCGTCGTGTTCTCCTCGGCGGCGGGTGTCCTGGGCAACGCCGGACAGGCGTCCTACGCCGCCGCCAACTCCTACCTGGACGCGCTCGCCACCCACCGCGCCCACCACGGACTGCCCGGCCTCTCCCTGGCCTGGGGCCTGTGGGCCGGCGGATCGGGCATGGCGGGCGAGCTGGCCGAGGCGGACCGGGAGCGGCTGGACCGCTCCGGGGTGCGGGCGCTGGCGCCCGGGGAGGCACTGGCGCTGTTCGACGCGGCGGGCGGGCAGGAGACGCCCGTGGTGGTTCCCATCCGGTTCGCGTTCGGCGCGTACGAGGGCGAGGTCCCGGCGGTCCTGCGCAAGCTGGTGCGGGTCACCGCGCGGCGGGCGACGGCCGCCGCCGGTCCGGCCGCGGGCGGCGGGCTGCGGGAGCGGGTGGCCGGACTGCCGGCGGCCCGGCGCACCGGGCTGCTGCTGGACGTGGTGCTGGAACAGGCCGCGGCGATCCTGGGGCACGCGTCGGCGGCGGCGGTCGATCCGGACCGGTCCTTCAAGGATCTCGGTTTCGACTCGCTCGGCGCGGTGGAGTTCCGCAACGGCGTCAACGCGCGGACGGAGCTGCGGCTTCCGGCGACCCTGGTGTTCGATTTCCCGAACGCGCGGGCGCTGGCCGAGCACCTGGCCGCCGAACTGGCGCCCGCCGAGGACACCGTGACGGGCGCGGGCGCGGGTTCCGCTGTGGAGGAGGAGCGGCTGCGGGAGATCCTGCGGTCGATCCCGGTGGAGCGGCTGCGGACGAGCGGGCTGGCGGACGCGCTGCTGTCGCTGGCCGAGGACGCGGGGACGGCCGGTGCCGTGGCCGTGGCGGACCGGGAGGAGGCGGCCGGGGACGGCGACTCGCTCGACGACCTGGACGCGGACGCCCTGATCAACCTGGCGCTCGGGGACGCCTGACGGACCGGGCCCGGCCGCCCTCTCCCACCGGGGCGGCCGGGCCCTGCCATGCCGTGGACCTGCCGTCACCGCAGCCGTGCAGCTGCCGTCACCGCGTCCCGGCGCCTACCGCAACGAGCGGAAGGCGGTGCGGAGTTCGTCGGTGAAGATCTTCGGCTGCTCCCAGGCGGCGAAGTGACCGCCCTCGGCGACCTCGTTCCAGTGGATGATGTTGCCGTAGGCGCGCTCGCCCCAGCTGCGCGGCGCGGGGTAGATCTCGCCGGGGAAGACGGAGACGGCGACGGGCACCCTGGGGATGGAGACCGCGTCGAACGGACCGCCGCCCGCCTGGGTGCCCTCCCAGTACAGCCGGGAGGAGGAAGTACCGGTGTTCGTCAGCCAGTACAGCGAGATCGCGTCGAGGATCTCGTCGTAGGTGAAGATGTTCTCCGGCCGGCCGTCGGAGTCGCTCCACTCGGCGATCTTGTCGTAGAAGTACGCCGCCATGGCGACCGGGGAGTCGGCCAGGGCGTAGCCGATGGTCTGCGGGGACTGGTTCATCATCGCGGCGTAGCCGTAGCCGTCGCGGTAGAAGTGGAGCAGCCGGTCGTAGGCCCGCTTCTCGGCGGCCGACAGGTTGCCCGGGGCCGGGTCGTAGTTGCGCAGACGCCTGACGATCTCCTGGGGCACGGTGCCGGGCATGTTGACGTGGATGCCCAGCAGTCCCTTGTGCTGCTGGTCGGCGAGGACCTGGGAGATGATCGAGCCCCAGTCGCCGCCCTGGGAGACGTACTCCTGGTAGCCGAGGCGCCGCATCAGCTCGTGGAAGGCGCGGGCGGTGCGGGCGGGGTTCCAGCCGCTGCGGGCCGGGTTGCCGGAGAACCCGTAGCCGGGCAGTGTCGGCAGGACCAGGTGGAAGGCGTCGCGGGCCCGGCCGCCGTGTGCCGTCGGGTTCGTCAGCGGGCCGACGACCTTGAGGAGTTCGACGATGGAGCCGGGCCAGCCGTGCGTCATCAGCAGCGGCAGGGCGTCCTTGTGCGGGGAGCGGATGTGGGCGAACTGGATGTCCAGGCCGTCGATCTCCGTGATGTACTGCGGCAGCGCGTTGAGGCGGTTCTCCAGGACGCGCCAGTCGTACGACGTGCCCCAGTGCTCCATCAGCGGGCGCATCCGGTCGAGCTGGGCGCCCTGGGAGCGGTCGCGCACGGTCTCCCGGTCGGGCCAGCGGGTGTCGCGGATGCGGCGCCGCAGCGCGTCGAGTTCCCGCTGCGGGACCCTGATGCGGAAGGGACGGATCCCGGACCCGGGGCGCGGCGCCCACTCGGCGGCAGCGGCGGCGGGCGCCGGCGGTACCCCCGCGGCGGCCTGCGCCTGCCCGGCCGCGCCCAGGGCGCCCGCGACGGCGGCGCCCGCGGTGCCTGCCGCCGCGTAGCCCAGGAAGCGGCGCCGGTCGGAGCCCAGCCGGTCCATGTGTTCGTGCTCTGTCATCACGTACTCCTTCAAGCTCGCCTGTTTCACACGTACTTGGGACATCCCGGTCAGCACACTACCCGAGTGTGCACACATATTTACTGACGGACCGCCAAAACACATGTGAACTTCGGAGTGTCATCCTCCGGTCACCGGGCCGGTGGTCACGCAAGTGGGAGGCCCTAGGGGGCGGTTAGGGGTGGGCCGAGGTGCGGAGGCTGCGTAGTTTCCGGATGAAGGATCGTCATCTCTTCGGTCCGGACAACCGTTTCGCGCCCACGATCGAGAAGGTAACTGTCACATGGCAGACCTCGCCAACGATGAACGAACGGAAACCGAGATCCCCTCTTTTCCGCTGGTGGAGAAGTGCCCGTTCCGGCACACCCCGGAATACGCGCGACTGCGGGCCGAAGAGCCGGTCTCGAAGGTCAAGCTGGAGGTGTCGGGCCGGGAGGCATGGGTGATCGCCACCCATGACCTCGTCAAGCAGGTGCTCACCTCCCCGGCGATGAGCTCCAACTGGCGCAACCCGGGCTACCCGCACCAGGTTGCGCTGTCGGAGGAGATCCTCAACACCCTCGACCTGCCGCTGCTGGCCCTGGACCCGCCGGAGCACACCGTGCGCCGCCGGCTGCTGATCCCGGAGTTCACGGTCAAGCGCGTCAACGCGCTGCGCCCGCGCATCCAGGAGTTCGTCGACGCCTGCATCGACCGGATGCTCGCCAAGGGCGGCCCCGTGGACCTCGTCCAGGAACTGGCCGTGCCGGTGCCCACGCTGCTGTTCGCCGAGCTGATGGGCGCGCCCGCCGAGGACGCCACGTCCTTCCGCGAGCACGCCGAGGGCACCATGACGCGCGGGGTGGACTTCGACGAACTCGACCGTCTCCAGATGGAGATGGAGAAGCACCTGGCCGCGCTGGTCACCGAGAAGGAGCAGCATCCCACCGACGACCTGCTCAGCCGCATCATCGCCAAGAACAAGGAAGACGGCGCCCTGGAGCACCACGACCTGGTGGCCATCGCCCGGATGCTGATGTACGGAGGCTTCGACACCGCCGCCAACATGATCTCGCTCGGTACGGTCACGCTGCTCCAGCACCCCGATCAGCTCGGCCAGCTCAAGGCCGACCCGTCGCTGGCCCAGAAGGCGATCGGCGAACTGCTGCGCTATCTGTCGATCAACGACTCGGCGAGCGCGCGGGTGGCCACCGAGGACACCCGGCTCGGTGACGTGACGGTCCGCGAGGGCGAGGGCGTCATCCTGCTGTACGGCTCGGCCAACCGCGACGAGGCCGCCTTCGAGAACGCCGACGTGTTCGACATCCACCGCGACACCCGCGGCCATGTGGCCTTCGGCGGCGGCGTCCACCAGTGCCCCGGCGCGAGCCTGGTGAAGGTCGAGCTGGAGATCGTCTTCAACACGCTGTTCCGCCGCATCCCGGAGCTGCGGCTCGCGGTGCCGTTCGAGGAGCTGCCGTTCAAGAACGACACGCTCATGTACGGCATGTACGAGTGCCCGGTCACATGGTGAGCGGGCTGCGGGTCAGCGTCGACCGGGAGCGGTGCACGGGCACCGGTTCGTGTGTGTTCGCCGCCCCCGCCGTGTTCGAGCAGGACGACGCCGACGGCCGCGTGGTCCTGCTGCGGGAGCACCCCGAGCCGGGTGAGTCGGGCGACGTGCAGGAGGCGGCCGACGTCTGCCCCGTGGCCGCGATCAAGCTGCACCGACGATGACGTATCGGAGATCACCATGACCAAGGCAGTAGTGCTCGGCGGCGGGATGGCGGGGATGCTGGCGGCCTCCGTCCTGACCCGTCACGCCGACGAGGTCACCATCGTGGAGGGCGACCGGCTGCCCGACCGGCCCGTGCCGCGGCGGGGTCTGCCGCAGGGCTACCACAGTCACATGTTCATGGGCGGCGGGGCGCTGGCCCTGGAGGACCTGCTGCCCGGCGTCCTGGACCGGCTGTACGCGGCCGGCGCCTCCCGGCGGGGCATGCCGTGGAACACGCTGACACTGTCGGCGGGCGGCTGGTTCCCGCGGCACCGCGGCGACGCGTTCATCGTGGTGTGCAGCCGTGAGCTCACCGACCATGTGGTGCGCCGGCGGGTGCTGGAGTCCGGCACCGTCGAGGTCGTGCAGTCGGCGAAGGTCGTCGGCCTGGCCGGGGACTCCGGCCGGGTGACCGGGGTGCGGGTGCAGGACGAGGACGGCGAACGGGTGCTCGGCGCGGACTTCGTGGTGGACGCCACCGGCCGCCGCTCCAGGGCGCCGCAGTGGCTCGGCGAACTCGGCGTCCCCGCCGTCGAGGAGGAGTCCGTCGACCCCGGACTCGCCTACTCCACGCGCCTGTACCGGGCCCCGGAGGGTGTGCACCCGGACTTCCCGGCGCTGTTGATCCAGCCGCAGGCGGGCACCGGGCAGCCGGGCCGCGGCGCGACGCTGTTCCCGATCGAGGGCGGCCGCTGGATCGCCACGATGACCGGGACGCGCGGCGCGCAGCCGCCCACCGACGAGGCCGGGTTCGACGCGTTCGCGCGCGGCCAGCGGCACACGATGATCGCCGACCTGCTCGCCCAGGCCGAACCCATCAGCGAGGTCCGCCCCTACAAGGGCACCGTCAACCGGCGCAGGCACTACGAGCGCCTGCCGCTGCCGGAGGGCTTCGCCGTCGTCGGTGACGCCGTCGCCGCCCTCAACCCCGTGTACGCGCACGGCATGTCGGCCTCCGCGTTCGGCGCGCTCGCGCTGCGCGCGGCGCTGGAGGACACCGGTCTCAAGCCGGGCCTGGCCGCCAAGGCGCAGTCGGCGATCGCCGAGGCCGTCGAGACGCCGTGGTCGATGGCCGTGCAGCAGGACGTGGCCTTCCCCGACGTCCGCATCGACAACGTGGTGGTGCCGGCTCCGGCGCCCGAGGAGCAGGAGTTCATGGCGCGGCTCGCGGCGACCTCGCTGAGCGAACCGGTCGTCGCGAACGCCATGTTCGGGGTGTTCACCCTGATGTCCCCGGCGTCCGGGATGGTCACCCCCGAGATCCAGGAACTGGTGCTGCGCGGTCCGAGCCGCCCGCAGCTGACCGCCGAGGAGGCCATCGCGCAGTTCCCGGAGCTGGGCGGCCTGCTCACCCCTGCCGCCGTGCGCTAGGGCCTGGGCACGGTCTCTCCCGTACGCCCCCGCCGTCCGGCCACACGGACGGCGGTGGCCGCCGGCCGGCGGGCCGTCAGGGTCCGCGGCTCGCCCGGGGCGGCGGCCGGACGACCGCGCCGCCCACCCCCGGCGGCGGTCGCTCCGGCCGCCGCCGCTGAATCGTCCGCCGCTGACTTGAAGAGGGATGGCGTTGTCAAGGAATCTGGTGGCTTGGCCGGTCTCGGGCAAGAGTGCCGCCGCACTGCGTGCCCAGGCCCGGCGACTGCGCGATCATCTCGTGGCGACGCCGGGCACCCGGCCCGCCGATGTGGCGCTGACCCTGTCCACACGGGCCGTGCTGGAGCACCGTGCCGTCGTCCTCGGTGCGGACGAGGAGCAGCTGCTCGCCGGTCTGGACGCGGTGGCCGAGGGCCGCGACGGGGCAGCGGTGCGGGCGGGCGTGGCGCACGGCGATCCGCGCCCGGTGTTCGTGCTGCCCGGCGCTGGCGTGCCCGCGGACGCCGCCCGACTGCTGGACGCCTTCCCGGCGTTCGCCGAGCGGATGGCCGAGTGCGCGCGGGTCCTGGACCCGCTGACCGGCGGGAGCCTGCTGGACGCGGCCCGCTCCGCCCGGACGGCGCCCGACGCCGCCGGGCCGCTGCGCTGGGCGGTGTCGGTGTCCCTGGTCGCGCTGTGGCGGGCGCTCGGGGTGCGGCCGGCCGCGCTGATGGGCGACGGCGACGGGGAGACGGCGGCGGCCTGCGCGGCCGGGGCGCTGTCCCTGGAGGACGGCGCCCGGCTCGCCGTACGCGGCGGACGCCCCGCCCCCGGCACCCCGCGCACCGGCGGCTTCACCCCGTCCGCGGGGTCGCCCGAGGACACCGTACGGGCGCTGCGCGACAAGCGGCACGAGGTGTTCGTCGTCCCGGACGCGGACCTCGCCGCCCGGGTGGCCGCCGTCACCGGCGCCGACCGGGTCGTGGCACCCGACGACGACGGACTCCCCGGTCTGCTGGCGCAGGCACATGTGCGGGGCGTGACGGTCCGCTGGGGCGCCCTCCTGGAGGGTTCCGGCGCGTCCGGAACCGACCTGCCCACGTACGCCTTCCAGCGGCGCCGCTACTGGTCGGTGCCGGTCGTCGCGGCGGACGCCGCCGGACTGGGCCTGACCGCCGTGTCCCACCCGCTGCTGGGCGCGGCGGTGGAACTGGGCGAGCGGGGCGCGCTGGTGTTCACCGGCCGTGTCTCGGCCCGCACCCACCCGTGGGTCGCCGACCACGCGGCGCTGGGCAGCACCCTGCTGCCGGGCACGGCCTTCGTCGAGCTGGCCGCGCACGCGGGCTCCACCGTGGGCCTGGACCTGCTGGAGGAACTGACCCTGCACGAACCGCTGGTGCTGCCCGACGAGGGCGCGGTGCTGCTCCAGGTGATGCTGGACGCGCCGGACGCCTCCGGCCGCCGTACGGTCACCGTGCACGGCCGGTCCGAGGACCAGGGGACCGCCTGGGCGCGGCACGCCACCGGAGTGCTGGCCACGGGCGCCGCCGAGGCCGCCGACCTCGCGCAGTGGCCGCCCGCGGGCGCCGAACCGCTCGCCCTGGACGGCCTCTACGAGCGGCTGCGGGCCCGCGGCTACGACTACGGGCCGGTGTTCCAGGGCCTGCGCGCGGTGTGGCGGGCGGGCGAGGACGTGTTCGCCGAGGTCGTGCTGCCCGGCCAGACCCGCGACGAGGCGGGCCGGTTCGGTCTGCACCCCGCACTGCTCGACGCGGCCCTGCACGCCTCGCTGGCCGCCGAGGACGCCGACGCAGCGGACGGTGCGGCGGACGGCGGCGAGGGCACCGGGACGGTGCTGCCGTTCGCCTGGACCGGGGTGTCCCTGCACGCCACCGGCGCCAGCGAACTGCGCGTGCGGCTCAGCCCGGTGGGCCAGGACGGTACGGCGATCAGCGCCGCCGACACCACCGGGCGCCCGGTGCTGTCCGTGGCCTCGCTGGTGGCCCGGCCGGTCGCCGCGGGCAGCCTGGGCGAGCAGCCCTGGCGCCTGGAGTGGACTCCGCGGCCGCTGCCCGCCACGGACACCGCGCACCCCGCCGCGCCCGTCACGCTCGGCGCCCCCCTCCCCGGCGTGCCGGGGACACCCGCGTACGCCGACCTGGCGGCCCTCGCCGCCGCCGTGGACGACGGCCTGCCCGCGCCCCGGTGGGTGCTGTGCCCGCTGGCCCGCCCCGAGGGGGAGGTCCCGCAGGCGGTGCGCGCCGTCACCCACCACGCCCTGGACCTCGTCCAGCGGTGGCTGGCCGACGACCGGTTCGCCGACTCCCGGCTGGTGTTCGTCACCGAGGGCGCCGCCGCACCGGACGCCACCGACCTCGTCCTCGCCCCCGTGTGGGGCCTGGTCCGGGCGGCGGAGGCGGAGAACCCCGGCCGGTTCGTCCTCGCCGACCTCGACGGCACCCCCGGCTCCCACGACCGGCTGACCGCCGTACTGGCCACCGGGGAACCCGAGTTCGCGCTGCACGACGGCACCCTGCGCGTCCCGCGCCTGGTGCGCGGCGCGGGCCCCGACACGGCGGCCGCCCCGGACCCCGAGGGCACCGTCCTGGTTACCGGCGGCACCGGCGGCCTGGGCGCGCTGATCGCCCGCAGGCTGGTCACCGGACACGGCGTACGCCGACTGCTGCTGACCAGCAGGCGCGGCACCGACGCCCCCGGCGCGGCCGAACTGACCGCGGAACTGGAGCAGTTGGGCGCCGAGGTGACCGTCGCCGCGTGCGACGTCGGTGACCGTGCCGCCCTCGCCCGGGTCCTGGCGGCGGTGCCCGCCGCGCATCCGCTCACCGGGGTGGTGCACGCGGCCGGTGTCCTCGACGACGGTGTCGTGGAGTCCCTGACCGCCGACCGCCTCGACACCGTCCTGGCCGCCAAGGCGGACGGCGCCTGGCATCTGCACGAGCTGACCGCCGGGCACGACCTGGCCTTCTTCCACCTGTTCTCCTCCGCCGCCGGCATCCTGGGCGCGGCGGGCCAGGCCAACTACGCCACCGCCAACACCTTCGTCGACGCGCTCGCCCGCCACCGCCGGAGCACCGGCCTCCCGGCGACCTCGCTGGCCTGGGGCCTGTGGGCGACCGGCGGCATGGCCGAGCAGCTGACCGGCGCCGACGTGGAACGGCTGCGCCGCCAGGGCTTCCCGCCGCTCTCCGCCGACGAGGGCCTCGGCCTGTTCGACGCGGCCCTGCGCAGCGCCGAACCGCTGTTGTTGCTGCTGCGCCTGGACGTCAGCGCGCTGCGCGCCCAGGCCGCGGCCGGGTCCGCGCAGACGGTCCTGCGCGACCTGGTCCCGGCCCCGGCCCGCCGCACGGAGGGCGCCACGGCCCAGGCCGCCGCCTCCGGCGGTCTCGCCGAGCGGCTGGCCGGGCTGTCCGCCGAGGACCGCGCCCGCGAACTGCTGCACCTGGTGCGCGCCCAGGCCGCCACCGCGCTCGGCCACGACTCCGCCGACGCCGTCGAACCCGACCGCGCCTTCCAGGAGATGGGCTTCGACTCGCTGGCCGCCGTCGAACTGCGCAACGCGCTGCGCGCCCTCGTCGGCCAGAGCCTGCCCGCCACGCTGGTCTTCGACCACCCGAGCGCCCGCGCGGTCGCCGCCCACCTGGACACCCTGCTGTCCGGCGCCGACGACCGCACGGCGGCCACCGCCCCGGCGCCCGGCGGCGCGTCCGGCGACGACGACGATCCGATCGTCATCGTCTCCATGGCCTGCCGCTACCCCGGCGACGTCGCCTCCCCCGAGGACCTGTGGAAGTTGGTCGCCGACGGGGTCGACGCGGTCGGCGGCTTCCCCGCCGACCGGGGCTGGGACGTCGAGGGCACCTACGACCCCGAGCCCGGCAACCCCGGGAAGACCTACACCCGTTCCGGTTCCTTCCTCTACGACGCCGCCGACTTCGACAACCGCTTCTTCGGTATCAGCCCGAACGAGAGCCTCGGCATGGACCCGCAGCAGCGGCTGCTGCTGGAGACCTCCTGGGAGCTGTTCGAGCGGGCCGGGATCGACCCGGCGGCGCTCAAGGGCTCGGCCACCGGTGTGTTCACCGGCGTCATGTACCACGACTACCCGTTCGCCTCCGCCACCGGCTCGATCATCTCCGGGCGGCTCGCCTACCACTACGGCCTGGAGGGCCCGGCCGTCTCCCTGGACACGGCCTGCTCGTCCTCGCTGGTCGCCCTGCACCTGGCGATCCGGGCCCTGCGGGCGGGCGAGTGCTCCCTCGCGCTGGCCGGCGGTGTGACCGTGATGTCGACGATGGAGACGTTCATCGAGTTCAGCAGCCAGCGCGGCCTGTCCGCCGACGGCCGCTGCCGCTCCTTCGACGCCGCCGCCGACGGCACCGGCTGGGGCGAGGGCGCGGGCCTGCTGCTCGTCGAGCGGCTGTCCGACGCCCGCCGCAACGGGCACCCGGTGCTCGCGGTGATCCGCGGCTCGGCCGTCAACCAGGACGGCGCGAGCAACGGCCTGACCGCGCCCAACGGGCCCGCGCAGCAACGCGTGATCCGCCAGGCCCTCGCCGACGCCGGACTCGGCACGGACGACGTCGACGCCGTCGAGGCGCACGGCACCGCGACCGTCCTCGGCGACCCGATCGAGGCCCAGTCGCTGCTGGCGACCTACGGCAAGGACCGGCCCGCCGACCGGCCGCTGTGGCTGGGCTCCCTGAAGTCGAACATCGGCCACACCCAGGCCGCCGCGGGCGTCGGCGGCATCATCAAGACCGTCCAGGCCATGCGGCACGGCGTCCTGCCCAGGACCCTGCACCTGAACGAGCCCTCCCCCAAGGTCGACTGGTCCGAGGGCCAGGTGCGGCTGCTGACCGAGGCCACCCCGTGGCCCCGCCAGGGCCGCCCGCGCCGCGCCGGAGTCTCCTCCTTCGGCATCAGCGGCACCAACGCCCACGTGATCCTGGAGCAGTCACCCGACGAGGGCGGCCTCGCCTTCCTGTTCACGGGGCAGGGTGCGCAGCGGCTCGGCATGGGCCGGGAGCTGGCCGAGGCCCACCCCGTCTTCGCCGAGGCGCTGGACGCCGTACTGACCGCTGTGGACGCGCACTTGGAGCGGCCGCTGCGGGAGGTGATGTGGGGCGAGGACGCGGACCTGCTGAACCAGACGCAGTACACGCAGCCCGCGCTCTTCGCCTTCGAGGTCGCCCTCTACCGGCTGGTCGAGTCGTGGGGCGTGACCCCGGACCACCTGGCCGGGCACTCCATCGGCGAGATCGCCGCCGCACACGTCGCCGGGGTCTTCTCCCTGGAGGACGCGGCCCGCCTCGTCACCGCACGCGGACGCCTCATGCAGGCCCTCCCGGCGGACGGCGCGATGGTCGCCGTGCAGGCCACCGAGGACGAGGTGCTGCCGCTGCTCACCGAGCAGGTGGGCATCGCGGCCGTCAACGGGCCGTCGTCGGTGGTCGTCTCGGGCGCCGAGGACGCCGTCCTCACCCTCAAGGCGCACTTCGACAGCCTCCGGCGCAAGACCAAGCAGCTCGCCGTGAGCCACGCCTTCCACTCACCGCTGATGGAACCGGTGCTGGACGACTTCCGGGCGGTGGCGGAGTCGCTGACCTACGCGCGCCCCCGCATCCCCTTCGTCTCCACGGTCACCGGTGACACCGTCACCGACGAACTCACCACCCCCGCCTACTGGACCGAGCACATCCGCAAGCCCGTCCGGCTCACCGACGCCGTCAGCCGCATCGCGGCCGCCTCCCACCTGGAGATCGGCCCGGACGCCGTCCTCACCGCCCTCGGCCCTGCCATCGCGGAGGACGCCGGCTTCACGGCGGCCCAGCGGCGCGGCCGCGGGGAGCGGGAGGAGTTCGCCGCGGCGATGGCCGCGCTCGGTGGCACCGAACGCGGCACGGGACCCGCGCTGCTGCCGCTGCTGCTGTCCGCGCGCACCGCCGAGGCGCTGCCCGCCCAGGCCGAGCGCCTGCACCGGCTGCTCGCCCAGGACCAGGCCCCCGGCCTCGCCGACGTCGCCTGGTCCACCGCCGCCACCCGCGTCCCGCTGGACCACCGCGCCGTCGTGTGGGCCACCGACCGCGCCGACGCCCTGGAGAGCCTGCGCGCCCTCACGGACGACCGGGAACTGCCCCAGATCGTGCGCGGACGCGTCCAGAGCGGCGAGGGCACGGGCTTCCTGTTCACGGGGCAGGGTGCGCAGCGGCTCGGCATGGGCCGGGAGCTGGCCGAGGCCCACCCCGTCTTCGCCGAAACGCTGGACGCCGTACTGACCGCTGTGGACGCGCACTTGGAGCGGCCGCTGCGGGAGGTGATGTGGGGCGAGGACGCGGACCTGCTCAACCAGACCCAGTACACGCAGCCCGCACTGTTCGCCTTCGAGGTCGCCCTCTACCGGCTGGTCGAGTCATGGGGCATCACACCCGACTATCTGGCCGGTCACTCGATCGGCGAGATCGCCGCCGCACATGTGGCAGGGGTGTTCTCGCCGGAGGACGCGGCCAGGCTGGTCACCGCCCGGGGACGACTCATGCAGGCCCTCCCGGCGGGCGGCGCCATGATCGCCGTCCAGGCCACCGAGGAGGAGATCCTGCCGCTGCTCACCGAGCAGGTCGGCATCGCCGCCCTCAACTCCTCCCAGTCCACGGTCGTTTCGGGCGCTGAGGCCGAAGTACTCGCCATCGCCGAGCACTTCGCCGCCCAGGGCCGCAAGACCAAGCAGCTCAGCGTCAGCCACGCCTTCCACTCCCCGCTCATGGAACCGGTCCTGGACGACTTCCGGGCCGTCGCGGAATCGCTGACGTACCACCAGCCCCGCATCTCCTTCGTCTCCACGGTCACCGGCGACACCGTCACCGACGAACTCACCACCGCCGCCTACTGGACCGAGCACATCCGCAAGCCCGTCCGGCTCACCGACGCGCTCGCGCACCTCCCCGCCGTCGCCTTCCTGGAGATCGGCCCCGACGCCGTGCTCACCGCGCTCGCGCAGGACATCGTGCCGGGTGCGGCGGCGGTCGCGGCGCAGCGCCGGAACCGGGTGGAGACGGAGGAACTCGCCGGTGCGGTCGGCCGGTTGCACACGGTGGGTGTGCGGGTCGACTGGGCGGCGTACTTCGAGGGCAGTGGCGCGCGGCGGGTGGAGCTGCCGACCTACGCGTTCCAGCGGGCCCGGTACTGGCTGGTGCCGCAGGACTCGGGCGAGGGTGTCGCGGGGATCGGGCAGGCGCCGGGCGGGCATCCGCTGCTGGGTGCCGAGGTGGAACTGCCGGACGGGGGCCTGGTGTTGACCGGGGTGCTGGCTCCGGGGTCAGAGGGCCTGCTCGCCGAGCACGCCCTGCTGGGCACGCCCGTGCTGCCCGTCTCGGCGCTGGCCGAGCTGGCGCTGAGCGCGGGTGAGCGGCTGGGCTGCGGGACGCTGGCGGAGTTCGGGGTCGACCGGCCGCTGATGCTCCCGGCGGATGCGGCGGTCACGCTGCGGGTCGTGGTCGGTGCGGCGGACGAGGCGGGCGGTCGGTCCGTGGCCGTGCACTCCCGGCGGGGCGAGTCGGACGGCTGGGTCCGGCACGCGGGCGGCGCGCTGCGTCCGGAGGAGGCCGGGGGTACGGCCGTACCGGAAGCGTGGGCCGAGGTGTGGCCGCCGGCCGGGGCCGTGCCGGAGGCGTGCGACGACGTGTACGACGTGCTGGCCGGGCGGGGGTACCACTACGGTCCCGGTCTGGAGCTGGTGCGGGCGCTGTGGCGGCGCGGCGACGAGGTGTTCGCCGAGGTCGCCCTCGACGGGGAGGAACCGGCGGCCGAGGGCTTCGGGCTGCATCCGGCGCTGCTGGAGGCCGTGTTCCATCCGCTGTGGGCGGCGGGCGCGGACGCCGGGCCGGTGCTGCCGTCCGGCTGGCGGGAGGTGGTGCTGCACGCCGCCGGTGCCTCGGCGCTGCGGGTGCGGCTGGCCCCGGCCGACGACGGCTCGGGCGGTGTGACGGTGGGCGCCGCCGATCCCTCGGGTGCTCCGGTGCTGTCGGCGCGTTCCGTGGACTTCCGTGCCGTGACGGCCGGTGAACTGGGCGCCGAGGAGGGCGCGGTGGCGCCGGTGCGGCGGCGTGCGGCGGTCCGGCGGGCCTCCGCGGGCGGCGCTGCCGGGCTGCGGGAGCGGCTGGCGGCGCTGCCCGAGGGCGAGCGCGACCGGGAGCTGCTGGAGCTGGTGCGCACGCAGGTCGCCGAGGTGCTGGGGCATCCGTCGGGTTCCTCGGTGGAGCCGGACGAGGCGTTCCAGGAGCTGGGCTTCGACTCGCTGGCCGCGACCGAGCTGCGCCGCAGGCTGGGCGCGGCGACCGGGCTCGACCTGCCGGCGACGCTCGCCTTCGACCAGCCCAGCGCGCGGGCCGTGGCCGCGTATGTGCGGGCCGCGCTGGCGCCGCCGCCGGTGGATCCGGTGGCCGTGGTACTGACGGAGGTGGACCGCCTGGCGGAGGCGCTGGCGTCGGTGCCCGTGGCCGGTGACGGCGAACGGGCCCGGGTGGGTGCACGGCTGGAGGCGCTGGTGCGCCGCTGGCAGGACCTCGCGGGGCGCGAGGACGAGGCCGCCGGGGAAGACCTCGGCGCGGCCACCGACGACGAACTGTTCGAGGCGCTCGACCGCGAACTCGGCTTGTCCTGACGGGAGAGTGTGGGAACCGATGGCGAACGACGACAGGCTCAGGGACTACCTCAAGCGGGCGACCGGCGAACTCCAGCAGGCCAAGCGGCGGTTGCGGGAGCTGGAGGACCAGAAGGCGGAACCCGTCGCGATCGTGGCGATGGCGTGCCGCTACCCGGGGGGTGTGACCTCGCCGGAGCAGTTGTGGGAGCTGGTCGCCGCGGGCGGTGACGGCATCACGTCCTTCCCGGACAACCGGGGCTGGGACGCCGAGGCGCTGTACGACCCGGAGCCGGCGACGCCGGGCCGGACGTACTCGACGCGGGGCGGCTTCCTGCACGACATGGGCAGCTTCGACGCCGATCTGTTCCGGATGAGTCCGCGGGAGGCGAAGGAGACGGATCCGCAGCAGCGGCTGCTGCTGGAGATCTCCTGGGAGGCGCTGGAGCGGGCGGGCCTGGATCCGACCGGGCTCAAGGGCAGCCGTACCGGGGTGTTCGCCGGGGTCGCCTACCACGACTACGCGGGGCGCAGCGGGCTCGGTGAGCGCGGGATCGGCACGCTGGGCAGTGTGGTGTCCGGGCGGGTGGCGTACAGCTTCGGTTTCGAGGGGCCCGCGGTCACGGTGGACACGGCCTGCTCGTCGTCGCTGGTGGCGCTGCACTGGGCGGTGCGCGCGCTGCGCGCGGGCGAGTGCTCGCTGGCGCTGGCGGGCGGGGTGACGGTGATGAGCACTCCGGACGCGTTCGTCGGGTTCAGCCAGGACCGGGGGCTGGCGCCGGACGGCCACTGCAAGTCGTTCGCGGCGTCCGCCGACGGCACCGGGTGGGGCGAGGGTGCCGGGATGCTGCTGCTGGAGCGGCTGTCGGACGCGCGCCGCAACGGGCATCCGGTGCTGGCCGTGGTCCGGGGCAGCGCCATCAACTCCGACGGCGCGAGCAACGGTCTGACCGCGCCGAACGGGCCCTCGCAGCAGCGGGTGATCCAGCAGGCGCTGGACGACGCGCTGCTGTCGGCCGCCGATGTGGACGCGGTGGAGGGGCACGGCACGGGCACGGTGCTCGGTGATCCCATCGAGGCGCAGGCGCTGCTGGCGACGTACGGGCGGGGGCGGCCGGAGGACCGGCCGCTGTGGCTGGGGTCGCTGAAGTCGAACATCGGGCACACCCAGGCGGCGGCCGGGGTGGGCGGGGTCATCAAGATGGTGCAGGCGATGCGGCACGGGGTGCTGCCGAGGCTGCTGCACCTGGACGAGCCGACGCCGAAGGTGGACTGGTCGGCGGGCGCGGTGCGGCTGCTGGCCGAGGACACGCCGTGGCCAGACGGCGGGCGGCCGCGGCGCGCGGGGGTCTCCTCGTTCGGGCTGAGCGGCACCAACGCGCATGTGATCGTGGAGCAGGCGCCCGCCGAGGCGGTGGACGCGGCCGGTGGACCGGGCGAATCCGAGGGTTCCGGGACGGCGGCCGGGGCCGGGCGGCCCGCGGCCGACGGCGGGCCGGTGCCGCTGGTGGTGTCGGGCAAGAGCGAGGAGGCGCTGCGCGCGCAGGCCGGGCGGCTCGCCGCGCATCTGGCGGAGAGCGGCGACACCGGCCTGCGGGACCTCGGGTTCTCGCTGGCGACGGGCCGGGCGGCGCTGGAGCACCGGGCGGTGGTGAGCGCCACCGACCGCAAGCAGGTGCGGCGCGCCCTGGCGGCGCTGGCCGCCGGTGAGCCCGCCGCGAACGTGGTCACCGGGGTGGCCCGGGGGGAGGCGGTCAACGCGTTCCTGTTCACCGGACAGGGCGCGCAGCGCCTCGGCATGGGCCGTGAACTGCACGCCGCTCAGCCGGTGTTCGCCCAGGCGCTGGACGCGGCGCTGACCGAGCTGGACCGGCATCTGGACCGGCCGCTGCGCGAGGTGATGTGGGGCGAGGACGCCGACCTGCTGAACCGGACCGAGTACGCGCAGCCGGCGCTGTTCGCGGTCGAGGTGGCCCTGTTCCGGCTACTGGAGTCCTGGGGTGTCACGCCCGACTGCCTGGCCGGGCACTCGATCGGTGAGATCGCCGCCGCGCACGTGGCGGGTGTGTTCTCGCTCGCCGACGCCGCCGCGCTGGTCGCGGCGCGCGGCCGGCTGATGCAGGCGCTGCCCGTGGGCGGGGCGATGGCCGCGGTGGAGGCCACCGAGGAGGAGGTGCTGCCGCTGCTCACCGGGCAGGTGGGCGTCGCGGCGGTCAACGGGCCCTCGTCGGTGGTCGTCTCAGGCCCCGAGGACGGCGTCCTCGCGGTCGCGGAGGCACTGCGCGCGCTGGGCCGCCGCACCAAGCGGCTGAACGTGTCGCACGCCTTCCACTCGCCGCTGATGGAGCCGATGCTCGCCGAGTTCGCCCGGGTCGCCGAGGGCCTGTCGTACGCTCCCCCGGCGCTCGCCGTCGTCTCCACCGTCACCGGCGCCCCGGCCGGCGCCGAGGAGCTGTGCTCCGCCGACTACTGGGTGCGGCACGTACGGGAGCCGGTGCGGTTCCTGGACGCGGTGCGCGCCCTGGAGTCGCGGGGCGTGACCACCTTCCTGGAACTGGGCCCGGACGCGGCGCTGTCGGCGACCGGACCGGACTGCCTGCTCGCCCCGGAGGACGGTGTGTTCGCACCGCTGCTGCGCCGGGACCGCCCGGAGGGGCAGGAGACCGCGGGCGCCCTGGCCGCCGCGTACACGCGGGGCGTACGGGTGGACTGGGCGGCGTACTTCGCGGGCGCGCGCCGGGTGGAGCTGCCGACGTACGCCTTCCAGCACCGCTGGTACCTGTGGCAGCCGTCCGCCACCGGGGGCGGCGGTGCCGATCCGCTGGACGCGGGCTTCTGGGACGCGCTGGAGCGGCAGGACGACGCGGCGGCGCTGGCCGGGCGGCTGGGGGTGTCCGGTGACGCGCTCGCCGAAGTGCTGCCCGCGCTGGGCGAGTTGCGCCGTACGCACCGGGAGCGGGCGCTGACCGACACCTGGCGCTACCGGGTGACCTGGCACGCACTGCCGCGCCCGCAGGCCCCGAGCGGGCCCGCCGCGTGGCTGCTGGCCGTGCCCGCCGGGCGGGCCGCCGATCCGGCGGTGGCCGCGGTCGTGGAGGGGTTCCGGGAGCGCGCCGGGGACGTCACCGTGGTCGAGGCCGGCCCGGACGACACTCGGGACGCGCTCGCCGCGCGGCTCGGCGCGGCGGCGGACGGCGTCGCTCCGGCCGGGGTGCTGTCGCTGCTCGGCCTGGACGGGGCGCCGCACCCGGAGCACCCGGAGCTGTCCGCCGGAACCGCGACGACGGTCCTGCTGGCGCAGGCGCTCACCGACGCGGGCGTCACCGCTCCCCTGTGGTGCGTGACGGCGGGCGCGGTGGCCGTGGACGGCACCGAGTCCGTCGAGGAGCCGCTGGCGACCTCGCTGTGGGGCCTGGGCATCGGGCTCTCCCTGGACCAGCCGGACACCTGGGGCGGCCTGGTCGACCTCCCGGCGGGAGCGGACGCGGCCGACGCGGCGGTCCTCGACGGGCTGTACGCCGTCGTGTCGGCGGGCGGCGGCGAGGACCAGGTCGCGCTGCGCGCCCAGGGCGCCTACGGCCGCCGGATGGAACGCGCGCCGCTGGGCGACCGGGAGCCCGCGCGGCCCTGGCAGCCGCGCGGCACCACCCTGATCACCGGCGGCACCGGCGGCCTGGGCGCCCATGTGGCCCGGCTGCTGGCCTCGCACGGCGCCCCGCACCTGGTCCTCACCAGCAGGCGCGGCGCGGAGGCGCCCGGCGCGGCCGGGCTGACGGAGGAACTGACCGCGCTGGGCGCCCGGGTGACGGTCGCCGCCTGCGACGTGGCCGACCGGGAGCAGGTGGCCGCCCTGCTGGCCGGGCTGCCCGAGCTGACCGCCGTGGTGCACGCGGCCGGTGCCGCGCAGCGGCCCGTCCCGCTGGGCGAGCTGCCGCTGGCCGAGTTCGCCTCGGTCGGCACCGCGAAGGTCGCGGGCGCCGCCCATCTCGACGACCTGCTCGGGGACCGGGAGCTGGACGCGTTCGTGCTGTTCTCCTCGGGTGCCGCCGTGTGGGGCGGCGCCGGGCAGACGGCGTACGCGAGCGCCAACGCCTATCTGGACGGGCTGGCGCGGCGGCGCCGGGCGCGCGGCCTGGCCGCGACCTGTGTCGCGTGGGGCTCCTGGGACGGCGGCATGGTCACCCCGGAGATCGCCGCGGCCTCGCGGCGGATCGGCGCGCCCGCGATGGCGCCCCGCTCGGCGCTGGCCGCGCTGCGCCGGATCCTGGAGCACGGCGAGTCCCATGTGGTGGTCGCCGACATCGACTGGGCGAAGTTCGCCCCCACCTACACGCTGGCCCGGCCGCGCCCCCTGCTGGACCTGCTGCCGGAGGCCGCCGAGGGCGGCGCACCGGAGCAGAGCGCGGGCGGCGGCGACCGCCAGGACCTGGCCGCCCGTCTGGAGCGGCTGACCGGGCCCGAGCAGGCCGCGGCCCTGCTGGACCTGGTCCGCACCCAGGTGGCGGCGCTCCTCGGCCACGAGGACGGCGCGGCGGTCGAACCGCACCGGTCCTTCCAGGACCTGGGCTTCGACTCGGTGTCCGCCGTGGACCTGCGGACCCGGCTGAGCGCGGCGACCGGCCGCAAGCTGCCCACCACGCTCGTCTTCGACTACACCACGCCGCGCGCCCTCGCCGACTACCTGCGCACCGAGCTGTGCCCGCAGGAGGGCGGCGCGGGCGGCGGCTCGGTCGACGAGGAACTGGAGCGGTTCGGCGCGTATCTGGCCGCTCTGACACCCCAGCAGGTCGAGGAGTCCCGCATCGTCTCCCGGCTGCACGCGCTGACCGCCCGGCTCACGGGCGGCGGCGGTGAGGAGGCCGGCGCCTCCGCTCAGGCCACACTCGAGTCCGCCAGTGCGGACGACGTGTTCGACTTCATCAACACCACGCTCGGACTCGATGTCGACTCGATCCGCGAATAGGACAGCAGCGATGACCAACCCCCAGACGGGCACCGATCAGAAGCTGGTGGCGGCGCTGCGCGCGTCGCTGAAGGAGAACGAACGGCTGCGCGCGCACCACCGCAGGCTCGACGAGGCCGCGCGGGAGCCGGTGGCGGTCGTCGCGATGGCCTGCCGCTTCCCGGGCGGGGTCCGCTCGCCCGAGGACCTGTGGCGACTGGTCGCCGAGGGCACCGACGCGGTCGCCCCGTTCCCCACAGACCGCGGCTGGGACCTCGCGAAGCTGTACGACCCGGACGGCGAGCGGCCCGACACCAGCTACGCCCGCGAGGGCGGGTTCGTGGACGACGCGGGCGGCTTCGACGCCGACTTCTTCGGGATCAGCCCGCGCGAGGCCCGCTACATCGACCCGCAGCAGCGGCTGCTCCTCGAAGTGTCCTGGGAGGTGTTCGAGCGGGCCGGAATCGACCCGGCGGCCCTCAAGGGCTCGGCCACCGGCGTCTACGCCGGGATGATGTACCACGACTACCCGGCCAACTCGAACACCGGTTCGGTTCTGGCCGGCCGGGTCTCGTACACGTACGGCTTCGAGGGCCCGTCCGTCACCGTGGACACGGCCTGCTCGTCGTCCCTGGTCGGCATGCACCTGGCCGCGCAGGCGCTGCGCTCCGGCGAGGTCGACCTCGCGCTGGCCGGCGGGGTCACCGTCATGGCCAGCCCGGAGACCTTCGTGGAGTTCAGCAGGCAGCGCGGGCTGGCCCCGGACGGCCGCTGCAAGTCCTTCGCCGCCTCGACGGACGGCACCGGCTGGGCGGAGGGCGCCGGTCTCCTGCTGCTGGAACGGCTCTCCGACGCCCGCCGCAACGGCCACCCCGTACTGGCCGTGATCCGCTCCTCCGCCGTCAACCAGGACGGCGCCAGCAACGGCCTGACCGCGCCGAGCGGCCCCGCTCAGCGCCGCGTCATCCAGCAGGCGCTGAGCGCCGCCGGGCTCACCACGGCCGACGTCGACGCGGTCGAGGCGCACGGCACCGGCACCACCCTCGGCGACCCCATCGAGGCGCAGGCGCTGCTGGCCACCTACGGCCAGGACCGCCCCGAGGGCCGCCCGCTGTGGCTCGGCTCCCTCAAGTCGAACATCGGCCACGCCCAGGCCGCCGCCGGTGTCGGCGGTGTGATCAAGATGGTCATGGCCATCCGCGAGGGCGTCCTGCCCAAGACTCTCCACATCGACGAGCCCACCCCGCACGTCGACTGGGAGTCCGGCGCCGTCGAACTGCTCACGGAGTCCCGCGCCTGGCCCGACACCGGCCGCGCCCGCCGCGCCGGTGTGTCGTCCTTCGGCCTCAGCGGCACCAACGCCCACCTGATCATCGAGCAGGCCCCCGCCGAGGAGCCCGTGGACCGGTCCGGCGAGCAGCCCGCGCCGGGCGCGCGCCCGGCCGGTGTGGTCCCGCTGGCACTGTCGGCCGCCTCCTCCGAGGCCCTGCCCGACCAGGCCCGCCGACTGCACACCTGGCTGGCCGCCCGTCCCGGCATCGCCCTGCCCGACCTGGCCCACACCCTGGCCACCGCACGCGGCGCCCTGCGCCACCGCGCCGTCGTCTGCGCCGGGACCCACGAGGACGCCCTCCAGGGCCTGGCCGCCCTCACCGAGGGCCGCACCGCCCCGGGCGTCCTGCGCGGCCGGGCACGGACCACCGGGAAGCTGGCGTTCCTGTTCACCGGGCAGGGGGCGCAGCGGCTCGGCATGGGACGGGAGCTGGCCGAGTCCTACCCTGTGTTCGCTCGGGCGCTGGACGCCGTACTGGCCGCCGTGGACGCCCACTTGGAGCGGCCGTTGCGGGAGGTGATGTGGGGCGAGGACGCCGACCTGCTCAACCAGACCCAGTACACCCAACCGGCGCTGTTCGCCTTCGAGGTCGCGCTGTACCGGCTGGTCGAGTCGTGGGGCGTGACCCCGGACCACCTGGCCGGACACTCCATCGGCGAGATCGCCGCCGCACACGTGGCGGGTGTCTTCTCCCTGGAGGACGCGGCCAAGCTGGTCACCGCCCGGGGACGGCTCATGCAAAGCCTCCCGTCAGGCGGCACGATGATCGCCGTACAGGCCACCGAGGACGAGATCCAGCCGCACCTGACCGAACGGGTCGGCATCGCCGCCCTCAACTCGCCCGATTCCACCGTGATCTCGGGCGCCGAGGCCGAAGTCCGCGCCATCGCGGACCACTTCGCCGCCCAGGGCCGCAAGACCAAGCAGCTCACCGTCAGCCACGCCTTCCACTCACCGCTCATGGAACCGGTCCTGGACGACTTCCGGGCCGTCGCGGAATCGCTCACCTACGAGCAGCCGCTCATCCCCTTCGTCTCCACGGTCACCGGCGACACCGTCACCGACGAACTCACCACCCCCGCCTACTGGACCGAGCACATCCGCAAGCCCGTCCGGCTGACGGACGCCCTCGCCCGCATCCCCGCCGCCACCTTCCTGGAGATCGGCCCCGACGCCGTCCTCACCGCGCTCGGACCGGCCGTGGCCGAGGACGCCGTGTTCGTCCCCGCGCAGCGCCGCAACCGCGAAGAGGTACGTGAACTCGTCTCCGCGCTCGGTCAGTTGCACACGTCGGGTGTCCGGGTCGACTGGGCCGGGTACTTCGCGGGCACCGGTGTCCGGCGGGTCGACGACCTGCCGACGTACGCCTTCCGGCGGACCCGCTACTGGCTGACGCCCAAGGAGTACGCGGGCGGTTCCTGGCCGGGCGCGGGCGGCGGTGACGTGTCCGAGGCGGGGCTGTGGGCGCCGGAGCACCCGCTGCTGGGGGCGGCGGTGCCGTCACCGGAGTCGGACGGGGTGGTGTTCACCGGGCGGCTGTCCCGCGACAGCCACCCCTGGCTCGCCGATCACGCGGTCGGGGGCACCACGCTCTACCCGGGCACCGGTTTCGTCGAGCTGGCGCTGGCCGCCGGGGCGCAGACCGGCTTCGAGACACTGGCCGAACTGACCCTGGAAGCCCCGCTGGTGGTGCCCGAACAGGGCGGGGTCGCCTTCCAGGTCGTCGTCGGGGAGGGCACCGAGACCCGTACCGTCGCCGTCTACGCCCGGGAGGAGGACGCGGAGGCAGGCGCCTCCTGGACCCGGCACGCGACGGGCACGCTCAGCGCCACCCCGGCCACCCCGGCCTCCCCGACCACCACGCCCGCCCCGTCCGGGGATCTGGCGGTGTGGCCGCCGGCCGGTGCCGAGCCGCTGCCCGTCGAGGGGATGTACGAGGAGCTGGCCGAGGCCGGGTTCGGGTACGGGCCCGCCTTCCAGGGGCTGACGGCCGCCTGGCGGGACGGGGACGACCTGTACGCCGAGATCACCCCGCCCGAGGGCACGGTGGTCGAGAGCACGGCCGCCGAGGGCTTCGGGCTGCACCCGGCGCTGTTCGACGCCTGTCTGCATGTGTTCGGGCTGGTGTCGGACGGGGAGTCGGCGCGGGTGCCGTTCGCCTGGTCGTCGGTGGCACTGCACGCCTGGGGCGCGTCGGCGCTGCGGGTGCGGCTGACGCCGTCGGCGGACGGGGACGGCATGGCGCTGGAGGTCGCGGACGCCCAGGGCGCGCCGGTGCTGTCGGTGGGTTCGCTGGTGCTGCGGGAGGTCGCGGCGCCGCGTCCGGCGGGCGGCGACAGCCTCTTCCGGGTCGAGTGGACCCCGCTGGACGGGGCGGCTGCCCCGGCCGGGGACGGGAGCGCCGCGACCGGGGTGGCGGTGCTGCGGACCCGGCCGGGGGTGAGCGCCGCCGAGACACACGCGGAGGTGCTGCGGGTCCTCGGCGAGGTCCAGGAGGCGGTCGACTCCGGTGCCCGGCTGACGGTGGTGACGGGCGGGGCGGTGGCGCTGGCGGGCGAGGACGTCACCGACCCGGCCGGAGCCGCCGTCTGGGGTCTCGTACGCTCCGCACAGGCCGAGAACCCCGGCCAGTTCGTCCTCGTCGACACCGACACCGACCCCTCCGCAGGAGACACCTTCCTGGAGGCCGCCCTCACCACGGGCGAACCCCAGGTCCTGATCCGGGGCGGGCACCTCCACGCCGCCCGCCTCACCCGGCACACCCCCACCGAGAGTGACCAGCCCGCCGCCGTCTTCACCCCCGACAGCACCGTCCTGGTCAGCGGGGCGGGCGGCGCGCTCGGCCGGGCGGTCGGACGGCATCTGGTCGGCGCGTACGGGGTGCGGCGCCTTGTGCTGGCGAGCCGGCGCGGTCCGTCCGATCCGGCGATGACCGCGCTGCGCGACGAACTGGCCGCCCTCGGCGCGGACATCGCGGTCGCGGCCTGCGACCTGGCCGACCCGGAGGCCACGGCCGCGCTGCTGGACGCGCATCCCGTGGACGCCGTCGTGCACGTCGCCGGAGTCCTGGACGACGGACTCGTCACCTCCCTCACCCCGGAACGGGTGGCGGCCGTCCTGCGGCCCAAGGTGGACGCGGCCTGGAACCTGCACGATCTCACCCAGGGCCGCCCGCTCACCGCGTTCGTGCTGTTCTCCTCGGCGGCGGGCACCGTCGGCAACGCGGGCCAGGGCTCCTACGCCGCCGCCAACTCCTATCTCGACGCCCTCGCCACCCACCGCGCCCACCAGGGGCTGCCCGGCCTCTCCCTGGCCTGGGGCCTGTGGGCCGACGGGTCGGGCATGGCCGGGGAACTGGCCGAGGCGGACCGCGCCCGGCTGGACCGCTCCGGGGTGCGGGAGATGTCCGAGGCGGAGGGTCTCGCGCTCTTCGACACGGCGTGCGCGGCGGACCGGGCGGCGCTGGTGCCGATCCGGTTCGACTTCAAGGCGCTGGCCGCGGCGGGCGAACCGCCCGCGCTGTTCCGCTCGTTGGTGCGCACGGCCGCACGGCGGCGGGCCGCGGGCGACGACCCGGCGGCGCTGCGCGCCCGGCTGGCCCGGCTGGACGACGGGGAGCGGGAGCAGGAGATCCTGGCGCTGGTGCTGCGGCACTCGGCGACGGTGCTGGGGCACGGCGGCGCCGACGCGGTCGATCCCGAACGGGGCTTCCTGGAGGCGGGGTTCGACTCGCTGAGCGTGATGGAGCTGCGCTCGGCCCTGCACGACGACCTGGGCGTGACGCTCCCGTCGACGGCGGTCTTCGACAGCCGCACGCCCGCGGGACTCGCCCGCAGGCTGCGCGAGGAGTTCACCGCGGAACCCGCGGCGAGCACGCCGGCCGCACGCGGCGAGACGGTTCCCGGGCTGTTCCGTGACGCGGTGCTGGCGGGCGACTCGGACGGCGGCTTCGCGCTGCTGCGGGCGGTGGCCGATCTGCGGCCGCACTTCGCCTCGGCGGCGCAGTTCACGGGCGAGCTGGGGCCGCAGCGGCTCGCCGAGGGCCCGGCCCGGCCGCGGCTGGTGTGCCTGAGCACGCCGATGGCGACCGGGGGCCAGCACCAGCACGCCCGGCTGGCCTCGCACTTCCGCGGGGTGCGTCCGGTGAGCACCCTGCCGACGCCCGGGTTCACCCCCGGAGACAGCCTGCCCGGCTCGGTGGACGCGCTCACCGCGATCCTCGCGGACGCCGTGCTGAACGCCGCCGAGGGCGAGCCGTACGTGCTGTTCGGCTACTCCTCCGGTGGTCTGATCGCCTACGCGACGGCGGCCCGCCTGGAGGAGATGGGGGCCGGGCCCGCGGGTGTGGTGCTGGTGGACAGCTACCAGGTGTCCGGCGGCGGGGTCAGCGCGCAGGTGTTCCAGGAGATGGCCGTGACGCTGGTCGAACAGGACGCGGAATTCGGCCTGTTCGGCAGTACGGGGCTGTCGGCGATGACCCGCTACTTCGATCTGCTGCCGCAGTGCCCGCTGGACCCGATCTCCGCGCCGGTGCTGTTCCTGGGCGCCGACCGCTCGTTCCTGCCCGAGGAGTCGGCGGCGGCCGAGGAGGAGTGGCGGGCCAGGCCCTGGCGTCCCGAGCACACCTACCGGCCGGTGCCGGCCACGCACTTCACCGTCATCGAGGACGACGCCGAGGCCACCGCCGCGCTGGTGGAGGAGTTCCTCGGCACGCTCGCTCCCGTTCCCGCCCGTACCTGACGAGGTGTCCGACATGTCCGTGCCCCACACCGTCAAGGGGACCGTCCCCTTCGGCGAGTACAAGACCTGGTACCGCCTCAGCGGCGATCCGGGCACCTCCCCGCGGCCGACGCTGGTGGCCGTGCACGGCGGGCCCGGCAGCACGCACGACTATCTGCGCTCCCTGGAGGTGTTCGCCGCGGTGGGCTGGCCGGTGGTCCTCTACGACCAGCTCGGCAACGGCGGCTCCACACATCTGCCGGACAAGGGACCGGAGTTCTGGACGCCCGAGCTGTTCCTCGACGAGCTGGACAACCTGCTCGACCGGCTGGGGATCGCGGACGACTACGTGCTGTTCGGGCAGTCCTGGGGCGGTCTGGTGGTCGCCAGGCACGCCGCGGCACGGCCCCGGGGACTGCGCGGCCTGGTCGTCGCCAACGCCCCGGCGTCCTACCCGCTGTGGCTGCGGGAGATGGAGGTGCTGCGCGCCCAGCTGCCGCCCGGGATCAACGACGTGCTGCTGCGGCACGAGGCGGCCGGGACGACGGACAGCGAGGAGTACCACGCGGCGATGCGGGTCTTCTACGACCGGCACGTGTGCCGGCTCAAGCCGTGGCCGCGCGACTACCAGGCGTCGTTCTACGAGATCACCAACGACCCGACCGTGTACCACGCGATGAACGGCCCCAGTGAGTTCCATGTGATCGGCACGCTCAAGGACTGGGGGGTGGAGGACTGCCTGCCGGACATCGAGGTGCCCACGCTGGTGCTGTCCGGCGCCCATGACGAGGCCACGCCCGAGACGGTGCGGCCGTACGCGGAGCTGATCCCCGACGCACGCTGGGAGGTCTTCCCCGAGTCGAGCCACCTGCCGCACCTGGAGGAACCGGAGCGGTTCATCGCCACCATGATCGAGTACCTGAAGGGGCTGCCCGGCTGACCCACGCCTGCGGGCGGGCACACGAGAACACGGGAGCCGCCCTCCGGGACACACCCCGGGGGGGCGCCCGGCCACCTACGGCGACAGACACCAGACGCCTGTATAAGACGCTTGACTTAGACGGTCGTATGGAAAATGTGGTAAGGTCGTGGAATGGGACATCGCGACGCTCTACTCGAAGGTGCGAAGCAGTGCCTGACTGAAAAAGGCTATGCGCGCACGACCGCCCGTGACATCGTCGCCGCTTCCGGCGCGAACCTCGCCTCCATCGGCTACCACTACGGTTCCAAGGAGGCGCTTCTGAACGAGGCGCTGATCCAGGCGAACGCCGAGTGGGGCGAGGCCCTGGAGAAGTCCATGGTCTACGACGCCGACGCCACCGCCGCGCCGCACGAGCAGTTCGAGGCGATCTGGACCAAGGTGATCGAGCTGTTCTCCGGCCACCGCCGGCTGTGGGCCGCCAACTTCGAGGCGTTCACGCAGATCGAGCACTCGCCGGAGATCCGCGAGGCGCTCGCCAGCGGTCTCCAGGAGGCCCGGTTCGGCATGGGCGAGAGCCTGTTGGCACGGCTTGCGGAGGGGCACGACGAGCGGGCCGTGCGCGCGGTCGGCTCCTTCTTCCAGGCGCTGCTGACCGGCGTCATGGCCCAGTGGCTGATCGACCCGGAATCCGCGCCCACCGGCCAGGACCTTTCCTACGCACTGCTCGCGATCACCGCCGGGCTGCGCGAGAAAGAGATGTCCGAGTGAGCGGACGCACCGGCCGGTGAGCGGGCGGAAATCCGGCTGACCCGGCCCCGCCCATTACCGGCGGACTTTCCCGGACGCCCGACACCCTTTTCGGCGCACCACGCGATGGACCCGAAAGACCTGCGATCCCCGAAAGACCCGGAAGACCCGAAAGATTGCAAGTCCCGCACGACCTGCCGGTCCTGCAATCCCTGCAAGGATCTGAAGACCCGCAAGCCCCGAAGGACCACCCCTGATTTGTTAGGGGTGGTCCTTTTCCATGTCCTCCTGCACGCTTTTTCCCAGGACGGTCACCCACCCCATCTCAGCGAAGGAGGGCCGACTGTGGACGGCGAGGAGACGACCCGGACCGCCGAGGCGCCCGAGTTCCCGGCGGAGGCCGAGTACACGGAGGAACTGCTCGTCGAGGAGGTCTCCATCGACGGCATGTGCGGCGTCTACTGACCGGAGGCCCACCCGTGTTCACCCCCGAGCGCCCCTACCGGTGCTCCCCCAGCGTGGCCCTGCGCCCGGAGCCCTTCGGGGCGCTCGCCTACCACTTCGGCACCCGCAGGCTCTGCTTCCTGAAGACCCCCGAACTCGTCACGGTCGTCACCTCGCTCGCCGAACACGCCGATGTGCACGCCGCCCTGGACGCGGCCGGGCTGTCCGCCGGGCAGCGGTCCGGCACCCTGCACGCCCTCGCCGCGCTCGCCGCCGGGGGCGTGATCGAACCGCGCGGCGACGCGGCCGCCGGTCCGGCGCCGCGCTCCGGCGACCTTCTGGAGGAGACAGCGTGAAGCTCGTCGACCACTTCGAGCGCGGCCTCGACGCCCCCATCTGCCTCACCTGGGAGCTGACCTACGCCTGCAACCTGGCGTGTGTGCACTGCCTGTCCTCCTCCGGGCGGCGCGACCCCCGGGAGCTGACCACGGCCGAGTGCAGGGCCGTGATCGACGAGCTGGAACGCATGCAGGTCTTCTACGTCAACATCGGCGGCGGCGAACCCACCGTGCGCCCCGACTTCTGGGAACTCGTCGAGTACGCCACCGCCCACCGGGTCGGGGTGAAGTTCTCCACCAACGGGGTGCGGATCACCCCCGAACGGGCCCGGTGGCTGGCCGCGAGCGACTACGTCGACGTGCAGATCTCGCTGGACGGCGCGGACGCCGCGACCAACGACGCGGTGCGCGGCCCCGGTTCGTTCGACACCGCGATGACGGCGATCCGCAATCTGGCCGACGCCGGGTTCGGCGGCTTCAAGCTCAGCGTGGTCGTCACCCGGCAGAACGCCGGCCAGCTCGACGCCTTCAAGGCCATCGCCGACGCCCACGGCGCCCAGCTGCGGCTGACCCGGCTGCGGCCCTCCGGGCGCGGCGCCGACGTCTGGGACGAGCTGCACCCCACCGCCGGACAGCAGCGCACGCTGTACGAGTGGCTGCTCAAGCACGGCGAGAACGTGCTGACCGGCGACTCCTTCTTCCACCTCAACGCCCTCGGCCCGGCCGCGCTGCCGGGCCTGAACCTGTGCGGGGCGGGCCGGGTGGTGTGCCTGATCGACCCGGTCGGCGACGTGTACGCCTGCCCGTTCGCGATCCACGACACGTTCCTCGCGGGCAATGTGCGCACCCCGGGCGGATTCACCGCCGTGTGGCGCGAGTCCGAGCTGTTCACCGAGCTGCGCTCGCCGCAGTCCGGGGGCGCCTGCACGTCCTGCTCGGCGTACGACGCCTGCCGGGGCGGCTGCATGGCGGCCAAGTTCTTCACCGGGCTGCCGCTGGACGGGCCGGACCCCGAGTGCGTCAAGGGCAACGGGGAACGGGCGCTGGCCGCGGTCGGCGCGGGCGCGGCGCCGCGCCCCTCCGGCGACCACTCGCACCGTACCCGCGCCGCCCGCGGCCCCGTCCCGGTCACCATCGGACGGCGTCCGGCGCACCCCGCGGCCGTGCCGGACCGGGCCTGCGCGACCAGTCCGCTGGCCGGGTTCGGCACCGGCCGTCCGGGGGCGGCGTGACCATGCGCCTGACCGAGCCCGTCACCCTGGGCCCGCGCACCGCCCCCAGCCGGGTGATGTTCGGGCCGCACGAGACCAACCTCGCCCGCGGCCGGGCCCTTTCGGACCGGCACGTCGCCTACTACGCGCGGCGCGCGGCCGGCGGCGCCGGTCTGATCGTCACCGAGACCGCGAGCGTGCACCCCTCCGACTGGCCCTACGAGCGTGCCCCGCTGGCCGCCGACTGCGGCCCCGGCTGGGCGGCGACCGCGGCGGCCTGCGCGCCGCACGGGGCACTGGTGGTGGCCTCCCTCGGCCACTCCGGATCGCAGGGCTCGTCCGCCTATCACCAGTCGGCGCTGTGGGCGCCGTCCCGGGTCGCCGACGTGGTGAGCCGGGAACTGCCCATGGAGCTGGAGGAACCCGAACTCGACGCGCTGCGCGCCGGGTTCGCCGACGCCGCCCGGATCGCCGCCGCGAGCGGCCTGGACGGGGTGGAGATCGAGGCCGGGCAGCACAGCCTGCTGCGCCAGTTCCTGTCCGGGCTGACCAACCAGCGCCAGGACGCCTACGGCACCGACCGCGCGCTGCTGCTGCGCCAGGTGCTCGCCGCCGTACGCGCCGGGATCGGCGACGGGCGGCTGCTGGGCCTCAGGCTGTCCTGCGACGAACTCGCCCCCTGGGCGGGCATCACCCCCGCGCACGCCGAGGAGCTGGCCCGCGAACTCGCGCCGCTGCTCGACTACTTGGTGGTGGTGCGCGGCTCCGCGATGGCCGTCTCCGCCACCCGCCCCGACTTCCACACCCCGGCCGGGTTCAACACCGAGCTGTGCGCGGCCGTGCGCGCGGCGGTGGACGGCCGGGTACCGGTGGTGCTCCAGGGCTCGGTGACCGACCCCGCCCGCGCCGAGGACGCGCTGACCGGCGGGACCGCCGACCTGGTGGAGATGACCCGCGCGCAGATCGCCGCACCGGAGCTGGTCGCGCTGGTGCGCTCCGGGCACCCCGAGCGGGTGCGGCCGTGCGTGCTGTGCAACCAGAAGTGCCGCGTACGGGACAACCGCAATCCGGTGGTCTCGTGCGCCGTGGACCCCCGCAGCGGCCACGAGACCGAGGATCCGCCCGACTTCCCCCGCGGGCGTCCGGTGGCCGGGGCCGCTGCGGAGCGGAGAACGGACGCGCCCGGGAGGCCCGACGACGTGCCTCCCGGGACGTCCGGATCCGGAGAGCCGGACGCGGTGCTCGTGGTCGGCGGCGGGCCCGCCGGTCTGGAGGCCGCGCGGGTACTGGCCGCGCACGGACGGCGGGTGGAACTGGTGGAGCGCGCCGGACGGCTCGGCGGCATGCTGCGCGTGGCGGGCGGACGCTGGGCGCCGCTGCTGGACTGGCTGGAGGCGGAGGTGCGGCGGCTCGGTGTCACGGTGCGGACCGCGACCGCGGCCGGTGAGGCGCAGCTGACCGGCCGCCGGGTGGTGCTCGCCACCGGCTCCCGGCCCGGCCCGCGCCGCTACGACATCGACGGCGGTACGGTCCTGGAGGCGGCCGACGTACTGGCGGGCCGGGCCGAAGTGCCCGACGGGCCGGTGCTGGTGGACGACCCGGTCGGGGACGCCACCGGGGTCGCGGTCGCCGAACTGCTGGCCGCGCGCGGCACCGCCGTGCTGTTCGTCACCCAGGACCCGGTAGCCGGCACCCAGTTGGCGCTGACCGGGGACCTCGCCGACGCCCACGGACGGCTGGTGCGCGCCGGGGTGAGCCTGCTGCGGCGCACCGTGCTGCGCTCGGTGCTCGCCGACGCCGCGCTGGTCGAGGACGTCCTCACCGGTGAGCAGCGCAAGGTGGGCTGCGCGGCGGTGGTGCACTGCGGGCACCGGCTGCCCGACACGGAGCTGACCGGCCCGGACGGCGCCGTGCACGCGGGCGACCGGGTCGCCCCGCGCACCGTGCACGAAGCGCTGCTGGAGGGCCGCCGGGCGGCGCTCGCCCTGTGCGGCGCGGACGGGGGCGGTGCCCGATGAGCGGTTTCCGGCACCTGTTCTCCCCGCTGCGGCTGGGTCCGCTGACCCTCGCCAACCGGATCGTGTTCTCCGCCCACTTGACCAACTACGCCGAGGACGGCCTGCCCAGCGAGCAGCACGCGGCGTACTACGCGGCGCGCGCGGCCGGCGGCGCGGGGCTGATCATCACCGAGGAGCACTCCACCCACGTCACCGACTGGCCGTACGAGAAGCTGATCCACGGGTTCAGCCCGCGGGTGGTCGCCGGGTACCGGCGCATCACCGAGGCCGTGCACGCGCACGGCACGCCGATCCTCGCCCAGCTCAACCACAACGGCGGCCAGGCGTCCTCGATGTACTCCCGGCTGCCGGTGTGGGCGCCCTCACCGGTGCCCGACCCGCTCTTCCGCGAGGTGCCCAAGGAGGTCACCGTCGCGGAGATCGCCGAGATCGTGGCCGGGTACGCGGCTGTGGCCGCGCACTGCGCCGAGGGCGGCTTCGACGGCGTCGAACTCCAGTGCTCGCACTCCTCGATCGTGCGCGGCTTCCTCTCCCCCGCCACCAATCTGCGCACCGACGCCTACGGCGGCCCGCTGGAGAACCGGGCGCGGCTGCTGCGGGAGATCGTCGACGCGGTGCGCGAGGCCATCGGACCCGGCCGGGTGCTGGGGGTGCGGCTGTGCGGCGACGAACTCATGGACGGCGGCACCGCCATCGCCGAGGCCGTCGAGACGGCCCGGATGGTGGAGGCCACCGGCAAGGCCGACTACATCAACACCTCGATCGGCGTGGCCACTTCGACCCTGTACATGATCGAGGCGTCGATGTCGGTGCCGCCCGGCTACGCCCTGTTCATCTCCAACGCGATCCGCCGCGCGGTACGGCTGCCGGTGATCGGCGTGGGCCGGATCAAGGACCCGGTGCAGGCCGAGCGGGCGCTCGCCGAGGGCCACTGCGACCTGGTCGGGGTGGTGCGCGGGCAGATCGCCGACCCGGACTTCGCCGCCAAGGCCCGCGCCGGGCACACCCCGCACATCCGGACCTGCCTGTCCTGCAACCAGGAGTGCGTGGGCCGCATGGGCCTCAACCGCTGGCTGGGCTGCGTGGAGAACCCGCGCGCGGGCCGCGAGGCGGTGCCGCTGCCCGCGCCGGGCCCCCGGCCGCGCCGGATCCTGGTCGTGGGCGGCGGCCCCGCCGGGCTCCAGGCCGCCGCGACGGCCGCCGGCCGCGGGCACGCGGTCACCCTCTACGAGCGCGCGCCGGCCACCGGCGGCCAGGTGGCGACGGCCGCGACCGCGCCCGGCCGCGCCGAGTTCCTCGACGTGGTGCGCAACCTGCTCGCCGAGTGCGTACGGCACGGCGTGGACATCCGCACCGGGACCGAGGCCACGGCCGAGTCGCTGCGCGCCGAGGCGCCCGACGCGGTCGTCCTCGCCACCGGGGCCCGGCCGCAGCCGCCGTACTGGGCGGGCGGCCTGGAGCACGTCGTGGACGTACGGGACGTCCTGGAGGGCCGGGCCGCGCCCGCCGCCGGGCAGCGCGTCCTGGTCGTCGACGAACTGGGCTTCCACCAGGCCACGTCGGTGGCGGAGCTGCTGGCCGACCGGGGCTGCCGGGTGCGGATCAGCACGCCCGCGATGGTCGTCGGACAGGACCTCGGCGTCACCCTCGACCTGGAGACGTACAGCGTGCGCGCGCACGGCAAAGGCATCGGACACGCCACCGACCAGGTGGTGACGGGCGCCCGGCCGGGCCCGGAGGGGAGCGGGGCGGTGGAACTGGACATCCTCACCCACACCACGGGCGAGGTGGCGCAGGAGCGGTACGACTGGGTGGTGTGCGCCCTGCACCAGACACCCGAGGACGCCCTCTGGCACGCCCTCAAGGACGCCCCGTTCCCGGTCCACCGGGCGGGCGACTGCCTCACCCCGCGCCGCGCCCACGCGGCCGTCGTCGAGGGCCACCGGGCGGGGGTGGCGCTGTGAGCGGGCAGGAGAGCGCCGGTGCGCCCGCCGGGCGCGTCGCCGTCGTCGTCGTCCGGGACGGGCAACTGCCGCTGGGCGCGGACGAGTCCGCCGCGGAGGCGGACGGGAACGTGCTGGTCGCCGGGACCGGCGCGCGCGAGGGCGCGCTGCGGCTGGTGGCCGGGCGCCGGATCCGGGCCTTCGAGACCACCACGGCGCCCGCCGCGCTGGCCGCCGCGCTCGCCCCGCTGCTCGCTCCCGCCCACACCGTCGTACTGCCCGCCTCGCCGGACGGCCGCGACCTCGCGCCGCGCCTGGCCGCCGCGCTGGGCCGCCCGCTGCTCGCCGGGGCGCAGGAGATCCTGGCGCACGGCGCCGACGTACTGCGGCTGGGCGGCAGCGCGCTGGTCGAACTCACCGTGGACGGACCGTTCGTGGCCACCCTGGAGCCCGGGGTGCGCGGCGCGCTGCCGGTCGCCGAACCCCCCGAGGTGAGCGATCTCGTCCTGCCCGCGCCCTCGCCGTCCGCCGCGAGCGCGGGCCCGGACGCGGTGCACACCGGCGCCCTGGACGCCTCCGCCGGCACCGCCGACCTCGCCGGGGCCCGGCGGCTGCTCGGCGCCGGCGGCGGCCTGCGCGGGCCCGAGGCGGTCGCGCTGCTCGGCGAACTCGGTGCGGCGCTGGACATGGCGGTGGGCGGCACCCGGGTGGTCACGGACGCGGGCTGGCTGGAGTACGCCCGGCAGATCGGCACCACCGGCGTGACCGTCGACCCCGATCTGTACGTCGCCTTCGGGATCTCCGGCGCCCCGCACCACACCGGCGGCCTGGGGGCGCCGCGCCATGTGGTGAGCGTCAACACGGACCCGTACTGCCCGATGACCGCGATGGCGGACCTGGGCATCGTGGCCGACGCGCCCGCCGTACTCGCCGCGCTGCTGCGGCAGTTGCGCGAGAAGAGCGGGGACGGCGAAGAACTCCCGGCAGGAAACGGGGAGGTGCGCGATGCCGCCTGAGAGGCGCACGGAGGCGAGCGCGGCAGCGCGGACGGAAGGGGACACGGACTTCGACGTGGTCGTCGTCGGCGCGGGTCCGGCCGGGTCGGCCGCCGCGCTGGAGGCGGCCCGCGCCGGACTGCGGGTGGCCCTGCTGGAGCGCGGGCCCTACCCGGGCGCGAAGAACGTGTACGGCGGGGTCGTCTACGGCCGGATCCTGGACGAGCTGGTCCCCGGCTGGTGGGAGCACATGCCCGTGCAGCGCTGGGTGACCCGGCGCTCCACGATGGTGCTCACCGGCCATCAGGCACTCACCGTCGACTTCCGCACCGAGGACTGGG
Source organism: Streptomyces sp. PsTaAH-124 (assembly GCF_000373685.1). Classification (NCBI taxonomy): domain Bacteria; kingdom Bacillati; phylum Actinomycetota; class Actinomycetes; order Kitasatosporales; family Streptomycetaceae; genus Streptomyces; species Streptomyces sp. PsTaAH-124. The sequence continues at coordinate 67,655 of NZ_KB892174.1, read as the reverse complement.
GCCGCCCCCCGTACAACGGCGCCACCGCCTTCCGCTCCGAACTGGACGGCTGGCTCGCCTCGCTCGCCGAGGACGCGGGCGCCGTGCTGGTGCCCGCCACCACCGCGACCGGGCTGCTGCGCGGTCCCGGCGGCCGGGTGAGCGGGGTGCGCACCGACCGGCCCGACGGCGACCTCACCGCGCGGGTGGTCATCGCCTGCGACGGCGTCAACTCCTTCCTCGCCAAGGAGGCGGGCCTGTTCGCGAAGGTGCCGGGCCGGCAGTCCGAGCACACCTCGCTCGGGGTGAAGGAGACGCTGGCGCTGCCCCGCGAGGTCATCGAGGAGCGCTTCGGGGTGAGCGGGCGGCACGGCCAGGACATCGAGATCCTCGGCTGCACCGGCTCCGTGCCCGGCGGCGGGTTCCTCTACACCAACCTGGACTCGGTCAGCGTGGGCGTGGTGCTGTCGCTGACCGGACTCGCCGCGTCGGGGCGCCGCCCCGAGGAGGTGCTCGCCGGGCTGAAGTCCCACCCGGCCGTCGCCCCGCTGCTGCGCGGCGCCGAACTCAAGGAGTACTCGGCTCACTTGATCCCCGAGGGCGGCTACGACAGCATGCCCGAGCTGGCCGGGGACGGCATCCTCGTCGCCGGGGACGCCGCCGCGATGTGTCTGGCCGCCGGGGTCTGGCTGGAGGGCGTCAACTACGCGCTGGGCGCGGGCATGCACGCCGGGCGGGCCGCCGCCGCGGCGATCGCCGCGGGCGACACCTCCCGGGCCGGACTCGCCGGTTACCGCGGGCGGCTGGAGGAGTCCTTCGTGCTGGCCGACCACCGCAGGCTGCGCCGGGTCCCGGGACTGGTCTTCTCCGAGCGGATGCAGCAGACGTACCCCGGGCTGCTGTGCGACGTGGCACAGGGGTTCTTCACGGTCGACAACCCGCGTCCCAAGCCGGGCCTGCGCAGGCTGCTGACCGGCGCGGCCCGTCGGCGCGGTCTGCGGCTGCGCCATGTGCTGTCCGACGCGTTCACGGGAACGAGGTCCTTCGGATGAACCGGACGACGACGAGGGCCGGGGCCGCTGCGGCACCGGACACGCCACCGGCACTTTCTGACATACCGTCACCGGCAGCGCCGGAGGTGTCCTTCGAGGACCGGATGGCCACGGTCGAGTTCCGGGTCGCCGAGCAGGCGCACATCACCGTCGACACCGATGTGTGCCGCTCCTGCGAGGTCCGCACCTGTGTGCACGCCTGCCCGGCCGCCCTGTTCGTGCCCACCGGCGACGGCGGGATCCTCTTCAACTACGAGCAGTGCTTCGAGTGCGGCACCTGCTACCAGGTGTGCGACGCACCGGGCGCGATCACCTGGACCTACCCCGAGGGCGGCCACGGTGTCGCCTTCCGGCAGGGGTGAGCGCCGTGCTGGTGGTGGCCGCGCTGCGCAGCGCCGATCCGCGCGCCCTGGCGCACCCGTTGACCGGTACGGTCCCCAGCGCGCCGTACGCGGCCGGGGCGGGCCCCGCCGACCGGTGCGCCCTGGAGCACGCGCTGCGGCTGGCCGAGCGGCTCGGCGGGCGCTGCGTCGCGGTGACCGTGGGGCCTCAGGGCGCCGAGGAGATGCTGCGCGAGGCGCTGGCTGCCGGTGCCGACGAGGCGCTGCGGATCCAGGGCCCGGACGGGGACGAGGCGGCCACGGCGCACAGCCTGCTCGCCGGGCTCGCCGCGGCGGGCCTGCCCGCGCCCGACGTCGTGGTGTGCGGCGACCGCTCGGTGGACCGCGGCACCGGCGCCACACCGGCCCACCTCGCGGCCCGGCTGGGCGCGGCCCAGGCGCTCGGGCTGCTGGAACTGACGGCGGGGGACGGGGAGTCGGAGGGCCGGGCCGAGGCTGCGGCGGGCGGCGGCACGGGATCGGCAGGGGACGTAGAGGCAGGGGACGTAGAGGCGACGGCCGGAAAGGCGGCGGCCGGGGCGCGTCTGGAGTCCGTGCGTCTGGAGTCCGTGCGTCTGCGGGCCGTGCGGCGGCTGGACGGGGGCCGGGCGGAGCGGCTGGAGGTGCCGCTGCCCGCCGTGTGCTCGGTGGAGCCGGGTTCGGCGCGGCCGCGCCGGGCGCCGCTCGGCGCCGCCCTGGCCGCGCGGCGGGCCGCGATCCCCGTGGTGCGGGTGACCGGCACGGACGGCGCGGGCGGCGCGGGCGGCGCGGGCACGGTGCGCGCGGGCCGGGTGCGCCCCTACCGGCCGCGGGCCAAGGCGCTGCCGGCCCCCGAGGGCGGCACCCGCAAGCGGCTGCTGGCCCTGACCGGCGCCCTGGCCCCGCAGCGGACCCCGCCCCGGGTGGTGACGCCCGCCACCCCGGAGGAGGCCGCCGAGCTGCTGCTCGCGCACCTTCGGGAGCACGGCGTGGCGGCGAAGCCCGCCTGACGGACCACCGGTGCGAGAGGAGGACCCCCGGACCATGAACACGGACACGGAAGCGGACAGAGCCGAGGAAGCGGACACCGGCACACACCCAAGCCCCGGTAGCGGCACGGACGCCTCCCCCGCCGCCGGGCGGCGCACCGCCGTCGTCACCGGCGCGGCGCGCGGCATCGGCGCGGCCGTGGCGGACCGGCTGGCCGCGGAGGGCTGGCTGGTGGTGGCCGTGGACATCTGCCGGGACCTGCCCGGCGTCGGCTACCCGCTGGGCACCGACAAGGAACTCGACGCGCTCGCCGAACGGCATCCGGGCGCGGTACTGCCGGTGGTGGCCGACGTACGCGACCGGGCCGCCCTCCAGGACGCGGTGGACCTGGCGCACCGGCACGGCGGCGGACGGCTGGACGCCGCCGTGGCCGGGGCGGCGGTGATGGCGGGCGGCCGGCCGCTGTGGGAGACCACCGACGACGAGTGGGACGCCCTGTTCGAGACGGGGGTGCGCGGCGTGGCCAACCTGGCGCGGGCCGCCGTACCCCGGATGCTGGCCGGGCCCGCGCCGCGCACGGGCCGGTTCGTGGCGCTCGCCTCGGCGGCGGCGCACCACGGCCTGTGGCACCTGGCCGGGTACAACGCGGCCAAGCACGCGGTGGTGGGGCTGATCCGGGGCCTGGCCGCCGATCTGCGCGGCACCGGCGTCACCGCGACCGCCGTCTCCCCCGGCTCCACCCGCACCCCGATGCTGCGCGCCAGCGCCGATCTCTACGGCCTCGCGGACACCGACGAGTTCGCCCGGCACCAGTTGCTCGAACGCCTGCTGGAACCGGAGGAGGTCGCCGCCGCCGTGTGCTGGCTGTGCGGCCCCGACGCGTCCGCCCTGACCGGTACGGTCGTCCACGCCGACGGAGGTTTCACGCCGTGAGTTCCGTACCCGCACGCCCCGCGCCCGTGCCCGCCGCGCCGGAGACGGCCGCCACCGCCGTGCCGCTGCGCCTGGACCCCGATCCCTCCCTCAGCAGACTGTCCGGCGGCCGGACCCTGCTCGGCGGCGCCCCCTACCGGGTGCTGCGGCTGTCCGCGGCCGGGGCCCGGCTGGTGGACGGCTGGCTCGCCGGGGAGCCGGTCCCCGCCCGGCCGGGGCAACGGCGGCTGGCGGACCGCCTGATCACGGCCGGACTGGTCCATCCCCGGTATGCGGCGGGCCCGTTCACCCCGGCGGACGTGACGCCCGTGGTTCCGGTCCGCGACCATCCGGAGGTGAACGCGGCGCTGGTGGCGCTGCGTTCGCCGGGCGGTCCGGCCGCGGCGGTGGTCGTGGACGACGGTTCGCGGGTGCCGCTGCCCGGCGCGGCGGTGCGCCATCCGGTCTCCCGGGGTCCGGCCGCCGCCCGCAACAGCGGCTGGCGGCTGGCCGGTACGGAACTGGTGGCGTTCCTGGACGCCGACGTGGTGCCCGAACCGGGCTGGCTGGAGGCGCTGTTGCCGCACTTCGCCGACCCCCGGGTGGCCGCGGTGGCGCCCCGGGTGCGCAGCAGGCCCGGCGGCAGTGTGCTGGAACGCTACGAGCGGGAGCGCTCACCGCTCGACCTGGGCCCGCTGCCCGCCGTGGTCCGGCCCGGCAGCCGGGTCAGCTACGTCCCGACGGCCGCGCTGGTCGTCCGGGTCTCGGCGCTGCGCGCACTGGACGGCTTCGACGAGTCGTTGCGCTACGGCGAGGACGTGGACCTGGTGTGGCGGCTGGCCGCGCGGGACCTGCTGGTGCGCTACGAGCCGGGCTCCGAGGTCCGGCACGCGCCGCGCGGACGCTGGTCGGCGTGGGCGCGGCAGCGTTTCGACTACGGCACCTCGGCGGCGCCGCTCGCGCTGCGGCACGGCCCGGCGGCGGCGCCGGTACGGGTGTCGCCGTGGACGCTGGCCTGCTGGGGAGCCGTCGCGGCCGGGCGCCCCGCCGCCGCCGCGGGCACCGCGCTGATCACCGCCGCGCTGCTGCCGCGCAAGCTGCACGGGGTGGGGGTGCCCGCGCAGGAGTCGGTGGCGCTGGCGCTGCGCGGCCACTGGGGCGCGGGCCGGATGTTCGCCGACGCGGTCACCCGCTCCTGGTGGCCGGTGGCGGTGCCCGCGCTGGCCGCGTCCCGGCACGGACGGCTGCTGCTGGCCGCCGCCTGGGGACGCCATGTGACCGACTGGCGGGCGGCCCGGCCCGGGGTGCCGCTGCCCGGCTGGGTGGCCGCCCGGATCGCCGACGACCTGGCCTACGGCGCCGGTGTCTGGTGGGGCGCGCTGCGCCACCGCACCCTGGCGCCGCTGCTGCCGGACCCGTCGTCCTGGCCGGGACGGGACGGGGTGCGGCAGGCGTGAACGGACCGCGCAGGCTCTCCGGGGCGACCTGGCCCGAGGTGGCGGCGGTCGCCGCCGACCGCGTACTCGTCGTGCCCGTCGGCTCGACCGAACAGCACGGCCCGCATCTGCCGTTCACCGTGGACACGGACATCGCGCTGGCACTGGCCGAGCGGCTGGCGGCGGTCCGGGAGTGGGTGGTGCTGGCACCGCCGGTCCACTACGGCTCCAGCGGTGAACACGCGGGCTTCCCCGGCACGTTGTCCATCGGCCAGGCGGCGACCGAGCTGCTGCTCACCGAACTGGGCCGCTCCGCCGACGCGTTCGCCGGCGTGGCGTTCGTCTCGGGGCACGGCGGCAACGCCGTGCCGGTACGGCGCGCGGTCGGGCGGCTGCGGAGCGAGGGGCGCCGGGCGTTCTTCTGGGAGCCCTCCGGCGACCCGGCCGACAGCCACGCGGGCCGCGACGAGACCTCGGCCATGCTGGCGCTGCGCCCCGGCGCCGTGCGCCGCGACCGCGCCGAGCCCGGCGACACCCGCCCGCTGCCGTCCCTCCTGCCCGCGCTGCGCCGCGGCGGCCTCCGCGCCGTCACCCCCAACGGCGTCCTCGGCGACCCCACCGGCGCCCGCGCCGACCACGGCCGCCGCCGCCTCGACTCCTGGACCGCCGACCTCCTCACGGCCAGCACCCGCTGGCACCCCTGCTGCTCCCCGGCCCCGACGGCCCGCACCGCCCCTCCGACCCCCCGCACCACGGCCCCGCCGCCCCCCACCGCCACCCGCACCGCGCTCCGGACAGCCCCCGCCCCCACCCGCACCGCACGCCCGACGACCGCCTCCGCCACGCGCACCACCCCACCCACCGCACGCAGAGGACCCCGGCCCACCTGACCGCACAGCGGCCGGCACCCGGTCAGACCTCGGCCTTCGCGGCGCGCGCCATCAAGGCGTCCATGACGTCCTGGGGCTCCCGGCCCTCGTGGATCATCCCGGTCACGGCCCGGGTGATCGGCAGCTCCACGCCGTGGCGTTCTCCGAGCGCGCTCACCGCCTTGCAGGACGCCACGCCTTCCGCGGTCTCCTCGGCCAGTGCGCGGGCGTCCTTCACCGTCATCCCCATGCCGATGCGGCGGCCGAAGGAGTAGTTCCTCGACAGGGCCGAGGCGCAGGTGGCCACCAGGTCCCCCATTCCCGCCAGACCGGCAAAGGTGAGGGGGTCGGCGCCCATGGCGACGCCGAGCCGGGTGACCTCGGCGAGTCCGCGGGTGATGAGCGACGCTTTCGTGTTGTCCCCGAGGCACATGCCGTCGCAGACACCGGCGGCCAGGGCGATCACGTTCTTCACGGCGCCGCCCAGCTCGCAGCCGATGACGTCGGTGTTCGTGTAGCAGCGGAAGGTGCTGGTGTGGCAGGCGGCCTGGATCCGGGCCGCCGTGCTCTCGTCGGCACAGGCGATGACACTCGCCGCCGGCTTCCGGAGCATGACCTCCCGTGCCAGGTTGGGGCCGGACAGGACGGCGATCCGGTCGGGCGACGCACCGGTCGTCTCGGCGACGACCTCGCTCATCAGCTTCGTGGTGGCCAGCTCGACGCCCTTCATCAGCGACAGGAACACGGTCCGCGGCCCCCACGACTCGCGCCACTGTTCCAGCAGCGGCCGCACGTGCTGCGCGGACACCGCGAGGACCACGGTCTCCGCGCCGCGGGCGGCCTCGGCCGGGTCCGCCGTCGCCCGCACGGCCTCCGGGAGATACGCCGCGCCCCGTACGTAGTCGGGATTGCGGCGGGTCTCGTTGATCGCGTCCACCACGCTCTGCCGACGCCCCCACAGCGTGACCTCGCATCCGGCGTCGGCGAGAACGAGCGAGAACGCGGTCCCCCAACTCCCGGCCCCGTAGACGGCGATACGACGGCTCATGCAGCACGCTCCTTGCTTCGGTGCTTCGGTGTTCCAGGGCGCGGCGGATGCCGGGCTCTCCTCACGGCGGGGTCAGGCGCTGGGGCGCCTCAATGTAACGACGGCAGCCAGGCGCTGGGCGAGGAACGGTGTGCGCGCCTCGGCCTCGGCGAGCATGCTCTCCGCCTGTTCGTGGCCGAGCTCTTGGCGCAACTCGTCCTCGTACTCGATCCACAGCTCGAACAGGCGTCGCCACATGCCCGGCTCATGCGGCCGTTCCTGCTCCGCTTCAAGGAGAAGGCCGGCCTCTTCGGCCTGCCTCGCCCACGGCGCCAGGGACGGTGCCACCCGGGAACGGTTGGACGTGACGACTGCGCGACCACCCGGCTTGAGGACGCGCCGGACCTCCCGGAGGGTTCCTGACCGGTCGCGTCCGCTGCCCAGAGCATCCACGCAGATCAGCCCGTGCGCATACTCGTCCGGCAGCCCGGTCGCCGCCCGCGACCCCACTTTGAAGACCGCACGCTCCTGGGACAGAGAGAAGTCGTGCACGCTGTCGGTGGCCAACTGCACGGCCTCGCCGGACACGTCGATGCCGGTCACGCAGACGCCGAACGCACGGGCCAGCCACAGGCCGACGCCGCCCGTTCCGCACCCCAGATCGACCAGCCTGTCCCCCTGGTTCATCCGCAGCGCGCCGATCATCGTGCCGAGGAGCGGCCAGTCGGCGGAGCTGGAGGCGTCCAGTTCGGCCGGGTAGGCGTCGCCCATGGCGCGGGCGTACAGCCTGCTGGTGATGGTGCTGCGCGCGCGGGCGGCGTGCATCGCGTCGAACGCCGCTGCGTACGCCTGTTCCGACTCGGTGAGGACCGGATCAGCCACGGCGGCCTCCGGGGCGAGGGATCGAGCGGGTGATGCGCATCTCCAGTCCGGGGGCGACGACCTTCACCGCGGCGTAGGCGGGCGAGTCGTGCAGTGTGAACGTCACGGGCTCGTACCCGGTGACGGCGCCCACGGTGAAGGCGATGCTGCCCAGATGTCCGGCCAGATCCTTGTCCTCCGGTTCAAAGGGGTGCGCGACGGGCCAGGCCCTGACCGGCAGTTCGGCAAGGACGGGCCTCTCCGGGCTGGCGGCGAACGCGTTCTCGTGCGAGTCGAGATCGTCCCGCGTTCCCGCGATGCAGGTCAGCCGGGATTGCGCGGCTTCGGTGAGCGCGCGCGACAGCGCGATGCCCGGCCGGAAGTGGCAGCCCGATCCGGCGAAGACGATCGGGTAGTCCTCCGACCAGATGTAGGCCGCGCACACCGGCAGGCCGAAGACGTTGCCCACCCACGCGATCTCCAGCCACATGCCGGCGCCGAGGAACGTGTCGATCAGGTTCCGGCAGTACGGATCGGTCACCGTCGCCGGGTCGACCAGCGTCCTGTCCCGGCCGCCGTCGGCATAGTCCTCGTGCAGGGCATGACGCTCCACGGTCTCCAGCAGTGCGTGCAACTCGGCCTCCGCCAGCGTGTTCCCGCAGGCGAGTCCGTTGCTCGTGACGTGGAAGATCTCCGGCTCGCTGACGGGCCGCAGCTCCCGGCGTACGACGTCGGCCGGGACGAGGACCGGCTCTCCGGAGACCAGGCCACGGCCGGTGACCCAGTCGAGAGGCACGTCGGCGAGCGAGGGATGGTCGATCTTCACGGGCAGCTCATACAGCGGATACGGAACGTCCAGACGGCGGTGCGGGCTGCGGACGTCCGGGGTCAGCGGCTGCTCGGCGTGCCACAGTTCGGCGGCCTCCAGCACCGCCGAGATCTTCGCAAGGGTGTCGGTGGCGCCCTTGCCCTGCGAGGTCACCAGCGTGTGAGCGGACGGCCGTACAGCCGTCCAGACGGGAATGCCCAGGTGGTCCAGGCCGGTGAGCCGGGCGACGCGGCTGATGCCGAACCGGCCGATCTCGGGCTTCAGCGCCTCCCAGGTGTCCTCGGGAGCGCGGGCGCGCACCGTGCCGGTCAAGGTGATGGAGGTCAACGTCGAGCCGCCTTCTGGTCCTTGAGGAAGCCGAGTACGAACGGGCGCGCCGCCTCGACGGCTTCGCGGGCGCCATGCAGGCCGCGGTACTCCGCCGCCTCGTCAAGGTCATCCGGGCTGACGCGCCACACCTGCGCGAGCATCTGCCGCACCACGTCCTCCTTGATCGCCTCGGGGAAGAACCCGCGGTGCGCCTTGCAGGCCGCCTCGTTGACGTTTCCGTAGCGGGCGACGTCGGCGCGGTCGGCCTCGGTCTCGTGCGCCAGCAGACGCGCGGCCGTCGCCTCGTCGGTCAGGTCGGCGTGCGGGTTGATCACCGCGCACGCCACAGACCGGGACAGACCGATCGTGCCGAGGGCGCGCAGGTAGGCCCACCAGAGCCGTGGGAAGTCGGGATCGAAGATCTGCTGGTAGGTGACCCGCCGCAGGGTCGGGAGCCGACCGGACCCGGTGTCCTGCGTTGCGAAGGCGTTCGCCCACTGCCGGTAGCAGCGCGTGGACCACGTCAGACCCTCCACCGGCCGGCAGGGCTGCTCGGCCAGCTTGCAGGCCACCCGCACGGCCTGCAAGGCATCGTCGCGTTTCACGTCCCCGAAGTGCCTGTCGTCGGCCACCTGTGCGGCCAGCCACTCGGCGAAGACGGACAGCTTCTCGCGTCTGCTGACGCGCAACACCGCCTCCAGCGACCGGTGGGGGTAGTAGACCTCGGCCAGCGCGCCGATCAGCCGGTCCCCTTCCTGCACGGTGAGGAGGCCGATTCGCTCGGCGTGGGCGACCACCTGGCGCACCCGCACGAGCGGCCACGTGCACGCGCTCAGATCACCGTCCGTGGACTGAGCGACGGCCACCTCGTCGTCGCCGTCGAGCAGCCCGCCCGTGTAGGCGCGCCAGACCGAGCCGACGCCGAGCATCCCCACGCCGACCAGCTCGGCGGCGCGCAGCGCGCCGATGCTCCCGGCGCCGATGACACGGACTCCCCGGCCCATGGCCGCGATGATCTCCTTGTGCCGGATGGCCGGCGCGTGGTGGTAGAGGCCATCGAGGATCAGGACCGTGTCCCCGCCCTCGATCGCCGGGTCGAACAGGTCGCCGTGCCGGATCGGCGGCCGGACCCGTAACCGCGGCGCGTCGAGGACGGGGTCGTCCGGGCTCAGCGTCGGCCCGGTGAAGACGTGAATCACAGTGATCTCCAGAAGAGGGGGCACCGCCAGGGGCGGGTGCCCGGCCGACGCCGCGGCCGGGCACCCTTTCCGAGCCGAGGGTCAGAAGGTGTAGCACTCCTCCTGCTCGACATCCTCGGACCTCACGACGGCCGAGGTGTCGACCAGCGCCGCGACGTCGGTCGGGTCGGCGACGGGCACGGTCTGCTGTGCTGCTTCCTGGGTCTTCGAAATCATGTCTGTTCGTCCTTTCTTCGGATGGATTGGGTCCACCGGCTCCCCGTCGGGGTGACGTGCAGCCGGAGGTTCTGGCCGCCGAGGAACCCGGTCATGCCGTCGAGCACATAGCGCGAGCATCGGGTGATCCCCTGGACGGCCACGACCAGGTCCCCACCCCGCCGGATGCGGTGCGCGGCGGCCCTGGAGCCAGTGATGCCGCCAGGGCTGGGCTGGAGCAGAGATCAGGCGGCCATGGCGAGTTTCGCTATCCGCTCGAACTCGTGCTCCAGGCGGTCCCGGCCGAGGCGGGCCCATTGGTCCTCCAGGTCCGCCGGTGTCAGCGGCGTCACACCCTGGAGTTCGACCACGGTGCTGAAGGCGATGGTCCAGCGGCGGTAGGGGGATTCGAGCGGGACGTCCACACCGGCCTGGTGGAGGTCCAGCGTCTGCGGGTGGTAGACGGCTCCCTTCATGCCCCAGGTCGGCGCGTGCTCGACCCAGGCCCCGGCGAAGCTGCCCCGCAGCCGCGGGCAGAGCTGGACGGAAACCCCGGCGCACACCACATGGACCGGGGGCTTGTCCGTCCTCTCCCCCTCCTTGAGCGGGCCGCCGTCAGCCCGGTGGAGGAAGAGATACGGGCCCGCGTAGTCGGGGTCGACCGGTCTTCTGCAGATCTGACACCAGAGGTCGAGCATCGCCCGTCGCTGCCGGTACGGATGCACATGCTCCGGCCGCGGGCTCCCGCGCCGCCCCTTCGGGGGCAGCGCCACGCGCTCCCACAGCGTCCCCCAGCCGTCTCGGTCGAAGCGCGTCTCGTCCGCGTAGCGCAGACGGCCCCGGACCCTGTCCCGGCCGAGCCGGACCGGAAGCGGCGTCTCGCCGCTGTACCGCACGATGAACGGCATGATCCCGGCCGGGGCCGGCGGCAGCACCGAGGGCAGACCGGGCCGGGTCACCTCAGCCCCCGCACGAACAGCAGCACGGCGAGGGCGGCCATGACGGTGGCGTACGCCGCGGCGGTCCGCGCCGCACTCAGCGGCGCCGGTGCCGGAGGTAAGGGATGTTCCATCGCGCTCCTTGTCAGGGTGATCGGGTCGGCAGCCGGGAAGTGCTGCCGGAGGATGGCCGGGGCCCCGTCCGGATCCGGCGGCCGGTACAACAGGAAGTGCCGTTGGGCCCGTCGCTCGATGGCAGCGAGGCATGGTTCGCACACGCGGAACGGGGCGTGCTGGCCGTCCCAGGTGACGGGCCCCAGCCATGTCACCGTTACGTGCTCCGCGTCGCAGCGCCAGCAGGCGCCGTCAGTCCAGTGCAGCAGCACGGCGCGCCGTCATCACGGGGCAGCTCTTGCCCGGCCGCACCGCGGACTTCGTCATCGCGGTGACGGGCACCTCGTGGAGGAGCGGGCGGTCGATCGACCGCTGGTCCGCCGGCGCCGTCAGGTCGTTCATTGTTCTTCTCCAGGGGGATCGCCTCACGGCCGCGGGCCGCAGGCCGCGAAGGGACCCGCTCCGCCCGTCGTGGGGGGGAACTGGCGGAGCGGGACTTGACGGGTGGTACGGTCCTGACCCGGTACGGCCGCCTGGGGTCCCCGTTCGCCGGGGTGGGCGGCCCGTTACGTGGACGCGCCGGTGAGCGGACCGGGGTTCACGATGAGCACGAGGGCGGGTCCCACGACCATGCCCAGGTCATACAGTCGCCTCGCCAGGTCCCCCTCAGTGGCGGGCTCGCCCGACACCTCCGAGATCTGCCGCAGGACTCGGGCCGCTGCTTCCTTCCGGCTGCCCTGTATCCGGGGCGCGAGCACAGCCAGTCGGGTGCCGAGCTGCCGCACGTGCCGCCCCAGGGCCTCCACGCGCACGGTCAGCTCCCGGGGGTCCGCCGGTGGCGACTCCCACAACGCTCGGCGCGCCGCTGCCCGGATCACTTCCAGGTCCGCCGTCGACCGGCCTTCGGCCCAGCTCTCGGCGTCCAGGAGTGCCGTTCCGCACTGCGCCACGGCCCACACCGTCCGCGGATCGCAGAAGACCCCGGCTGAGGTGATCGGGACACACCAGTACAGGCGCCGGTCCGGGTCCATGAGGTGCACGGCCGGAACGCCGAGGTAGCACGCCTGGTCCAGGCACTCCAGGCCCGCGACACGGCGGAGCGCCGACCCCCAGGTGGTGCCCGCAGGCACCAGGGCGTAGTACATGTCGCTCTCCGCGTCCCGGAAGACGGGGCCGTCGGCCAGGGTTTGGCGGAGGTACTCGGTGACCGCACCCTCGCCCTCCGCCCGCGCGGCGGCGCGTACGAGGGTCCCGGACACACGGATCGCGGAGAAGACCTCACCGCAGCCGAGAAGCGCGATGTCCTGCTCCAGCCACTCACGGACCGCGCGTTCGGTGTCATCAGCGGCGGCAAGGAGCCACTGACAGACGTCGGCTCCGGGTAACTCCGAGACCGCGGGAGGCGTCAGCCTCGGACAGACTTCCGTGCTGCTCATCGGGCGGCCTCCGGTCCTGGCGAGCCGACCGGCTCAGCGGCCGACCGCATGGTCAGCGGCATCGAGGGAGCGATCGGGAAGGGCAGGACCGAGCCTGCTACCCGCGAGCCCTCGTGGTGGACCGAGGTGACCTCGGTTCCCGAGTCTGTTCGATCCCGGTGTTCGGGGAAGGTACTGTTCATCACGTTGACGCTCCTCGCAGCGTGGGCCACGACCCCGGGGCCCGCCAGCCGCCGGGGATCGTTCGCTATCAGGATGTCGACGCGAAAAGGCCGGAACTATCAGAACTGACTGATAGCACCGGCCAAGGCATGACGTAGCGTCACATACCTAGCCAGGAACCGAAGTTCTGAAACGTCCCCGGCATCTTTCGCTTCGCCGCCTCCAGGCTGGCGTACGTCTCACGGACCGTGGGGTGGTACCGCGTCTGCTGCGGAGCCAGCTTGCGGGCGGCCTGCAAGCTCTTGAAGGCGTCCTCGGTACTTCCGGACCAGACCTGCGCTCGGGCGACCTCCGCGTGGTGGTGAGCGAGCCGGGAGGGCGGCCAGCCGTCCGGGACGTGCATCTCCTTCGCCTGACGCACGGCTTCCGGGTACAGGTCGAGCTCCGCCAACACGCTCACGCGGTGCACCCCTACGTTCGTCGGCCCGAAGGAAAGCCAGTGCACCTTCTCCGCCGGACCGGTCCTCTTCGCGATGCGCGCTGCCTCGGCAAGGTGCCCCTCCGCCGCGCTCCGGTCTTTGTCGCGTCCTGCCAAAACCGCTGCTCCCAGGTGGAGTTGGCCCGTGACGACATCCAGGACGCGCCCTGGCTCGGCCTGTCCGAGAGTGGCCATACCCAGCCCGATCAGCCGCTTCCCGGTCTGATAGTCGCTCGCGCGCAGATAGGCGAGGGCCCGGAGGTACTGGCGCATCCCCGAGAGGACGGGGTCCGACGCTCGTTGCGCCGCCCAGTCCATCCGGTCCAGCGCCACCGTGCACAGGTCAGGGAAGCCCAGCTTGGTCGTGACGTCGTACGCGGTCCGGTAGGCGGATGCCAGGAGCTGCCAGCTGCGGCTGGACGGAGAGAGATGCGCCGTCGTCGTCGCCTCGCGAATCAGTGCCGGAAGCTCTGTCGCCACCTGCTTGATGTTCGTGGCGCGCACCTGGGCGCACAGTCCGTCGGCGTCCGTCTCCAGGTCCGAGATGTCCCTCGGGACTACGTCCGGGTCCGGCCCCAGGTCGTAGACGTTCAGCGCCTCTCTGATGGGGTTGATCAGACCGTCAAGCTGGTCCTGTCTCAACTCGTCTACGTACGGCTGCCCTTGGAGTTCCGAGACCGGAACGGACAGAACCCGTGCGACGGCTCCCACGACCGAAGGGCTCGCAGGCATCGCGCCCTGCTCCACCTTCGTGAGCGTGCTGTACGAGACGTGCGAGAGGTCGGCCAACTCCCGCTGAGTCAAACGACGTACCTTGCGCACGTGCCTGATGCGTGCGCCTGCGTGTTCACCAGGGGACGGGGGCATACTGGCTCCGTTCTGAACTCGACACTCAGAACGGTACCCCGTCGAAAAACGTCAGGTACCGCCTCGACAGCCCCCTCACACGGAGGAGGGCCGTCGCGCCCAGGCGCCCCGCCACCACCCCGGCGGCACAGCCCTTCTCACCGATCGTTTCCGGTCGCCCGGCCCCGCATGGCGGTTTCCCGGCGGTTCCTGGGACACAATCTGCGTGAGTGTTCCGGGTCCGTCCACGGGAGAGACATCGTGCGCGAAGAAGCCAGCCCCGACGCCCTGCGCGACCGGCGCGTCCTCATTTCCGGAGCGAGCGTCGCCGGGCCGGCCCTCGCGCACTGGCTGGCCGCCCACGGCTGCGCCGTGACGATCGTGGAGAAGGCACCGGCGCTGCGCCGGGGCGGCTTCGCGGTGGACTTCCGGGGGGCGGCCCACCGGGAGGTCCTGCGCAGGATGGGGCTGTGGGACGCGGTCCGCGAGCGGCAGACGCACATGGGCACCCAGCACTTCATCGGCCCCGACGGCCGGGAACAGGCCAGTCTGCCGCCGGAGTTCATGAGCGGCGACGTGGAGATCTTCCGCGGCGACCTCTCGGAGATCTTCCACGAGCACACCAAGGACCGCGTCGAGTACGTCTTCGGCGACTCGGTGGCCACCCTGGAGCAGACCCCCGACGAGGTGCACGTCACCTTCGAGCGAGGCGCGCCGCGCACCTTCGACCTGGTGGTGGGCGCCGACGGGCTGCACTCCACCGTACGGCGCCTGGTCTTCGGCGACGAGGCACGCCATCTGCGCTTCCTGAACCACTACGTGGCGGTCTACGACGCCCCCAACCACCTGGGCCTGGACCGCACGGCGCGCTGGTTCAACGCGCCGGGCCGGGCGGTGGGGCTCGCGCACTACGGCGGCGACCCGGCGAAGGCCCTGGTGACCATGGTGTTCGCCGAGCAGGACCCCGGGTACGCCCGGCTGGGGCCCGAGCGGCAGCGGGAGATCCTGCGCGAGCGGTACGCGGGGCTCGGCTGGGAGGTGCCGCGGGCGCTGAAGGCGCTGGAGGAGACCGAGGACCTGTACTTCGACGCGATGGCACAGGTCCGCCTTGACCGGTTCTCCGAGGGCCGGGTCGTGCTGCTGGGCGACGCCGGGTACGGGGCGACGATGGGCGGCCTCGGCACCGGGCTCGCCCTGGTGTGCGCGTATGTGCTCGCCGGGGAGCTGGCCACCCGGCCCGGTCACCGCGCGGCGTTCGCGGCGTACGAGGAGCAGATCCGGGCGTACGCGCTGGGCTGCCAGAAGAACGCCGACAGCGCGGGTCCGATGCTCGCGCCCGCCACCGACCGGCGGATCCGGCTGCGGAACCTGACCTACCGGGTGCTGCAACTGGGGCCGCTGTCGGCGCTGTTCTCCAGGCTGTCGGTGCGGGCGGCGGAGGCGATCGAGCTGAAGGACTATCCGCTGCCGGTGTCCGGCGCCCGGTCGAGCGGCGTTCGAGACTGAATCCGGCATCAATCGAGGCTGAGTCCAGAATCAATACGGCGCGGCCTTCGGACACTGCGGCGAACCCCTCAAGAACTCCTCGAATCGACTCCCCCTCTCCGGATTGCACAAGCCTTGTCCGGGGCCTCTAGGGGGAGTTAGGGGTTTGACCGCTGCCGCACCCCCCATACCGTGGCCAACGAGCTAATCGGCGAAAGCGGATTTCGGCGAACCGAGCCACAACTCAAAGCGGGGTGCGACGTTGGTCAGCCACTCGTATTCGTCACTGAAAGAATCCGAAGCGCATGACGGGCGGGCCGCCCGGAGCAGACTCGTGCACGGTCTCCTCGACGAGGCTGTGGACGAGGTGCCGCACGCCCCCGCGGTCCGGGACGCCGCGGGCGGCTGGAGCTACCGCGAACTGGCCGCGTACAGCGAGGCGTTCGCGGCCTGGCTGCACGCCCGCGGGGTGCGCCGCGGCGACCGCGTCGTGCTCCAGCTGCCCACCACCCGGCAGTTGGCGGCCATGTTCTACGGCGCGTCCCGGGCCGGTGCGGTCTTCGTCCCGCTGAACCCGGCGATGAAGATGTTCCATCTGCGCCAGGTCGTCGCCAACGCCGAACCGGTGCTGGTCATCGGCGACGCGGCCAGCGGGGACGGTCTCGCGGAGATCGCCGGGTCGGTCCGGCTCTTCGAGGAGCTGTGGCCCGAGGTGGAGGAGCTGCGCGAGCGCGGCGCACGGGCGGAGGCCGGGCAGGAGGCCCGGCCGGACGACGTGGCCACGCTGATCTACACCTCCGGGTCGACGGCCGCGCCCAAGGCGGTGATCTGCCCGCACGCGCAGGTGACCTTCGCGACCCGGGCGCTGACCGAGGGCCTCGGCTACCGCCCGGACGACGTGGTCTTCTGCCGTTTCCCGATGTCCTGGGACTACGGCCTGTACAAGATCCTGATGACGTGTGTCGCGCGCTGCGAGGTCGTCCTCGCCGACCGCGACTCCGATCTGCTGCTGCTGCGCCGGATGCGGGAGACGGGCGCCACGGTCGTCCCGCTGGTGCCGTCGCTGGCCTCGATGATCGTCACGCTGGCCGAGCGCGAGGACGGACCGCAGGCGCCGGTGCGGATGTTCACCAACACCGGTGCGGCGCTGCCGCAGGCCACCATCGACGCGCTGCGTCGGCACTTCCCCGGTGTGCGGGTGGTGCGCCAGTACGGGCAGACGGAGGCCAAGCGGATCACCGTCATGCCGCCCGGGGAGGACACCGAGCGCCCCGGGGCCGTCGGACTGCCGCTGCCCGGCACCCGGGTGCTGATCCTGGACGCGGACGGCCGCCCGGTGCCCGTCGGCGAGGTCGGCGAGATCGTCGCCGTGGGCCCGCACGTGATGCCCGGCTACTGGAAGAACCCCGAGGTCAGCGCGAAGGCGTTCCGCACCGACCCGGAGACCGGCGAACGCAGGCTGCACACCGGCGACTACGGGCGGCTGGACGAGGACGGCTATCTGTACTTCGAGGGCCGCCGCGACGACATGTTCAAGCGCAAGGGCTTCCGGATGAGCACCCTGGAGATCGAGGGCGCCGCCATGGACGTGCCCGGGGTGCGGGCGGCGGCCGTGCTGCCGCCGAGCGACACCCACGACCTGGCGCTGTTCGTGGAGAGCGACCTGCCGCCGCGCACCGTCCTCAAGGAGCTGACCCAGCGGCTCGAACCCGCCAAGGTGCCGGCGATCTGCCGGGTGCTCAGCGACTTCCCGCTCACCCAGCACGGCAAGAACGCACGCAAGGAGCTGGCCCTGATGCTCGACGGGAGCGGCAAATGACCCAGTCCACGGACCCCACCGAGCTGGCCCGCCGGTTCGGCACCCCCTTGTACGTGTACGACCTGGACCGCGCGCGGGCGGCCCGGCGCGACCTGTTCTCCTGGCTGCCCGAGGGCTTCGAGGTGTTCTACGCCTTCAAGGCCAACCCGCACGTGGACCTGGTGCGCGCGCTGCGCGGCGGCGACGGCGACGGGCCGGGGTGCCGGGCCGAGATCAGCTCCACCGGCGAGCTGGAGGCGGCGCTCGAAGCCGGTTACCAGGGCTCGGAGATCCTCTACACCGGGCCCGGCAAGACGCCCGGTGAGCTGTCCGAGGCGGTCGGCCGGGGCGTGCAGACCTTCTCCGCCGAGTCGCTGAGCGATCTGCGGCACATCGGCGAGGCGGCCCTCGCGCACCGTACGGTGGTGGACTGCCTGCTGCGCATCAACAGCGCCACGGCCAGCGCCACCACCAGCATCCGGATGACGGGCGCGCCCACGCAGTTCGGCATCGACAGCGAGACCGTCGCCGAACTGGCCCCGGAACTGCGGTCGGTGGCCGGTACGCGGCTGGCCGGGCTGCATCTGTTCTCGCAGTCCAACGCCAAGGACGAGGACGCCCTGATCGGCGAGCTGACGCACACCCTGGGGGTGGCCGCCGCCGTCCAGGACGACCTGGGGGTGCCGCTGCGGCTGCTGGACATCGGCGGCGGCTTCTCCGTGCCGTACGCGCAGCACGGCGGCCGGGACAGCTATCCCAAGCTGCGCACCGAGCTGGAGGCGGCGCTCGACGTGCACTTCCCGTCCTGGCGTACGGGCACCCCGCGGCTCGCGGTGGAGTCCGGCCGCTATCTGGCCGGGGACTGCGGCACGCTGGTCACCCGGGTCAGCAATGTGAAGGTGAGCCGGGGCAAGAAGTTCGTGATCGCCGACGCGGGCATCAACACCTTCGGCGGCATGTCGGGGCTGGGGCGGCTGATGCCGGTCACCGTGCATGTGCCCGTGGACGGCGGGACGGAGAAGGCGAGCCTGGTCGGCCCGCTGTGCACCCCGGGCGACGTCCTGGGCCGGGGGATCGAGCTGCCCGCCGACGTGCGCGACGGCGACCTGCTCGCCATCCCCAACACCGGTGCGTACGGGCCGACGTCGAGCCTGCTGATGTTCCTGGGCCGCCCGGCGCCGGTCGAGGTCGCGGTGTCCGGCGGCGAGGTGGTCTCCGCCACCCGGATCGCGCATGTGCGCACGCCGGTGGAGAACGGAGGCCGCAGGTGAGCCGCCCGCTGCTGCCCGAGGAGAGCGGCAGCAAGGACGCCGAGCGGTCCAAGGGCACCGTCATCGTCACCTCGGTGGCCTCCGACTCGCACACCTGGAACCTGGTGTTCCTGCAACTGCTCATCGAGGAGTGCGGGTACACGGTCGTCAACCTCGGTCCGTGTGTGCCCGACGACCTGCTGGTCAGCGAGTGCCATGCCCTGGAGCCGGACATGGTGGTCGTCAGCAGCGTCAACGGGCACGGCTACCAGGACGGCATGCGGGTGATCGGCCAGCTCAGGGCGCTGGCCCCGCTGGCCGCCACGCCCGTCGTGATCGGCGGCAAGCTGGGCACCGACGACGCCGAGGCGGCCGTACGCGCCAAGGAGCTGACCGCCGCCGGGTTCGACGCCGTCTTCGAGGACGGCCAGGACCCGGTCGGCGCGTTCCGCGGATTCCTGACCACGCTTCCGGCGCCCGAGCGCAGCCTCGACAAGGCCGGCCGGGTGGCCCTGTGAGCGGCCGCCGTCCCTTCCGGCAGCGCCGGTCGCCCGCCGTGCCCGCGCCGGTGGACTTCGGCGCGTTCGTGCGCGCGGCGGGCGCCGACGGGCGGCTGGTCGTCCAGCCCCGGATGGGGTTCGGCGATCCGGCGCTGATGCGGGAGGGGCTCGTCGCCGCCAAGGGGGCGGACGCCACCACGGTCGGCACGCTCACCCTGGACAGCTACACCCGCGTCGGTGAGCTGGCCGCCGTGGAGGAGGCGCTGCGCGAGGGCATCAAGCTGAACGGCTACCCGGTCGTCAACCATCCGCCCGCCACCACCGAGGCGGTGCTCGCGGGTGTTCGCGACGCCACCTTTCCGGTGCAGGTCAGGCATGGTTCGGCGACGCCCGTCGACATCTTCTGGGCGCTGCTGCGGCTGCGGCTGAACGCGACGGAGGGCGGCCCGGTCTCGTACTGCCTGCCCTACGGGCGTACGCCGCTGGCCGACGGGGTGAAGAACTGGGAGGCCTGCTGCGAGCTGTACACACGGCTGCGGGACACCGGTGTCGAACCGCATCTGGAGACGTTCGGCGGCTGCATGATGGGGCAGTTGTGCCCGCCCTCGCAGCTGGTGGCGATCAGCTTCCTGGAGGCGATGTTCTTCGCCCAGCACGGCATCCGGTCGCTGTCGCTGAGCTACGCCCAGCAGACCGACATGGGCCAGGACCGGGAGGCGGTGGGCGCGCTGCGCCGGCTCTGCCAGGAGCTGCTGCCCACGGACAACTGGCATGTGGTCATCTACGCGTACATGGGTGTGTACCCGGAGACGTACCGGGGTGCGCACCGGCTGCTGGGCCGGGCCGCCGAGCTGGCGGTGACCACGGGCGCGCACCGGCTGATCGTGAAGACGGTCGCCGAGGCCCGCCGTATCCCGACGATCGCGGAGAATGTGCTCGCCCTGGAGTACGCCGACGCGGTGGCCCGGCGCACCGCCCCCGAGCGTCCGGGGGCGCCCGATGTCCTCGGGGACTCCCCGACGTACGCGGAGGCGCGGGCCCTGGTCGACGCGGTGCTGGGGCTCGACGACGACCTGGGGCGGGCGCTGCTGGCCGCGTTCCGGCTCGGTTATCTGGATGTGCCCTATTGCGTCCATCCGGACAACGCGGGCCGGGCGCGCAGTTATATCGGCCCGGACGGGCGGATGCGCTGGGCGGACATCGGGCGGCTGCCGCTGCGCGGAATAGCAGAACAGGGCACGGCGAGGAAGATCACGTCGGCGGATCTCCTCAAGGATCTCTTCCATGTCCGGCAGCGGTACGACGAAGCGGCGCTGGAGATCACCGAAGGCGCCGGGGCGGAACTCCTGCCGGGTTAGTGGCACCGGTAGGGGTGGATAGGGGTGTGGCCGTTTCGCGGCCCGACCTAGAGTCACAAATCCGGGACCTTTTCTCGGGTTGTTCCCAATTTCTGGCTGTGGCAACAGTGATCAGGTGTGGAGTGTGCAGATGAGTGGGTCCGGAAGCCATGTTTCTGATGCCCAGCACGGACCGGACGACGCACTGGCAACCCGGTCCGCACTGGTGAACCGGCTGGAGAGCCTGCCGGCCGCCGAACAGACGCGCGTGCTGCTGGACCTGGTGAGCGCTCAGGCCCTCGCGGTGCTGCGCTCGGTCCACCCGGAGCCGCCGGCGTCGGTCCGCCCGGACCTGCCGTTCAAGGAGCAGGGCCTGGACTCGCTGGGCCTGTCCACGCTCCAGCTGCGGGTGAACGCCGTCACGGGCCTGAGCCTGCCGCCCACCGTCGCCTTCGACCACCCGACGCCGGCCGCGCTCGCCGCGTTCCTGCGCGGTGACCTGCTCGGGGTGGAGCCGGACGTGTTCGTGCCGGAGCCGGTGGCCGCCGCGGCGGCCGACGACAGCGACCCGATCGTCGTGGTCGGCATGGCCTGCCGCTTCCCGGGCGGGGTGGAGAGCCCCGAGGACCTGTGGCGGCTGGTCGACGAGGGCCGTGACGTGCTCGGCGACTTCCCCACCGACCGCGGCTGGGACGTGGACAACCTCTACGACCCAGATCCGTCCGCGCCCCGCAAGAGCTATGTGAACAAGGGCGGTTTCCTCGCCGAGGCCACCCGGTTCGACGCGGACTTCTTCGGGATCAGCCCGCGCGAGGCGCTGGCCATGGACCCGCAGCAGCGGCTGATGCTGGAGACGGTGTGGGAGGCGCTGGAGAACACCGGCATCGCCCCCGACTCGCTGCGCGGCAGCCGCACCGGTGTGTTCATCGGCGCCGAGGTCCACGAGTACGGCGTCAAGGCGCACGAGGCCCCCGAGGGCCTGGACGGCTATCTGATGATCGGCAACGCGCCGAGCGTCGCCTCCGGCCGTGTCTCGTACACCCTCGGCCTGGAGGGTCCGGCGATGACGCTGGACACCGCCTGCTCCGGAGCGGTGGTCTCGCTGCACCTGGCGGCGCAGGCGCTGCGCAGCGGCGAGTGCACGCTCGCCCTGATCGGCGGCGTCACCGTAATGGGCTCCCCGGGCATCTTCACCTCCTTCAGCCGCCAGCAGGGCCTGGCCGCCGACGGCCGGGTCAAGGCGTTCGCCAACGCCGCCGACGGCACCGGCTTCTCCGAGGGCATCGGCCTGCTGGTCGTGGAGCGGCTGTCGGACGCGCGGCGGCACGGGCACACCGTGTACGCGGTGGTCCGCGGCACGTCCGTCAACCAGGACGGCGCGAGCAACGGCCTGACCGCGCCCAGCGGCATCTCCCAGCAGCGGCTGATCCGGCAGGCGCTGGCCAACGCGGGCCTGGCCTCGGCGGACGTCGACGCGGTCGACGCGCACGGCACCGGCACCCGGCTGGGCGACCCGATCGAGGCGCAGGCCATCATCGCCACCTACGGGCAGGGGCGGCCGGAGGACAGGCCGCTGTGGCTGGGTTCGGTCAAGTCCAACCTGGGGCACACCCAGGCGGCGGGCGGCGCGGCCAGCATGATCAAGATGATCATGGCGATGCGGCACGGGGTGCTGCCCCGCACCCTGCACGTGGACGCGCCCAGCCCGCACATCCGCTGGGACGCCGGGAACGTCGAGCTGCTGACCGAGGCCCGCGCCTGGGAGCACGACGCGGACCGGCCGCGCCGCGCGGGCGTCTCCGCCTTCGGCATCAGCGGCACCAACGCGCACGTCATCCTGGAGGAGCCGCCCGCCGACGACGAGGACGACCTCCTCGACCCGCCGGCCTGCGGCACGGACAGCACAGACGGCCCAGGCAGCACGGACGGCACGGCCACCGGACCGCTGCCGCTGGTGATCTCCGCCCGCGGCGGCGCCGCGCTGCGCGCCCAGGCCGAGCGGATGCTGACGTTCCTCGCCGAGCGCCCCGAGGTGCCGCTCCTCGACATCGGCCACTCGCTGGCCACCACCCGCGCCTCGCTGTCGCACCGCGCGGTGGCGCTGGCCGGGGACCGCGCCGAGTTCGAACGCGCGCTGCGCGCCGTGGCCGAGGGCCACTCGGCGCCCGGACTGTTCGCCGACCCCGAGGGCACGAGCGGTACGTCCGGGCGGCTGGCGTTCCTGTTCACCGGGCAGGGCAGCCAGCGCCTGGCCATGGGCCGCGAGCTGTACCGCGCCCACCCGGTCTTCGCCAAGGCCATGGAAGACGCCATCGGCCACCTCGACCTCCAGCTCGACGTCTCCCTGTGGGACGTGCTGTTCGCCGCCGAGGGCACCCCCGAGGCCGAGCTGCTGCACCGGACGCGG
The DNA here is from genome assembly GCF_000373685.1 of Streptomyces sp. PsTaAH-124. Lineage (NCBI taxonomy): Bacteria > Bacillati > Actinomycetota > Actinomycetes > Kitasatosporales > Streptomycetaceae > Streptomyces > Streptomyces sp. PsTaAH-124. Next base: position 44,887 of record NZ_KB892174.1, on the reverse strand, counting down.
TACGCGCAGTGCGCGCTGTTCGCCGTCGAGGTGGCCCTGTTCCGGCTCGTCGAGTCCTGGGGCATCACCCCCGACTACCTCGCCGGGCACTCCATCGGTGAGATCGCCGCCGCGCACGCGGCCGGTGTGCTCAGCCTGGAGGACGCGGCGACCCTGGTGGCCGCGCGCGGCCGGCTGATGCAGGAACTGCCCGCGGGCGGCGCCATGATCGCCGTGCAGGCCACCGAGGACGAGGTGCTGCCGCTGCTGGCCGAGCACACCGGCCTGGTCGGCGTCGCCGCCCTCAACGGGCCCTCCTCCGTGGTGATCTCCGGCGACGAGGAACGCGCCCTGGCCGTCGCCGCCCGCCTGGCCGAGCAGGGCCGCAAGACCAAGCGGCTGCGGGTGAGCCATGCCTTCCACTCGCCGCTGATGGAGCCGATGCTCACCGAGTTCCGGCGCGTCGCCCAGGTGATGACGTACAAGGCGCCGCGGATCCCGGTCGTCTCCAACGTCACCGGCACCCTGGCCACCGCCGAGCAGCTGTGCTCCCCGGAGTACTGGGTGGAGCACGTGCGCGAGGCGGTCCGCTTCGCCGACGGCATCCGCTTCCTGGAGGAGGCGGGCGTCACCTGCTTCCTCGAACTCGGCCCGGACGCCGTGCTGTCCGCGATGGGCCAGGAGTGCGTGACGCGGCCCGGCGCCACCTTCGTGTCCGCGCTGCGCCGCGACCGCGACGAGCAGCGCGAACTACTGTCCGCCGTCGCCCTGCTGCACACCTGCGGCACCGCCGTCGACTTCGGCGCCTGCTACGCGGGCCGCGGCGCGCGCCGCGTCCAGCTTCCCACGTACGCCTTCCAGCGCCGCCACTTCTGGCTGAACGCGCCCGAGGGCGGGAGCGATCCGGCCGGACTCGGCCAGCTCGCCGCCGGGCACCCGCTGCTCGGCTCGGTGGTCCGGCTGGCCGGTGAGGGCGGCGGGGTCGTGCTCACGGGGCGGCTGTCGCTGCGCACCCACCCGTGGCTCGCCGACCATCTGATCGCCGGGGTGGCGCTGCTGCCCGGCACCGCCTTCGTCGAGCTGTCCGTACGGGCCGGTGACGAGGTCGGCTGCGACCTCGTGGAGGAACTGACCCTCCAGGCACCGCTGGTGCTGCCGCCCACCGGCGGCGTCGCCCTCCAGGTCGTGGTGGGCGCCGCCGACGCGCGGGGCTGCCGCTCCGTCGACTTCTTCTCCCGGCCCGAGGACGCCCCCGAGGACACCGAGTGGACGCGGCACGCCACCGGTGTGCTCGCCGCCTCCGCCGAACCCGCCGCCGACGCCGCCGCGTTCGGCATGACCCAGTGGCCGCCGGTCGGCGCCGAGAGCGTCGACATCAGCGGCCTGTACCCGCAGATGGCCGCCCAGGGCTACGGCTACGGGCCGGCCTTCCACGGGCTGCGCGCCGTGTGGCGGGCCGGCGGCGAGGTGTACGCCGAGGTCGCGCTGCCCGGCGAGACCGCCGCGCAGGCGGGCGCCTTCGGACTGCACCCGGCGCTGCTCGACGCCGCCCTGCACGCCACCGACTTCGCCTCGCCGGAGCCCGTGGCGGACACCACCCGGCTGCCGTTCGCGTGGACCGGTGTGTCCCTGTACTCCTCCGGCGCCTCCGCCGTCCGGGTGCGGATCGCCGCGCACGGCACCGACGCGGTGTCGCTGTCCGTCGCCGACCCGTCCGGCGCGCCCGTCGCGCGCATCGGCTCCTTCGTGCTGCGCCCGGTCGACACCGAGCAGTTGCGCGCCGCCCAGGGCGGCGCGGGCACCCCGCTGCGCGTGCAGTGGACGGCCCTGCCCGTCCCGGCGGCGGCCGACGCCTCCGACGCGACCGTGGTCGAGGTCACCGCACCGGCCGGACAGGACCCGCTCACCGGCGTACGCACCGCCACCGGCGAGGTGCTGGAGCGGCTGCACGCCTATCTCGCCGACCCCGACGCCGACGGCCGCCTGGTGTTCGTCACCCGCCGCGCGGTGCCCGCCGCCACCGGTGAACTGCCCGACCTGGCGCAGGCCCCGGTGTGGGGCCTGGTCCGGGCCGCCCAGGCGGAGAACCCGGGCCGGATCGTCCTCGTCGACCTCGACGACGACTCCGCCCGCGGCCTGCTGCCCGCCGCCCTCGCCACCGGCGAGCCCGAGCTCGCGATCCGCGCGGGCGGGATCCGTGTGCCGAGACTCGCCCCCGCCGCCGACCTCCCCGAGCTGGACGCGCCGTGGGACGACGAGGGCACCGTCCTCGTCACCGGCGGCACCGGCGGCCTGGGCGGCCTCGTCGCCCGCCACCTCACCACCGAACACGGCGTACGCCACCTGATCCTCACCAGCCGACGCGGACCCGACGCCCCCGGCGCCACCGAACTCACCGCCGAACTCACCGCACTCGGCGCCCACGTCACCCTCGCCGCCTGCGACGTCACCGACCGCCAAGCCCTCACCGACCTGCTCGACGGCATCGACCCGGCCCACCCCCTCACCGGAGTCGTCCACGCCGCCGGCATCGTCGACGACGGGCTGGTCCCGGCGCTCACCCCCGAGCGGATCGACGCGGTCCTCGCCCCGAAGGCCGACGCGGCCTGGCACCTGCACGAGCTGACCGCCGAACGGGCCCCCGGGCTCAAGGCGTTCGTGCTGTACTCGTCCACCGCCGGATTCCTCGACGGCGCCGGGCAGGGCAACTACGCGGCGGCCAACGTCTTCCTGGACGCCCTCGCCCACCACCGCCGCGCCGCCGGACTCCCGGCCACCGCCCTGTCCTGGGGCCTGTGGACCGGCGACGCGGGCATGGGTGCCGCACTCGACGCCGCCGCCCTCCAGCGCATCGCCAAGCTGGGCCTGGAACCCCTGTCGGCCGCCGAGAACCTGGCCTTCCTGGACGCCTCGCTGCGCCTGGACGCCCCGCACCTGGTCCCCGTACGGGTCAACTCCCATGCCCTTCAGGACCGTTCGGACGGTGTCCCGGCGGTGCTGAGCGCGCTCGCCCCGGCCCGGCCCGCCCGCCGCGCGGCGGCCACCGCGCCCGCCGCGGGCGCCGGTACGGTCTCCGTCGCCGACTCGCTCGCCGGCCAGCTCGCGAACCTCTCCTTTGACGACCGCGCCGCCGCCCTGCTGGACCTGGTCCGCACCCACGTCGCCTCGGTCCTCGGACACGACGGCGCCGACGCGGTCGACCCGGGCCGCGCGTTCAGCGAGAGCGGCTTCGACTCGCTGGCCGCCGTGGAGCTGCGCAACAGCATCAACGCCGCCACCGGACTGCGGCTCACCGCCACCCTCGTCTTCGACTACCCGACCCCGAGGGCGCTCGCCGAGCACATCGGCGCCAAGCTGGTCCCGGCCGAGCAGACCCCGGCCGCCAAGCCCGCCGCGCCCGTTCCCGCCACGGCCGCCGCCGACGACGACCCGATCGTCATCGTCGGCATGAGCTGCCGCTACCCGGGCGGTGTCACCACCCCCGAGGAGCTGTGGGACCTGGTCGCCGAGGGCCGCGACGGCATCTCCCTGTTCCCGTCCGACCGCGGCTGGGACGTCGACGCGCTCTACGACCCCGAGCCCGGCATCTCCGGCAAGAGCTCCACCCGCGAAGGCGGCTTCCTGTACGACGCGGCCGACTTCGACCCGGAGTTCTTCGGGATCAGCCCGCGCGAGGCCCAGGCCATGGACCCGCAGCAGCGGCTGCTGCTGGAGACCTCCTGGGAGGCCCTGGAGCGGGCCGGCATCGACCCGCTGTCCGCGCGCGGCACCAGCACCGGTGTCTTCGCGGGCGTCATGTACCACGACTGGGGCACCCGCCTGGGCGACCGCGTCCCCGACGAGGTCGCCGGGTACCTGGGCAACGGCAGCCTGGCCAGCGTCGTCTCCGGACGCGTCTCCTACACCCTGGGCCTGGAAGGGCCCGCGGTGACCGTCGACACCGCCTGCTCCTCCAGCCTGGTCGCCCTGCACTGGGCCGCGCAGGCCCTGCGGGCGGGCGAGTGCTCCCTCGCGCTGGCCGGCGGTGTGACCGTCATGGCCACCCCGGACACCTTCATCGACATGAGCCGGCAGCGGGGCCTCGCCTCGGACGGCCGCTGCAAGTCCTTCGCCGCCGCCGCCGACGGCACCGGCTGGGGCGAGGGCGCGGGCATGCTCGTCCTGGAGCGCCTCTCCGACGCCCGCGCCCACGGCCACCGCGTCCTCGCGGTGGTGCGCGGCTCGGCCGTCAACCAGGACGGCGCCAGCAACGGCCTCACCGCGCCCAACGGCCCCTCCCAGCAGCGGGTCATCGAACAGGCCCTCGCCTCGGCCGGACTGTCCCCCGCGGACGTCGACACCGTCGAGGCGCACGGCACCGGCACCACCCTCGGCGACCCGATCGAGGCGCAGGCGCTGCTCGCCACCTACGGGCAGCACCGCGCCGACGGCGAGCCGCTGTGGCTCGGCTCGATCAAGTCCAACCTGGGCCACACCCAGGCCGCCGCCGGTGTCGCGGGCATCATCAAGGTCGTCATGGCGATGCGGGAGGGCGTCCTGCCCGAGACCCTGCACGTGGACGAGCCGTCGCCGCAGGTCGACTGGGAGGCGGGCGCCGTCGCGCTGCTCACCGAGTCCCGGGCCTGGCCCGAGACCGGGCGCGCCCGCCGCGCGGGTGTCTCCTCGTTCGGCATCAGCGGCACCAACGCGCACGTCATCATCGAGCAGCCGCCCGCCGACACCGCCTCCGTCCCCGACGAGACGCCCGAGGAGGCCCCGGTCGTCGCCTGGCCGGTCAACGGCCGCACCCCGCAGGCCGTCCGCGCCCAGGCCGCCCGGCTGCGGGCGTTCCTGGACACCCTCGCCGAGGGCGAGCTGACCACGGCGGCGAGCGCCCTCGCCACCACCCGCGCCGCCCTCGACCACCGCGCCGTCGCCGCGGGCACCGACCGCGCCGAACTGGCCGACGCGCTGGACCGCATCGCCACCACCGGCAAGGACATCGAGGAGGCCGCCGGAGGCAAACTGGCGTTCCTGTTCACCGGGCAGGGCGCCCAGCGGATCGGTATGGGCCGGGAGCTGGCGGACACCTATCCGGTGTTCGCCCAGGCCCTGGACACCGTACTGGCCGCTGTGGACGCGCACTTGGAGCGGCCGCTGCGGGAGGTGATGTGGGGCGAGGACGCCGACCTGCTGAACCAGACGCAGTACACGCAGCCCGCACTGTTCGCCTTCGAGGTCGCCCTCTACCGACTCGTGGAGTCGTGGGGCGTGACCCCCGACTACCTCGCCGGGCACTCGATCGGCGAGATCGCCGCCGCGCATGTGGCGGGTGTCTTCTCGCTGGAGGACGCGGCACGGCTCGTCACCGCACGCGGACGGCTCATGCAGAGCCTCCCGGCGGGCGGCACGATGATCGCCGTACAGGCCACCGAGGACGAGATCCTGCCCCTGCTCACCGAGCAGGCCGGGATCGCCGCCCTCAACTCCCCCCAGTCCACGGTCATCTCCGGCGCCGAGGCCGAAGTCCGCGCCATCGCGCAGCACTTCGCCGCCCAGGGCCGCAAGACCAAGCAACTCGCCGTCAGCCACGCCTTCCACTCCCCCCTCATGGAACCGGTGCTGGACGACTTCCGGGCCGTCGCGGAATCGCTCACCTACGAGCGCCCGCGAATCGCCTTCGTCTCCACGGTCACCGGAGACGTCGTCACCGACGAGCTGACCACCGCCGCCTACTGGACCGAGCACATCCGCAAGCCCGTCCGCCTCACCGACGCGCTGACCCGGCTGCCCGCCGCCACCCACCTGGAGATCGGCCCCGACGCCGTCCTCACCGCGCTCGGTCCTGCCGTGGCCGAGGACGCCGTGTTCGTCCCGGCCCAGCGCCGGTCGCAGGGCGAGGCGCTGGAGCTGGTGCGGGGTGTCGGGCGGGTGTACGCGCGGGGTGCCGCCGTGGACCGGACCGCGTTCTTCGGTGAGCGCGACGGTGCGTGGCTGGACCTGCCGACCTACGCCTTCCAGCGGGAACGCTACTGGCTGGACCCGACCGCCCCGGTGGGCGACGTCGGTTCGGCCGGGCTCACTCCGGTGGACCACCCGGTCCTCAGCGCCGTGGTGCCGTCGCCGGACTCGGACGGGCTCGTGCTCACGGGCCGGCTGTCCGTCGCCACCCACCCGTGGCTGGCCGACCACGACGTGCTGGGCACGGTGCTGCTGCCGGGCACCGGGCTCGTCGAGCTCGCGATCCGCGCGGGCGACGAGGCGGGCACCCCGCACCTGGAGGAACTGACCCTCCAGGCCCCGCTGACGCTGCCCGAGCGCGGCGCGCTGGCCCTCCAGGTCGTCCTGGGCGCCCCGGACGCGACGGGCCGCCGTACCGTCGCCCTGCACACCCGGCCCGAGGACGGGCACTCCGCCTGGACCCGGCACGCGAGCGGCACGCTGACGGCCGCCGCCGACGCGCCCGCCTTCGACCACAGCGTGTGGCCGCCCGCCGGGGCCACCGCGCTGCCGCTGGAGAACGTCTACGAGCGGCTGGTGGGCCGGGGCTACCACTACGGTCCCGTCTTCCAGGGGCTCAGGGCGGTGTGGCGCGACGGCGACGACATCTACGCCGAGGTGTCCCTGCCCGAGAGCGCCCACGCGGACGCGCTGCGCTTCGGGCTCCACCCGGCGCTGCTGGACGCGGCCATGCACGGCGACCTCGTCGACGAGCACGGTGAGGCGTCCGGCGAGACGCTGCTGCCGTTCTCCTGGAACGGGGTGACGCTGCACGCGTCCGGCGCGACCGAACTGCGGGTGCTGCTGCGCCGGGTGCGCGGCGACGAGGTGTCCGCGATGTGGGTCGCCGACGGCACGGGCCGTCCGGTGGCCACGGTGGACGAGCTGATCTCCCGGCCGGTCGCGAGCGAGCAGTTGGAGGCGTCCCGGCCGGGCCGCCCGGACGCGCTGTTCCGGATCGGCTGGAGCGCGCTGCCGCTCCCGCAGGCCCCGGCCTCGGGTGTCGTACGGCTGGCGGGAACGGCCGATCCGACCGGTCTGGTACCGGAGTTCGCGGATCTGGCCGCGCTGGGTGCCGCCGTGGAGGCGGGCCACCGGCCGGTGCCGGACGTGGTGCTCGCTCCGGTGGCCGGTACTGGTTCCGGTGCCGACGGCGACCTGCCGGGCGCGGTGCGCGCGGTGACGTCGTCGGTCCTGGAGACCGTCCGTGCCTGGCTGGCCGACGACCGGTTCGCCGGTTCCCGGCTGGCCGTGGTGACCGGCGGCGCGGTCGCCGCCGGCGCGCGGGACGCGGTGGACCTGGCGCAGGCCCCGGTGTGGGGTCTGGTGCGGGCCGCCGAGGCGGAGAACCCCGGCCGGTTCGCCCTGCTGGACACGGACGGCACCGAGCCGTCGGCTGCGGCGCTGGCCGCGGCCGCCGTCTCCGGGGAGCCGGAGGCGGCCCTGCGCGAGGGCGCGCTGTCCGTGCCCCGGCTGGTGCCCGCCACCGGTTCCGGCACGGCTTCCGCCGGGACTTCGGACGTCGCCGAGTCGCCGTGGGACGACGAGGGCACCGTCCTCATCACCGGCGGCACCGGCGGCCTGGGCGCCCTCGTCGCCCGCCACCTCACCACCGAACACGGCGTACGCCACCTCATCCTCACCAGCCGACGCGGACCCGACGCCCCCGGCGCCACCGAACTCACCGCCGAACTCACCGCACTCGGCGCCCACATCACCCTCGCCGCCTGCGACGCCACCGACCGCCAAGCCCTCACCGACCTGCTCGACGGCATCGACCCGGCCCACCCCCTCACCGCGGTCGTGCACGCGGCGGCCGTGGTGGACAGCGGTCTGGTCGCCACGCTCACCGAGGAGCAGACCGGCAAGGTGTACGGCCCGAAGGCCGACGCCGCCTGGCACCTGCACGAACTGACCGCCGAACGGGCCCCGGGGCTCAAGGCGTTCGTACTCTTCTCCTCGGCGGGCGGCCTGGTCCTCGCGGCCGGGCAGGCCAACTACGCGGCGGCCAACGTCTTCCTGGACGCCCTCGCCCACCACCGCCGTGCCGCCGGACTCCCGGCCACCGCCCTCGCGTTCGGCATGTGGGCGGTCGACACCGGACTCGGCGGTCCGCTGGCCGGCTCCGACCTGGACCGGATGCGGCGGCTGGGCATGCCCGCGCTGGAGACCGCCGAGGGCCTGGCCCTGTTCGACGCGGCCCTGGCGAGCGGCGAAGCGCTGCTCGTCCCGGTCCGGGTGGACCGTACGGCCCTGCGTTCGCGCACCGACGAGCCGCCCGCGCTGCTGCGCGGCATGGCCCGCGGCGCCGGGCGCCGCACGGCTCAGGCGGCGGCCGCCGAGGAGACCGGCGCGCTGGCCCAGCGCCTGGCCGGTCTGAACGACGCCGAGCGCGACCGGGCCCTGCTGGAGCTGGTCCGCCGCGAGGTGGCGTCCGTGCTCGGGCACAGCGGCATCGAGTCGGTCGGTCCGGAGAAGGCGTTCCGGGAGCTGGGCTTCGACTCGCTGGCCGCCGTCGAGCTGCGCAACAACCTCAACGCGGCCACCGGACTGCGGCTGCCCGCCACACTCGTCTTCGACCACCCCAGCGCCCGCGCGGTGGCCGCGCTGATCAAGGAGAAGATCTCCGGCACCGCCGCACCGGCACCGGCGCAGGCCGCGCCGCGCACCGCCGCGGCGGCCGACGAGCCCATCGCCGTGGTCGGCATCGCCTGCCGCTTCCCCGGCGGGGTCCGCTCCGCCGAGGACCTGTGGCGGCTGGTCGCCGAGGGCCGCGACGCGGTGACCGGCTTCCCGGCCGACCGCGGCTGGGACCCCGAGGGCATCTACGACCCGGAGCCCGGCACGCCCGGCAGGACCTACACGGTCCAGGGCGGATTCCTGCACGACGCCGCCGAGTTCGACCCGGAGTTCTTCGGGATCATGCCGCGCGAGGCCGTGGCGATGGACCCGCAGCAGCGGCTGCTGCTCGAAGCCTCCTGGGAGGCCGTCGAGCGGGCCGGCATCGACCCGTCGTCGCTGCGCGGGAGCCAGACCGGTGTGTACGTCGGCGTGATGTACCACGACTACGGCACCCTGCACGGCTCCGCACCGGACGAGCTCTCCCCCTACCTGGGCAACGGCAGCGCGGGCAGCATCGCCTCGGGCCGGGTCGCCTACACCCTGGGCCTGGAAGGACCCGCGGTGACCGTCGACACCGCCTGCTCCTCCTCGCTGGTCTCCCTGCACATGGCCTGCCAGGCGCTGCGGCAGGGCGAGGTCACGATGGCGCTGGCCGGCGGTGTGACCGTCATGCCGACGCCGGAGATCTTCGTCGACTTCAGCCAGCAGCGCGGGCTCGCGGCCGACGGACGCTGCAAGGCGTTCTCGGCGGCCGCGGACGGCACCGGCTGGTCGGAGGGCGTGGGCCTGCTGCTGGTGGAGCGGCTGTCGGAGGCCGAGCGCAACGGCCACCCCGTGCTCGCCGTGATCCGCTCCAGCGCCACCAACCAGGACGGCGCGAGCAACGGCCTGACCGCGCCCAACGGACCGTCCCAGCAGCGCGTGATCCAGCGCGCGCTGGCGGCGGCCGGACTGACCACGCAGGACGTGGACCTGGTCGAGGGCCACGGCACCGGCACCACCCTCGGTGACCCGATCGAGGCGCAGGCGCTGCTGGCCACCTACGGCCAGGACCGGCCCGAGGACCGGCCGGTGTGGCTGGGCTCGATCAAGTCCAACATCGGTCACGCGCAGGCCGCTTCGGGCATCAGCGGGGTCATCAAGGCGGTGATGGCGGTCCGTGCGGGCGTCATGCCGAAGACCCTGCACGTGGACGAGCCCTCGCCCAAGGTCGACTGGTCGGCCGGTTCCGTCCGGCTGCTGACCGAGGCCCGCGACTGGCCCGAGACGGACCGGCCGCGCCGGGCGGCGGTGTCGTCCTTCGGCCTCAGCGGCACCAACGCGCACGTCATCGTCGAGCAGGCCCCGCAGCCGGCCGGACAGCAGCCCACGCCGGCCGAGGCGTCCGCCCCGGCGGCCGGGTCGGACGCGGACCGTACGGCGGTGCTGCCGCTGTCGGCCAAGGACGCCCGGAGCCTGCCCGCCCAGGCCGCACGGCTGAAGGAGCTGTTCGCGGCGGCCGACCGCCCCGCCCTGTTCGACGTGGCCCACTCGCTGGCCACCACCCGCGCCGCCCTCGACCACCGCGTGGCGGTCCTGGCGTCCGGCGCCGACGAGGCGCTGCGCGCCCTGACCGCCCTGGCGGAGGGCGCCCCCTCCCCCTCGGTCGTCACCGGCCCCGACCGCGCCGATGCTCCCCTGGCCTTCCTGTTCACCGGACAGGGCGCCCAGCGGATCGGCATGGGACGGGAGTTGGCGGACACCTATCCGGTGTTCGCGCGGGCGCTCGGTGCCGTACTCGCGGCAGTGGACACGCACCTGGACCGGCCGCTGCGGGAGGTGATGTGGGGCGAGGACGCGGACCTGCTGAACCAGACGCAGTACACGCAGCCCGCCCTGTTCGCCTTCGAGGTCGCCCTCTACCGACTCGTGGAGTCGTGGGGCGTGACCCCCGACTACCTCGCCGGGCACTCCATCGGCGAGATCGCCGCCGCACACGTCGCCGGGGTCTTCTCCCTGGAGGACGCGGCACGGCTCGTCACCGCACGCGGACGGCTCATGCAGGCCCTCCCGGCAGGCGGCGCCATGATCGCCGTACAGGCCACCGAGGACGAGATCCAGCCGCACCTGACCGGCCAGGCCGGGATCGCCGCCCTCAACTCCCCGCAGTCCACGGTGATCTCGGGCGCCGAGGCCGAAGTACAGGCCATCGCCCAGCACTTCGCCGCCCAGGGCCGCAAGACCAAGCAGCTCACCGTCAGCCACGCCTTCCACTCCCCCCTCATGGAACCGGTGCTGGAGGAGTTCCGGGCGGTCGCGGAGTCACTCACCTACGAGCGTCCCCGTATCCCCTTCGTCTCGACCGTCACCGGCGAGTCCGTCACCGACGAACTCACCACCCCCGCCTACTGGACCGAGCACATCCGCAAGCCCGTCCGGCTCACGGACGCCCTCGCCCAGCTCGCGCGGACCGGGACGTCGGTCTTCCTGGAGATCGGCCCGGACGCCGTCCTGACCGCCCTCGGACCGGCCACGCACGACGACGCCACGTACATCGCGGCGCAGCGGCGCGACCGGGGCGAGGAGCGCGAACTCGCCGCCGCGCTGGGCGTGCTGTACGCGACGGGCCGCCGCGTCGACTGGGCGGCGCACTTCGCGGGCACCGGTGCGCGGCGGGTGGACCTGCCGACGTACGCCTTCGAGAAGCGGCACTTCTGGCTGGAGGCGCCGCAGCCGGAGGCGGGCGCGGCGGCCACGGGTGCGGCCGGGCACGGGCAGTCCGCGACCGGGCACCCGCTGCTGAGCGCGGCGATCGACCTGCCGGACGGCTCCGTCGTCCTCACGGGCCGGCTGTCCGTCGCCACCCACCCGTGGCTCGCCGACCACGACGTGCTGGGCACGGTGCTGCTGCCCGGTACCGGACTCGTCGAACTCGCCGTCCGGGCGGGCGACGAGACCGGCACCCCGCACCTGGAGGAACTGACCCTCCAGGCACCCCTGACCCTGCCCGGCCGGGAGGCGCTGGCCCTCCAGGTCGTGCTGGGCGCGCCGGACGCGACGGGCCGCCGTACCGTGACGGTCCACACCCGGCCGGAGGACACGCAGGCCGCCTGGGTGCGGCACGCGGAGGGCACGCTGACCACCGCGGCCCCGGCGCCCGGCTTCGACCTGACCGCCTGGCCGCCCGCGGAGGCGGTACCGCTGCCGCTGGAGGGCGTGTACGAGCGGCTGGCCGGGCGGGGCTACCACTACGGTCCCGTCTTCCAGGGCCTCAAGGCGGCCTGGCGGCACGGCGACGACGTGTACGCCGAGGTCGAGCTGCCCGAGGAGGCCCGCGCCGACGCCCTGCGCTACGGGCTGCACCCGGCGCTCCTGGACGCGGCGAGCCATGTCGACCTGCTCGACGACGCGGAGTCGACGCTGCTGCCGTTCGTGTGGAGCGGGGTGAGCCTGCACGCCTCCGGGGCCGGTGCGCTGCGCGTGCTGCTGCGCCGGGTCGGCGGTGACGAGGTCACCGAGCTGCGGATCGCGGACGCGCACGGACGTCCGGTGGCCACGGTGGAGCGGCTGGTGTCCCGGCCCGTGGCGCGCGAACAGCTCGCCGCACCCGCCGAGGACCTGTACCGCTTCGGCTGGCTGCCCGGCCCGGCCGCTCCCGCCGGTTCCGGCGCCGGACTTCCCGCGCTGGACGAGGTGTTGGGCGCCCCGGTGGGCGATCAGGGCGGCGCCGTACCGCCGTACGCGCTGCTGCGGGTGGCCGAGGCCGTCCCGGCCGGTGCGGAGGTCACCGGGGACGCCGCCGCCGGTGCGCACGCGGTGGTGCACGATGTGCTCGCGGCGGTGCAGGGCTGGCTGGCCGAGGACCGGTTCGCCGGGTCGGCGCTGGTCGTGGCGACCCGCGGCGCGGTGTGCGCGGCGGACGGCGAGGAGCGGGTGGACGTGGCGCAGGCCCCGGTGTGGGGTCTGGTCCGGGCGGCGCAGGCCGAGCACCCCGGGCGGCTGGTCCTGGCCGACCTGGACGGCACACCGGAGTCCGAGGCGGCGCTGTCCGCCGCGGTGGCCTCCGGCGCCCCGGAACTGGCGCTGCGCGCGGGCACGTTGCTCGTGCCGCGGCTGCGTCCGGCCACGGCCGGTGACGAGGCCGCGCCGTGGGACGGCGAGGGCACGGTCCTGATCACCGGCGGCACCGGTGGTCTGGGCGCCCTGGTCGCCCGGCACCTCGCCACCGAGCACGGCGTACGCCACCTCGTCCTCACCAGCCGGCGCGGACCCGACGCACCGGGCGCCGCCGAACTGTCGGCCGAACTCGCCGCGCTGGGCGCCGAGGTGACCCTCGCCGCCTGCGACGTCGCCGACCGGCAGGCGCTCGGCGAGCTGCTGGACGCCGTCGACCCGGCGCACCCGCTCACCGCGGTGGTGCACGCGGCCGGTCTGGTGGACGACGGGCTGATCGCCTCGCTGACGCCGCGGCGCTTCGACGCGGTGCTCGCGCCGAAGGCGGACGCGGCCTGGCACCTGCACGAGCTGACCGCCGAACGGGCGCCGCAGCTCAAGGCGTTCGTGCTGTTCTCGTCGACCACCGGCTTCCTGGACAACGCCGGACAGGCCAACTACGCGGCGGCCAACGTGTTCCTGGACGCCCTGGCCCAGCACCGGCGCGGCGCGGGCCTGCCCGCCGTCTCCCTGGCCTGGCACCTGTGGGAGGGCGACGGCATGGGGGCGCGGCTCGACCCGGCGGTGTTCGAGCGGCAGCGCCGCCTGGGCACCCCGGCCCTGTCCCCGCGCGACGGGCTCGCCCTGTTCGACGCGGCGCTGGCCACCGGGCACACCGCGCTCGTCCCGCTGCGTCTCGACGCCGCCGCGCTGGCCGCCTCGGGCCCGGTGCCCGCGGCGCTCAGCGAGCTCGCGGGCCCGGTCCGGACCCGTACGACGCGGGCCGCGGCCACCGGCACCGAGCCCGTCACCGCGGGTGGGGCCGGGGCGCCGGAGACGGAGTCCCTGGAGCAGCGGCTGACCGGGCTGGCCCGCGAGGACCAGGTGCAGATCCTGCTGGACGTCGTACGGGAGCAGGTGGCCGCGGTGCGGCACGACGACCCGGACGCCATCGACATGCGGCGCGGCTTCACCGAACTGGGCCTGGACTCGCTGGCCGCGATCGAGCTGCGCAACCAGCTCGGCGCGGCGACCGGGCTGCGGCTGCCCGCGACGATGATGTTCGACTACCCGAACCCGGAGACGCTGGCGGAGTTCCTGCTCACGGAGCTGGCACCGCCGGTGGCCGAGGACGAGCAGGCCGCGCCCGCGGCCGGGGAGTCCGCCCCGGCGGGCGGCGCCATCGCCGACATGGGCATCGACGATCTCGTGCGGGCCGCGCTCGCCGCGAGGTCGTCGGAGTGAGGGCGGCGGCCCGGTGAACCGCGAGGGGCACCGGGCCGCCGGGCACGCCGAAGTACAACGTACGAGGTACGAGGTACGAGGTACGAGGAACGAGGAACGAGGACCGAGGGGAAGGCCCCGAGCCACGTGGACACCAACGAGATCGTCGAGGCGCTGCGCGCCTCGCTGATGGAGAACGAGCGGCTGCGCACGGAGAACGAGCGGCTGGCGGGCCGCCAGGCCGAGCCGATCGCGATCGTGGGCATGGCCTGCCGGTTCGCCGGCGGAGTGGAGTGCCCCGAGGACCTGTGGCGGATGCTCGTCGAGGAACGCGACGGCGTCACCGAGTTCCCCGGCGACCGGGGCTGGGACGTCGAGGGTCTGTACGACCCGGAGGACGGCGCGCCCGGCCGGAGCATCACCCGGCACGGGGCGTTCCTCGCGGACGCGGCGGGGTTCGACGCCGAGCTGTTCGGCATCTCGCCCCGTGAGGCGCTGGAGATGGACCCGCAGCAGCGGCAGTTGCTGGAGACGGCGTGGGAGACCGTCGAGAACGCGCGGATCGACCCGCTGTCCCTGAAGGGCAGCAGGACCGGGGTGTTCACCGGGCTGATGTATCACGAGTACGAGGGCGCGAGCACCGGCGGCAGCCTGATCAGCGGGCGGATCGCGTTCACGCTGGGCCTGGAGGGTCCGGCGGTGACCGTGGACACGGCCTGCTCGTCGTCGCTGGTCGCGCTGCACCTGGCGAGCCAGGCGCTGCGGTCCGGTGAGTGCTCGCTGGCGCTGGCGGGCGGGGTGACGGTGATGGTCACCCCGGAGACCTTCCAGTACTTCACCAAGCAGCGCGGGCTGTCCCGGGACGGCCGGTGCCGGTCCTTCGCCGAGGCGGCGGACGGCACGGGCTGGGGCGAGGGCTCCGGCATGATCCTGCTGGAACGGCTGTCGGACGCGCGGCGCAACGGGCGGCGCATCCTGGCGGTGATCCGTTCCTCCGCGCTCAACCAGGACGGCGCGTCCAGCGGGCTGACCGCGCCCAACGGGCCCGCGCAGCAGCGGGTGATCCGGCAGGCGCTGGACAGCGCCGGGCTGCGGCCCGACGACGTCGACGCGGTCGACGCGCACGGCACGGCGACCAAGCTGGGCGACCCGATCGAGGCGCAGGCGCTGCTCGCCTCCTACGGGCGGGCCCGGCCCGCCGACCGGCCGCTGTGGCTGGGTTCGGTCAAGTCCAACCTGGGGCACACCCAGGCCGCCGCCGGTGTGGCCTCCGTCATCAAGATGGTGCTGTCGCTGCGGCACGGGCTGCTGCCGCGGACCCTCGGTGTCGACCGGCCGACGCCGCAGGTCGACTGGGAGGCCGGGCATGTGCGGCTGCTCACCGAGGCGCAGCCGTGGCCGCAGACCGGCAGGCCGCGCCGGGGCGGAGTCTCCTCGTTCGGCATCAGCGGCACCAACGCCCATGTGATCCTTGAGGAAGCACCCGCTGCCTGACGTACCGTCAGGCAAGTGGCACGACACAGAAACAGAAGTGGAGCCTGACGTGACCACCGAGGCAACTGTCGAGACCGGCGCGTGGATACGGCGCTTCCATCCCGCTCCGCAGGCCGCGCACCGCCTGGTGTGCTTCCCGCACGCGGGGGGCTCCGCCTCCTTCTACTTCCCGGTCTCCCGCACCCTCGCCCCGCACGCGGACGTGCTGGCGATCCAGTACCCGGGCCGCCAGGACCGGCGGCACGAGCCGTGCGTCGACACCATCCCGGCGCTGGCGGACATCCTGGTGGACGAGCTGGCGCCGTGGTGCGCCGACCGGCCGGTCACCTTCTTCGGGCACAGCATGGGCGCCTCCCTGGCCTTCGAGGTCGCCTCCCGGCTGGAGGCGCGCGGCACGGTGCTGCACGGCCTGTTCGCCTCGGGGCGGCGGGCGCCGTCGACCGTACGGGACGAGCGGGTGCACCTGAAGGACGACAACGGCCTGATCGCGGACATCACCCGGCTCAGCGGCACCGACACCCAGGTGCTCGGGGACCCGGAGGTGCTGCGCATGATCCTGCCCGCGGTCCGCGCCGACTACCGGGCCGCCGAGACGTACCGCTGGACGGGCGGGACGAAGCTGTCCTGCCCGGTCGCCGCCCTCACCGGCGACGACGACCCGCAGGTCACCCTGGACGAGGCGCGCGCCTGGGGCGAGCACACCTCCGGTCCCTTCGACCTGAAGGTGTTCCCCGGCGGGCACTTCTACCTCAACTCGCAGGCCGCCGAGGTGATCGCGGCCCTGAAGGACCACATGAGGTGACCGCCGCTCCGGCACACGGACGTGCCCGCCCGGACCGCTCACGCGGTCGGGGCGGGCAGGTCCCGTTCCGGTCCCGGTCCCGGTTGCGGTTCCGGTTCCGGTTCCGGTCCGGTTCTCGGGGGGCGTCCGCGCTCACTTCGGGTCGCGGTCGTACACCGTCTTCGCCCAGCGGTAGCCGAGCGCCGCGAGGCCCACGCACCAGGCGACGGCGATCCAGCCGTTGTTCCCGGTGCCGGTGCCCTCCAGCAGGCCGCGCAGCGTCTCGATGGCCGGGGTGAACGGCTGGTAGCGGGCGATCGGCTGGAACCAGCCCGGCATCGCGCCGACCGGCACGAAGGCGCTGGAGAGCAGCGGCAGGACCATCAGCGGCAGCGCGTTGTTGCTGGCCGCCTCCGCGTTCGGGCTGACCAGGCCCATGCCGACGGCGATCCAGGTGAGCGCCAGGGAGACCAGGGCCAGCAGTCCGACCGCGAGGACCCAGTCCAGGACACCGGCGTGCGGGGCGCGGAAGCCGATGGCCACCGCGACGGCGCCGACGAGGACCACGCTCAGCACACACTGGATCACACTGCTGACGACGTGTCCGATGAGCACCGAGCCGCGGTGGACGGCCATGGTGCGGAAGCGGGCGATGATGCCCTCGGTCATGTCCATCGACACCGACACCGCGCTGCCGATGGTGGTGCCGCCGATGGTCAGCATCAGGATGCCCGGCACCAGGTAGGTCAGGTAGGCGGACCGGTCGGCCCCGCCGTCCCCGAGTCCCGCGGCCATCACGTCGCCGAAGATGTAGACGAAGAGCAGGAGCAGCATCACCGGGGTGAGCAGCAGGTTCAGCGTCATGGACGGGTAGCGCCGGGCGTGCAGCAGATTGCGCCGCAGCATCGTGGACGAGTCGCGCACGGCAAGGGTCAGGGAGCTGCTCATCGGGCGTCCTCCTGGGACTGGGCGGGCCGGCCCGGCACCGGCAACGGCACGGCGGAGCCGGTCAGGGCGAAGAACACGTCGTCGAGGTCGGGGGTGTGCACGGTCAGCTCGTCCGCCTCGACACCGGCCGCGTCGAGCCGGGCGAGCAGGTCGCGCAGCGCGCGCTGGCTGCCGTCGCTGGGGATCTGGAGCGTGAGGGCCTCGTCGTCGCCGGTGGCGCCGGTGGCCTCGGTGAGGGCCGGGGCGGCGGCGCGGTACGCGGCCGGGTCGAGGAAGCGCAGTCGTACGTGCCCGCCGGGGACGATCCGTTTCAGCTCCTCGGCGGTGCCCTCGGCGGCGATCTTCCCGTCGTTCAGGACCGCGATGCGGTCGGCGAGTTCGTCGGCCTCCTCCAGGTACTGGGTGGTGAGGAAGACGGTGGTGCCGCCCGCGACGAGTTCGCGGATGATCTGCCACATGGTGTGCCGGCTGCGCGGGTCCAGGCCGGTGGTGGGTTCGTCGAGGAAGATGACCCGGGGGCCGCCGACGAGGGTCATGGCGATGTCGAGACGGCGCTTCATCCCGCCGGAGTAGCTCTGCGCGGGCTTCTTCGCGGCGTCGGCGAGGCCGAACCGCTCCAGCAGCTCGGCGGCGACGCGCCGTCCCTCGCGCCGGGGCAGGTGGTGCAGGTCCGCCATGAGGAGCATGTTCTCCTCCCCGGTGATCAGCCCGTCGACGGCGGAGAACTGCCCGGTGACACCGATCGCGGCGCGCACCCCGTCCGGCGAACCGGCGATGTCGTGGCCCGCGACCTGGGCCTGTCCGCCGTCGGCGGTGATGAGCGTGGTGAGGATCTTCACGGTGGTGGTCTTGCCGGCGCCGTTGGGTCCGAGCAGCGCGAACACGGAACCGGCCGGGATGCGCAGATCGATGCCGTCCAGGACGGTCTTGTCGCCGTACGCCTTGCGCAGGCCGGCGGCCGAGACGGCGGGCGGCGCGGAGACAGGCATGGGCATGACAGAAGAAGGCATGGAGCCCTCCGTTCAGAGGCTGAGAAGGACGGGTTCGTACGGCCTGGGGCCGCCGGGTCAGGGCGGGACGGCTTCGGGGGCAGGGCGGTACGGCTTCGGGGTCAGGGCCGGGGCGCCGGGTCAGGGCCGGGCGCGCAGGACGTCGATGCTGCCGTAGCGGGTGCGGGCGTGGATCTCGACGGTCTCCTCGGTCTCCGCCGGGGCGTCGGACGCGGCGAGCCGGTTGCGCACCTGCCCGGAGTCCGAGTGGGCGTCGAGCCAGGCGGCCGTGCCCTCGCGGACGCCGACCTCGATGGCACCGTAGGAGGTCTCCAGCCGCACACTGCCCCGCACCACTTCGCCCACCCGCAGATTGCCGTGCGCGGTGGTGGCGGTGAGCGGCCCCTCGGCGCGCCGGATCTCGATGTCGCCGTTGGCGCCGCTCACCCGCAGCTCGCCGGTCGCGGCCTCGACGGTCGTGGTGCCGTGCGAGTTCTTCAGGACGGCGGGACCCTCGACGAGGCCGACGCGCACGCTGCCGGAGCTGCTGGTGATCTCGGCCGTGCCCTCGATCCGGTCCACGGTGGCCGAGCCGTGCGAGGTGGTCAGCTGGAGCGGCCCGGTCGTGTCGAGGCGGACGTCGCCGACCGACGTCTTGACCCGCACCTCACCGAACCGGCCCTCCCCGAGCACCTGGATCCAGGAGCCGGTCACGTCGAGGTCCGAACCGGCGGGCAGTTCCACCGTCACTCGGACCGTGCCGGTGGGTCCGATGAAGGCGCGCTGCTTGGTCCTGATGGTCAGCGTGCCGTTGGCGTACGTCACCTCGGTCTGCTCGGCGGCCCGCACGTCCTTGTCCCGCTTCGGGTCGCCGGGGCGCACCGAGACGGCCGTGTCGGCGCGCTCTCCCGCGGTGAACTGGACGGAACCGGCGCCCACATGGGCGGTCACGGCGATCGGTCCGGGGGTCTCGAACGTAGGCATGGCTGTACCGTCCTCTTGGGTCTTCGGGGCGTCCTCGCAGGTGGGACGCGGTGTGGGTGAAGTGAGCTGCGGGGCGGTGACGTCAGGCGGGCGCGGGTCCCCGTGCGGGTCCCCGTGCGGGTGCCCGTGCGGTCAGCGCACCCAGCCCGTGAAGCTCTGTCCTACGGTGCGGGTCTTTCCCGCCGTACGCGGCCGGGCACCGCCGTCGACCGCGGCCGAGACGGCGCGCACCAGCCAGGCGTTGACCGACAGGCCCTCCCGGTTCGCGGCCTCCTCGGCACGCGCCTTGAGGTGGGCGGGGAGCCGGAGGTTGACGCGGGCGGTGCCGCCCTCGTCGCCCTCGCCGGGTGCGGGGGCCGCGGGGGACGCGAGGGCCGCGGACGGTTCGGCGGCCGGGGCCTCGTGTGCCGCCGCAGGGCCGCCGCCGGTGGGCGGCGGCGTCACCACGAAGTCGGGGTCGAGCCCGCGCAGCCGTACGTCGACCGAGCCGGGGGCGAGTTCACGGGTGATCTCGTCCATCGCGGCGGAGAGCACGTGGAGCAGGGTCAGCCGGGTCGCCGACTCCAGCGGAGCGGTGAGCCGCTCGGCCAGCTCGCGGGCGTCCTCGCCGCCGGCTTCGGCGGCCACCGCGAGTTCACGGCGGAGGGTCTCGACATACGGGGTGAGGTCCATGACGCCATCATGGCATCACAATGGCGCTATACACAAGGAGCGATGACACCATGGCGGCAGCCGGGCGGCCCACCGCCTCACGAATGTGGCGCTGACCTGGGGGGATGCGCGGGAAAGTCGTGCGCCATGGTGGCGTCGCGTGCGCGGGCATCCCTTTCCGGCGGGGCGGAGTGGCACCAGGTGGCGCCGGGTGGCACACCATGGCGCCATGGTGTGCCACCCGGCGCCATGGGACGCCGCAGGGCACCCCCGCGCCCCGGGCAGCGGCGAACCCAGGTCACGACGGAACGTCATGACCTGGGTTCTGGACCGACTCGTCCGGACCGCTCAGGGGGCGGGCACCAGGGACAGGTGGCGGCGCCCGGACGGACGGGGACGCGGGACCGGCGCTCCGGCCGCCACTGCCGACACCGGCACGGACCCGGGCGCGGAGGCCACGGCGCGCAGCCCCGCACGTGCCCCGGCCGGTACGGCCGCCGGTGCGCCGGCCGGTGCGAGGACCGGCGCGGGGACCGCCGCCGCCCCGCGCCCGTGCCGTACGCCCTCGTGCACGGCCTCGCGCAGCGCCTCGGCGAACCGGTCCACGTCCTGTACGGAGTTGTCGCCGTGCACCGAGGCACGGACGGCCGTGGTGACCCCGCGGCCGGGCAGGAACAGCGGGGTCTCCTGCGCCACGGTCTTGCGGACCACGACCCCGCGCTCGGCCAGCCGCCGCCGGATGAGCGCGGCGGGCAGCTCGGCGTGCCGGAAGGCGAGCACGCCGGAGTGGGTCCGCCCGGGGGCGATCAGTTCGGCGCCGGGGGTCTCCTCGACGGCCGCGCGCAGCGCCGGAGCCAGCTCCCGGTACGCGTCCGCCGGTGCGGGCAGGGCGAGGGCCGTGTTCAGCGCGGCGACGGCCGCGCCGTGCGGGGCGGAGCGCGGTGCCACGCCGTACGGGGCCAGGGCCTGGCGCAGCCTCGGTGCCGCGTAGGCGAACCCGATGGACTCCGGTCCGCGCAGGAACCGCCAGCCGTCCCCGGTGAGCAGGTCGCAGCCGATGCGGGCCGCGTCCACGGGGAGCTGGCCGACGGAGTAGGAGACGTCGACCGCGTACAGGGCGCGGTGCGGGGCGAGGACGCGGCCCGCCTCCTCCACCGGGTTGACGATGCCGCAGCCCGCCGGGACATGGGTCAGGGAGACGAGGGCGACGTCGTCGTCGATGTGCGCGGCCATCCACTCCAGGTCCAGGTCGCCGTCCGGGCGCAGCGGCACGACGTCCAGGGCGCAGCGGGTGCGGTCGCGCAGCGCGAACAGGGTGGTGAGGTGGGCGACACCCTCGTAGGGCGTGGTCCAGACGCGGTCGCGGGGGCCGAGGGGCAGCCGGGACACGACGGTGTCGAACGCGTCGGCGGCCCCCTTGAACAGGACCGTGTCGCCGGACGGCGCGCCCAGCAGGTGCGCGAGCCGGGCGTCCAGTTCGGGACGCACCTCGTCGTGGACATGTTCGTCCAGCTCGTACGGCCCGTGGCGGTCCTCGTGACGGGTCCGTTCCCTGAGGACGGCACGCGCGGCGGCCGGCATGCGGCCCAGGTCCGCGGTGTCGAGATGGACCCAGCGGTCACCGTGGGAGATCGCGTTCATTCCGGGGCCTCCCCCCGTTCGTCGGCAATCTGTTGCCACTTTCATGGCAACAGATTGCCAAGCTGTACGGCGACTTGGCAACGTACGCTCAGGCGGCGCTCTAGTGACGGGGCTCCGGCAAGGGCTTCCGGGTGCTGTCGGCCCCCGGATCGCCTGCCCTGGCTCCGTTCTCGAACCGGCCCGGCTCGTTTCCCGAGGAATTGCCCAGCGTTGTCAAAGCCGCGCGGCACCTGCCGGTTCCCTGCGTTTCCGCAGCTCGAAGCGGGTCCGGCGAGGCGACTGCGGCACCCTGTCCAGCGTTCTGGAGGGTTTCTGGTGGCCTCCTCGACTCGATCTCGAACGATTCCCCACCGTTTCCCGAGATTCCCTTGCCAATCTTCTTGGCAAGAGGTTGCCAAGCAACGAACACGGACTTGTCACAGGGGAGTCAGTCACATGAACCGCATCGCCCGGATCGCCGCCGTCGCCGCCGCCACCGTCGCCCTCTCCGCCGCCGGGGTCGGTGTCGCCTCCGCCGACGACATCGGCTGGCCGGTCGCGCCCCACACGGTCTCCGCCGCGGCCACGGACGACATCGGCTGGCCCGTCGCCCCCACCACCGGCCCGGCCGACAAGCCCGCCGGGGACATCGGCTGGCCGGTCGCCCCCGCCTCCGCCACCACCGTCAACAAGCCCGCCGGGGACATCGGCTGGCCCACCGCCACCCAGGCCGTCGCCAAGCACAGCGACGACATCGGCTGGCCGGTCGCGCCCGGCACCGTCTCCCCTGCCGCCGCCAACAAGCCCGCGGGCGACATCGGCTGGCCGCTCGTCGCCTCCGCCTGACCACCGCCCACCCGGGCAACCGGAGCCCGCTCCACCGTGACGCCCCCGCCGGCCTTCGCGCCGTGGCGGGGGCTTCGGCGTGTGCCGGTTCGGGGCTGACGGCTTCCGGGTTCCGGGTTCCGGCTGGCGGCTTCCGGCTGGCGGCTGGCGGCTTCCGGCCGGCGAGGGCGTGGCGCGCCTTGCCCACGCCCGTTCGCCTCCCCGCTTGTCCCCGCTTGGCAACCCCCACCCGCCCCCGGCACACAATCGCGCCCTGCCCACCTGCGACTCCACCCGCACTCCACCATTCCAAGACACCGTCTCAGGAATGCCTTGCCAAGCTTCAGGCAACGTTTTGCCAAGCCCGGAAGGCGCTGTCCTAAGGAGCGAGTCGATGTCCATCTCCGGTCTCATCGAGCAGCAGGTCCTGGCACGGCCCGACGCGATCGCGGTCGCCTACCCCGGGCTCGGCGGCGACGGCGCGTCCCTCACCTACGCGGAGCTGAGCCGCGCGGCCAACCGCCTCGCCGCGCATCTGCGGGCCCGCGGCGTGGGCCGGGGCGACCGGGTGGTGACCTCGCTCAGGCCGGGACCGGAGCTGGTGACCGCGTTCCTCGGGATCGTGCGGGCCGGCGCCGCCTACGTCCCGGTCGACCCGGCCGACCCCGCCGAGCGACGCCGGCTGATCGTGCGCGACAGCGCGGCCCGTACCGTGCTCACCGAGGGCGCCGGCGCCCTCGAGTACCGCGGCCAGGACCTCACCGTCGTCGCCCTGGACGCCGAGGCCGCCGAGATCGCCGCCCGCCCCGGCACCCTGCGCGCCGAGGACATCACCCCCGAGGACACCGCCTACGTCTGCTACACCTCCGGCACCACGGGCACACCCAAGGGCGTCGTCGTCCCGCACCGGGCCGTGCTGGACCTGGTGGGCTCCACCGAGCACCTGCGGCTGACCCCCGCCGACACGGTGGCGCAGGCCGCGAACCCGGTCTTCGACGCGGTCACCTTCGAGGTGTGGGCGACGCTCGCGGCGGGCGCCCGCCTGGTCGGGCTGAGCCGGAACACCGTCACCGACCCCGACTGCTTCGCCGAGGCCGTCCGCACCCACGGCATCTCCGTGGCCTTCCTGACGACCGCCCTGTTCCAGCTGATCGCCCGCGAACGGCCCGCCGCGTTCGCCCCGTTGCGCGCCCTGCTCTTCGGCGGCGAGACCTGCGACCCGCGCCGGGTGCGGGAGGTCTTCGCCGCCGGGGCGCCCGAGCGGCTGCTGCACATGTACGGGCCGACCGAGGCCACCACGTTCGCCACCTGGCACGAGGTCACCGAGCCCGCCGGGGGCGACCGCACCGTCCCGATCGGCCGCCCCCTCGGCGCCACCACCGCGGTCGTCGTGGGCCGCGACGGCACCCCGGCCGCGGCCGGGCAGACAGGTGAACTCCTGCTCGGCGGGCCCGGTCTGGCCACCGGATACCTGAACCGGCCGCAGCTGACCGCGCAGCGGTTCGTGACCGACCGGTTCACCGGTGGCGGCGGAGTGCTCTACCGCACCGGCGACCTGGTGACGGTCCGCGAGGACGGCGCCCTGGAGTTCGCCGGACGGCTCGACGACCAGGTCAAGCTGCGCGGCCACCGGGTGGAGCTGGGCGAGATCGAGTCGGTGCTCACCGCCCACCCGGGCGTGGCGGCCGCCGCGGTGTCCGTGCACGAGACACCCGACGGCGACAAGCACCTCGTGGCCCACGTGGTCCCGGCGGCGCCGGGCGCGGGGACGGCGGGCCCCGGTCCGGACGCGCAGCTCGCCCGGATCACCCAGTGGCAGGAGATCCACGAGACCCTGCACGACCACGCGGAGGCGGAACAGACCGAACTGGGCAGCGACTTCACCGGCTGGCACAGCAGCTACGACGCCCGGCCGATCCCCGCCGAACAGGTGCGGGAGTGGCAGCGGGCCACCCTGGAGCGGATCCGCGAGCTGCCCCGGCGCCGGGTGCTGGAGATCGGTGTGGGCACCGGCCTGCTGCTCAGCAGGCTCGCCCGTGAACCGGAGTGCGAGGAGTACTGGGCGACCGACCTGTCCGCCCCCGCCGTCGCCGCGCTCACCGCCCGGCTGGCGGACGACCCGGTGCTCGGCGGCAAGGTCCGGCTGCGCCGGCAGAGCGCCGAGGACACCACGGGGCTGCCCGCCGGCCACTTCGACGTGATCGTCCTCAACTCCGTCGTCCAGTACTTCCCGGACCTGTCCTACCTGCGCACCGTCATCGGGGCGACGCTGCCCCTGCTGGCCCCGGGCGGCTCCCTGGTCCTGGGCGACCTGCGCAGCCTGGACCTCTCCCGCTGCCTGGAGACCGGCGTCGAACTCGCCCGGCCCGACGCCTTCGAGGCCGACCGCGACGCCCAGCGCCGCCGCATCGACCAGCGCGTCGCCACCGAGACCGAACTGCTGCTCTCCCCCGCCCTGTTCGACGCCCTCGCCCGCGAACTGCCCGCGGTGCGCGCCGTGGACGTACGCGTCAAGCGGGGCGTCCACCACAACGAGCTGACCCGCTACCGCTACGACGCGGTGCTGTCCACCGCCGAGCCGGTCGCCGACCTCGCCGCGGCCCCCACCGCCGTCTGGGACCGCGACATCACCTCCGCCGCCGGTGCCGCCGCCCACCTCGCCGAGCACCGGCCCGCCGTGCTGCGCCTGGCCCAGGTGCCCAACCGCCGGGTGCACGACGAGTACGCCGCGATGGAGGCGCTGGACAACCCGCTCGAAGGGCTCGACCTGCCGCCGCAGGACGCGCCCGCCCCCGACCCCGAGGCGCTGTGCGCGGCCGGTGAGCGGCTGGGCTACCGCGCCCTGCCGACCTGGTCCGGGCAGGGCGCCCGGTTCCTCGACATCGTCTACGTCGACCCGGACCGGGTCCCGGCCGGTGCCCTGACCGGCGTGCGCACCGGGCCCGCCGCCGCCGTGGCGGACTGCGCCAACACACCGGTCACGTTCGACCGGAGCGTGGACCTGGAGGTCGTCCTGCGCACCCATCTCCAGGAGCGGCTGCCCGACTTCATGATCCCTTCGGTGCTGACCACCCTGGACGCGCTGCCGCTGAACGCCCACGGCAAGGTCGACCGGGGCGCGCTGCCCGCCCCGGCGCTCACCGCGCACCGCCCCGGCACCCAGCCGGGCTCGCCGGTCCAGGAGATCGTGCGCGATCTGTTCGCGGAGGCGGTGGGCCTGCCGCGCGGCGCGGTGGACGCCGACTCCGACTTCTTCCGCATCGGCGGCCACTCGCTGGCCGCCGCCCGGCTCCTGTCCCGGGTCCGCGAGACGCTGGGCACCGACCCCGGCAGCCGCGCCCTGTACGAGGCGCCGACCCCGGCCCGGTTCGCCGCGCTCGTCGGCGACGTCCCGGCCACGGTCACCGGCCCGGCGGGCGCGGGCAGCGACAGCGCGGTGCTGCCGCTGCGGCTGCGCGGCGCCCTGGACCGGCGGGCCCTGGACGAGGCGCTGGAGGACCTGGGCCGCCGCCACGAGGTGCTGCGCAACTCCCGGCTCGGCTCGGCCGGTACGCGGCTGCGCGGCATCGCCGCCGACGACCACCTGCTGGACCTGGCGCTGCCCGCCGACTCCGTGGACCTCTGGTCCCATCTGCCGCTGGCCGCCGAACTCGCCCAGGCGTACGGGGCACGCGCCACCGGCGGCACCCCGCGCCGCTCCCCCGCCGCGCTGGACGCGCCCTCCCGCGCGTTCCTCGGCGATGTGGCGCCGACCCCGCTGCCGGGCTCCGCGCCGCGCGCCGCACACAGCTCGTACGCCACGCTCGACGCGGAGCTGGGGGCCGAACTGCACGACGGGCTCACCCGGTTCGCGGCCGAGCACGGCACCACCCTGTTCATGGTGGTACACGCCGCGCTGACCGCGGTGCTGTCCCGGCTGGGTGTGTCCGGCGAGGTCACCGTGGCCGCGCCGGTCCCGGCCCGGGGCAGCGCCGGGCTGCGCGGCGCGGTGGGCGCCCACGGCCGGGTCCTGGCGCTGTCGGCCGACCCCTCGGGCGACCCCGCGTTCGAGGAGCTGCTGCGCCGGGTCAGGGCGGCCGACCTCGCCGCCTACCGGGACGGCGGGGCCGCGCTCGCCCGGCCGGGCGGCGTCGCGCTGACCGTGTTGCAGGCGGACACCGGGCGGCGGTTCACGGCGGCCGGGCTGACCGTGGAGGTGGAACAGGCCGAACTGCCGCTGCCCGAGGCCGATGTGGCGTTCGTGCTGACCGAGCGGCAGAGTCCGGCGGGCGCGCCCGCGGGCATCGCCGTCGCCACCTCGCACCGGCTGGAGACGGTCGGTGAGGCGGCGGCGGCCTCGCTCACCGGGCAGTTGATCGCCGTGCTCCAGGCGGCACTCGACGCGCCGGACACCGCGCTGAGCCGGCTGCGGCTGCTGCCCGGACCGGCCGGGCGGGGCGGGGTGTGGGCGGTGCCGAGCGCACCGGTCCCGGTACGGGGCGTGGCCGAGCTGTTCGCGGCGCAGATGGCGCGGGCCCCCGAGGCGCCCGCGCTCGCCGGGATGGACTACGCCGAACTCGACGCCCGTTCGGACCTGTTGGCGCACGCGCTCATCGAGCATCAGGCGGGTCCCGGCACGTCGGTGCTGACCGCGCTGTCGTCACCGTCCGGGTTCGCGGTCGCCGCGCTCGCCGTGGCCAAGACGGGCGCCGCGCTGCTGCCGGTGCTCCCGTCGGGTGAACTGCCGGACGCCGTACGGCCGGTGGTGCTGCTGCTGGACGAGACGGCGGACCTGCTGCTGCCCGCCGTGCCCGGGGCGGCCCGGCTGGTCCGGGACGACGCGGCCGACCGGCTGCCGTCGGCGGGCCACTGGCCGGTGAGGGACGCCGACCGGACCCGTCCGGCGCGGTCCGGTGACCCGGCGCTGCTGATGCCCGCCGAGGACGGCACGGTGGTGATCGGTCCGGAGGCGGTCGCCGCGGCCACCCTCGCCGGACCGGCCGACGCCGCCTGGCTGGTGCGCGGCTATCCGGACGGGGACGCGGCGCTCGGTCTGCTGGGCGCGCTGGTGCGCGGCGCGAGGGTGCGGATCCCGGACGCCTCCCTCACCCACGCGGTGCCGCACGAGGTGCTGAGCTGGCTGCGGCGGTGCGACACCCGGGTGGTGCTCGGCGGCGCCGACGACCTGTTGTGCGCGCTGGTCGCACTGGCCCGCGCCGAGGGCACCGGGCTGACCGTGAGCGGCGGCTGGGCCGAGGGCCGGCTCGTCGTCGAGCAGGGCCCCGGCCGCCCCGCCCGCCCCGCGCCCGGCCATCGGGCGTATGTCCTGGACGCCCGGCTGCGTCCGGTGGCCGCCGGGGAGACAGGGGCACTGTACATCGCCGGTGCGGGCGTGGCGCGCGGCTACGCCGGGGCGCCGGGGGCCACCGGGGAGCGGTTCCTGCCGGACCCGTTCGCCGCCGGGGAGGGGGCCGCCCGCGGCGCCGCGGAGGACGGTTCGGACGCCGGTGCGGACGGCCGTACGCCGCTGATGTGGCGTACCGGACGGGCCGCCCGGCTGGACGCGGACGGCGGGCTGCGGGTCCTGGACCACCCGGCGGCGGACGACCCGTTCGCCGACGAGTTCGCCACGTTCGTGGTCCTGGCGGACCGCTTCGGGCACCACGCGCTGTGGCCGTCCGCGGCGGCCGTGCCCGCGGGCTGGCACGAGAGCCACGCCGAGGACCTGTACGAACTGTGCCTCGACCACATCAACGACCGGCTGGGCCACTCGCTCTGAGGCTCGGGCGGCGACGGCAGCGCGCCGAGGGGGATGCGCCGCACCGGGGCGCATCCCCCTCGGTCGGCCTCGTGCCGTACCCGCCTCCCCGCCCGGTCAGGCGATGTCCCGTTCCCGGGCCGCCGGGGCGGCGGGGTCGCCTGCGGGCCCCCGGCTCTGGGCAAGCGCCTCGGCGAGGATGCGCCAGATCTCGGCGGCGAGGTCGATGTTGGCGTCCGCCTGGGCCTGTTCCGCCAGGGCGCGCAGCCCGGCCACCCCGCTCTCGTCGCCGGACAGGATCCGGAGCTGGTGGCGGAGGATGTCGAGGCGGACGCGGTCGCGGTAGGTCATCCGGGGCTGTTCGCGGGCGAGTTCGCCGAGCAGGGTGCGGGCGTCGTCGTAGTTCCCGGTGAGGAAGGCGAGGTCGGCCTTGAGCGCGGTGAGTTCCTGGCGCAGGCCCGGGGTGCCGACGAAGGCGAGGGCCGGTTCGGCGGCGGCGACGCACCGCTCGGCGGCCCGCGGGTCGGCGGGGACCTTCTGGAGGTGCAGCCGTCCGGCGGCGAGCCGCAGCCGGAGCCACAGCACCAGGTCCTCGCCGCTGCTGAACTTCTCCAGGGCCTGTTCCAGGCAGTGCTGGGCGGCCGGGTAGTCGCCCTGGCGCATCCGGACGGCCGCGGCGGTCCACATCGCCTCGGCCCACAGGGTGTCGGTGCGGCCCTCCACGAGGACCGTCAGTTCGTCGGTGTGGGCCCTGGCGTCCGGCAGCCGGCCGGCCTCGGCCTCCACCGACACCAGGGCCAGCAGCACCGTGGCCCGGTCCTCCACGCCGAGCGCTCCGTCCCGGGCCAGGTGGTGGGCGGTGACGGCGGCGTCCAGCGCGGCGGAGATCTCGCCGAGCGAGCGCAGGCAGCGCGCGAGCCGGGTCAGGCCGCGGACCCGCAGCTCGGTCAGCGCGACCTCGTCGCCGAGCCGGACCAGCTCCTCCAGATAGCCGCGCTCGCCCTCGTGGTCGCCCTGGAGGCGCCGGTGCCGGGCCAGTTGCCACAGGGCCTGCCAGCGCAGGACGGGCGCTTCGTGCTGTTCGGCGGCCAGCGCCTCGCGCAGGATCTCGACGGCGTCCTCGGAGCCGGTGGAGGCGACGAGGGTGAGCGCGTGGGCGAGGGAGCCGCCCGCGGGTTCCTCGAAGTCGTCGGGTTTCATGCCCAGCCGCTCGGCGAGGTAGGCGACGGCCCGCTCGGTGGGCTGCCGGGCGCCCGACTCCAGCCGGGACAGATATCCGGTGGACATGCCGTCCCCGGCCAGCGCGGTCTGGGAGAGGCCCTGGGCCGTACGCAGCTTCCGCAGGCGGCGGCCGAACGCGGGCTGTCGGAGCATGTGACCATTCCCTCGGAAGGACGCGCGGACGGAGGCGACCGCGAACGGATGGGGACCACCGGGGCCGCATCGAGCGTAGGGCGGCGGGCAAGGCGCGGGCAAACCTTTGCCAGCCGCCGTGCCGGTGCCTCGTGCGGCTCTCGCGGCGCCCTCACGCGTTCCTCGCCTGCTTCTCCAGCGGTTCTCGACCGGTTCAGGCGAGGATCTCCAGTGCCCGCCGGAACACGCCCGTCCGTCGTCCGTCCTCGCCCGGGAGTCGTCCATGAAGCACTCGGTTGCTGCCTGCCGGGCCGCACCCGTGAGCACCGGCATGCCCAAGCGCACGGCCCGGGGCGCGCCGTCCCGTTCCGACGACGACGACATCGGCTGGCCCAAGTGATCTTGCCCAAGAGAACTTGCCCAGAAGACCTGGTCCAGGAGATGAGGCGCACGCCGATCAGGATGCTCCGGTGACGACGAGGGAGACGTTCTGCCCGCCGAAGCCGAAGGAGTTGCTGAGCACGGCGTCCTGGGGGACGTCCCGTCGTTCGGTGACGACGTCGAGGCCGATGCCGGGCCCCACGCCTGCCGCGGTGAGGTTGCGGGTGGGCGGGACGACGCCGTGCGCCACGCTGAGCACGGCGACGACCGCTTCGATCGCCCCGGCGGCGCCGAAGAGATGGCCGAGGGCCGCCTTCGGGGCGGTCACGGTGGCGGCGCGGCCGAAGACCTCCCCGATCGCGTGCGCCTCGGCGATGTCGCCGACGGGGGTTCCGGTCGCGTGGGCGTTGATGTGACCGACCCGTCCGGGGTCCAACTCCGCCTGGGCGAGGGCCTTTCGCATGGCCGCGATCTGTCCTGAGCCGTCGGGGTCGGGCGCGGTGATGTGGTGGGCGTCGGCGGCGATCCCGGCGCCCGCGAGCACGGCATGGACGCGCGCACCGCGGGCGGCGGCGTGCCCGGCGCTCTCCAGCACCATGACGGCCGCCCCCTCGCTGAGGACGAAGCCGCTGCGGTCGGCGGCGAACGGCCGTGAGGCGCAGGCGGGTTCGCCGACGTACCGCGACAGGGCCTGCGCCTGGGCGAACCCCGCGACGGTGATCGGGGTGATCGCGGCCTCGGTGCCGCCCGCGATGACGACGTCCGCCTCGCCCGCGCGGATGAGCCTGGCCCCCAGGGCGATCGCCTCGGCACCCGAGGAGCACGCCGAGACGGGGGTGTGGGCGCCCGCCCGTGCGCCGTACTCGATGCTGATCAGCGCGGCGGCCGCGTTGGGCATGAGCATCGGGACCGTACGCGGCGAGACGCGCCGGACCCCGGCCGTCTCCCGTACGTCGTCCTCCTTCAGCAGGGTCCGTACGCCGCCGATGCCCGTGCCGACGGCGGTGGCGAGCCGGTCCGGGTCAGGCTCGGGGGTACCGGCGTCGGTCCAGGCCTCGGCCGCCGCGACCAGGGCCGCCTGCTGCGAGCGGTCGAGCCGCCGGGCCCGAACCGGCGGCAGCAGCCCGGCGGGATCGACCGCCAGGGTGCCCGCGACGACGCCGGGCGGGCCGATGTCCTCGTGGCCGCTCAGGACACCGCCGCGGACACCGGACTCACCGGCCAGCAGGGCGTGCCAGGTGGACGCCACGTCACCGCCGAGCGGTGTGGTCGCGCCGAGTCCGGTCACGACGACCTCGGTCCGTTGCATGCGCTCCGACCTTTCTTGTATGCGATACAAGTGCGAGCCATTTTGTATCACATACAATGAGGGCGTGGAGAAGAAGCGAACCGAGGCACGGGCGACACCGACTCCGGCACTGGACCGCGGCCGCGCCACCAGGCGCCGGCTGATCGAGGTCACCGCGCGGCTCTGCCGGGAGCGGCCCGGCGCCGAGGTGAGCGTCGCGGAGATCGCGAAGGCGGCCGGGGTCTTCCCCAACCAGGTCACGTACTACTTCGGCTCCAAGGACTCGCTGCTCGTGCACGCCGCCTTCCTCGGCCTGCTGCACGACACCCGGCGCATGGAGCGCATCGGCCGCCAGGCCCCCGACGCGGCGGCGTTCCGGCGCAACATCGCCCGCGCCGTCCTCGCCCTGCCCTCGCTCCCGTCCATCGCGCGCGCCCTGGCGGCCGCGATCTCCAAGCCCGAACTCGCCCCCGTGGTCGACCAGCACCTCCAGCTGCTGTTCCGGCAGTCCGAACGCTTCGTGAGCCGCCTCGTCGAGGCCCGCGGCTGGCAGGCCAGGCGGCCGCTCGGCGTGGAGGCCAGGACGTTCTGGAGCACCGCGCTCGGCGCCGTCCTCCTCGTCCGCGCCGGAGCCCACGGCACCGGCGCCGACCTCGACCTCGCCGGGGCCCTGACCCTCCACGACGGAACCGAGGCCGCCTGAGAGGGCGGACGCGGCCCGCTACCGGCGCTCGCCCTCGCACGCGTCGAGACGCACACCCGGCACATAGTGCGTACTGCGCGGATTGGTGCCCGCGGCCAACAGCAGCTCGCGGTCGGCCGGTTCGAGCACCTCGGCCAGTTCGTGGATCGGATAGCCGAAGAGGTCCAGATCACCGAACGCGACCGGGACGGCGGCGGCCTGCTCCGGGACCCGCTCCGTCCGCTCGACGACCAGATGCCCCAAGTCCTGCCCGTCGCAAGCCGCGCACGCGTACGC
Organism: Streptomyces sp. PsTaAH-124; assembly: GCF_000373685.1. NCBI lineage: Bacteria > Bacillati > Actinomycetota > Actinomycetes > Kitasatosporales > Streptomycetaceae > Streptomyces > Streptomyces sp. PsTaAH-124. The sequence continues at coordinate 12,922 of NZ_KB892174.1, read as the reverse complement.
CGTCACCATGACGTCCCGGTGGACGAAGAAGAAGGTCCAGCGCACCCCGCACATCCACCCGCCGACACGGATGTCCGCCAGCGTCGACGCCGCCCACTGCGCCGCACGCTCGCTCATGCCGAACCGCAGCACACCGGCGCTCCCCGGCAGGACCAGCCCGGTACCGGGCAGCAATCGGAAGACCACGGGGACAGTGTGCCGCGACCTGGACGCCTCGGTCAGAGCGGCCGGATCCGGGTGTGCAGGAGGCAGAACTCGTTGCCCTCGGGGTCGGCCAGGACGTGCCAGTTCTCGGTGCCGCTCTGGCCGACGTCGGCGGGGCGGGCGCCGAGGGCGAGGAGGCGTTCCAGTTCGGCGGCCTGGTCGCGGTCGGTGGCGTTGACGTCGATGTGCAGCGGGAGCTTCCCGGGGCGCGGATCGCTGCTGGGGCTGAGGATCAGGGTGGGCTGGGGACCGCCGAACCCGGTGCCGGGCGGGCCGATCTCGATGCCCCCGTCCGCCTCGCGGCCGAGTTCGACGTAGCCGAGCACCTCGCTCCAGAACGCGGCGAGCCGCTCCGGATCGGCGCAGTCGAGGACCAGTTCACTGATGCGGCATGCCATGCGCGGCAGTGTAGGCACCCACGGCGCCGGACGCCCGCGTATTCCGGCGCATTCCGGAGGGGGTGGCGGCGGGCCGCTCAGCGCCGCGGGGCGGACGCGGGTACGGCAGGGCCGGGGCGCCCGGAGTGCCACAGGCCGTCCCAGTCGATGCGCGGTCCGCAGAGCTGGAGCCCGGCCACGGCAGTCAGCAGTCCGGGGACGTCCCCGACGACGGCGCAGCCCTCCGCGCCCGCGGCGAGGGTGCCCTCCGCGGCGGGACCGCAGGCCAGGACGCGCCGGGAGCCGGTCGTGCGCAGCACCCGTACGGCGCGTGCCTCGTCGCGCCCCCGGGTGCGGCGGCCGGTCAGCGCCCGCCGCGCGGCGGTCCTGAGGTCCAGCCGTCCGGTGACGTGCGCGGCCGTGAGCGCGCCGACGCCGTCCCCGGCCACCGCGGCGATCCGCAGGCCCCAGTCCTGCCACGTCCGGTACAGCGCGACCTGGTAGGCGAAGAGCGCGGCCCGGCCGAAGTCCATGCGGTGCAGCAGGCGGCTGTCCACGCCGCGTTCCGGCGCGAACACCGCGACGGCCAGCGGCAGCGACAGGCGCGGGTCCAGGGCGCGGCACACCGTGTCGAACTCCCCGCGGAAGGCGGGGAACGTCCCGTAGAGCGCGCGGGCCATGCCCGGCCGCACCCGCCGTGCCCTGGGGAACAGCACCGCCGTGCCGCCCTCGACGGATCCCGGCACCGGCGGGCGTTGCCTGCCCGCCGACCGCAGGGCGGTCCCGGTCGGTACTGCCGTCATGGATCAGCCTCCTCCGGTGCTGCGGCTGGGTTCCGACGGTCTCGCGGTGCGCCGGAGACCGGGACGAGACGCTCTCGAACGGCGCTGGTGCGAGGCCGCCGCCGGGCCGCGGGCGCGTTCCGCGGCGCTCCGGCCGGCGGCCCGCTCTTCCGGCCCCCGCGCGAAGTCCCCGCAATGCGCGGCGGAATTCCCCCGACGCCGGTTCACCGGATCACCGGCCGTCGCTTCGGCGATATCCGGCCAGTTTCCCGGGGATTTCGGAAATGCATTCGGCCGGTTCTCTCCGTCCGGGGGCGGACGCCGGGGGCGCACGGGCCAAACGCGCAGCCCACCCCTACGGCGGGGGCGCTCGCGCACTCCCCTGTAGGGGGGCGCCAGTGTTGCCACCCGCCGGGCGCGCACAGGACGATGGATTGCATGCTCTCGCCGCCGCAGCGTGCTCGGTGCCAATTGTTTTCCGGTTCCTGTCCCAGACGCGAAAGCGTTGGCCCGAAGAGCCGTGGTCAGGTCGCCGGCTGGAGGTGCTCGTGCGTGTTCGACCCGTGCCCGGCCTGAACGTCAGCGTGGACGCGGACGGGCGTCTTGACGTGGCGGCCCCGGCCCGCAGGTTCCGCTGCGGGCCCGCGGGCACCGCGATGTGGCTGGCGCTGTGCCAGCACGACGGGGACGTGGCCGCGGCCGCCCGCATGCTCGCCTCCCTGTGGGAGACCGAACCCGACAACGCCCGCGCCGACCTCGACATCTGGGTCGAGGAGATGCGCGACGCGGGCCTGGTCCGCAGCGAACCGCGCCTGCCCTGACACCGGCCGACCACCACCCCGGCGGATCCGGCCGCACACCCCGGCCGTACGGTCACGGCCGACCGGCTGTTCAGCCGCGGCTCGACCACCCCTGTAGCCGGTCCGCCCATGCTGGCCCAGGTTAGGGGTGGACCAATCGGGGACGGGGCGACTATGACGTTGGTCGGCAGGACGGCGGCGATCGGAACACTGGACCAGGCCCTCGCGGACTGCGCGGCGGGCCGGCCCCGTACGGTTCTGGTGGAGGGGCCCACGGGCTGCGGCAAGAGCGCCCTTCTGCACACACTCCTCGAACTGGCCGCGGCGGGCGATGCGTTGACGCTGTGCGCGGCCGGCTCCCCCGCCGAGCGCGGCACCCCGTACGGCGTGCTGCGCCAACTGGCGGGCAGCGCCCGGGGGCTGGCCCTGGACGGCACGGACCGGGTGTGCGGTACGCCGCCGCGGGCCGAGACGATGCAGGCGCTCTGCGCGGAACTGCGGGAACTGAGCGAGCGGACCCCGCTCGTGCTGTGCGTCGACGACGTGCAGTACGCCGACGACGAGTCGCTCGCCTTCCTCCAGTACCTCGCCCGCAGCGTCCGCGCGGGACGGCTGCTGCTCGTGGTCACCGACTCGCTGCACCACGAGGCGGGCGACCCCGCCTTCACGACCGAGCTGATGCGCCAGCCCGCCTTCCGGCGGATCCGGCTCGACCGGCTCTCCCGCGCCGACACCCGCACCCTGGCCGAGGGCCGCGGCCGGGGCGGCGGCGCGCGGGCGCTGCACGAGATCTCCGGCGGCAACCCGCTGCTGCTGCGGGCCCTGCTGGACGAGGCGGGCGGCGCCGGGGGCGACGAGGTCGCGCCGGTGCCCGGCGGCTCGTTCGCCCAGGCCGTACGCGCCTGTCTGCACCGCACCGGCCCCACGGCCGCCGCGGTCGCCCAGGCCGTGGCGCTGCTGCGGACCGCCGACAGCGCCGAGGAGGCCGCCGAGCTGCTGGAACTCTCCCCGGCCGCCGTCCGCCAGGGGCTGAGCGCCCTGGCCGCGGCGGGCCTGGTCGACGGGGTCCGGCTGCGCCATCCGGCGGTCCGCGACGCCGTACTGAGCGGACTGGCCACCGCCGACCTGATCGCCCTGCACCGCCGGGCCGCGCTGCTGCTGCGCCGGTGGGGACGTCCGGCCACCGAGGCGGCCGGGCACCTCCAGGCGGCCGCCGCCCACCGGCACACGCGGTGGACGGCCTCGGCCACGGAGACCGAGCTGCTGTGCGAGGCGGCCGAGGCCCGGCTCGCCGCCGACGACGGCCGCCCGGCGCTGCGGCTGCTGGAGCTGGCGCACCAGGTGTGCGAGGACGACCGGCAGCGCCATGTCATCGAGGCCCGGCTGGCGCAGATCACCTGGCGCTTCGACCCGGCGACGGCCGAACGCCGGCTCGCCGGGCCGCTGGCCGCGCTGCGCTCGGGCCTGCTCGACGGCGAACCCGCCCAGCCGCTCTCCCAGTTGCTGCTGATGCAGAGCCGCCTCACGGAGGCCGCCGAACTGCTGGGCGACCGCGACGAGGAGGACGACGAGCAGGGCGTCTCGCCGCTCGACCTGGTGATCGACACGGGCGCCACGACGGCCGAACGCCTGCTGCGTTCGGCCACGTTGACCGAGGCGACGCTCACCGCCGTCGTCCAGGCGGTCCGTTCGCTGCTGCTGTGCGACCAGCCGGAGCGGGCGGTGCCGTGGAGCCGGACCCTGCTGGAGGACGCGGAGCGTCGGGGCGCGCCCGGCTGGGCCGCGGTGTTCGCGACCCTGCACGCGCAGGCGCTGCTGCGGATCGGCGATCTGGCCGGGGCGTCCTCGTTCGCCGGGCGCGCCCTGGAGGCGCTGCCGGAGGGCGGCGGCGGTACGTTCCGGTACGCGGCCCTCGCCGTGCTGGTCGGCGCGCACAGCGCGATGGGGCACTACACGGAGGCGTCCCGGCAGTGCGACCGGCCGCTGCCGCACGGGCTGCTCGACAGCCTGCACGGCCTGGCCTTCCTGCGCGCCCGGGGCCTGCACCACCTCACCGGGAACCAGCCGCAGGCAGCCCTGACGGACTTCATGGCGATCGGCCGGATCATGCAGAGCCGGGGCATCGACCGGCCCGCGTTCCTGCCGTGGCGCAGCGACGCGGCGCAGGCCCTGCAACGGCTGGGCAAGCCGCAGCAGGCGGAGCGCCTGGTGCTCCAGCAGCTCGCCCTGCCCGACGCCCGCCGGCCCTGGGTGCGCGGACTGTCGCTGCACCGGCGGGCGCTGAGCGTCGGCTCGTCGCGGCAGCGCATCTCGCTGCTGGAGCAGGCGGTGGACGAACTGCACCGCTCGGGCGACCGGCTGGCCACCGCGCAGGCGATGGCGGACCTCGGGCAGACCATGCAGGCGGACGGCAACGCGCCGATGAAGGGCACCGCGACCACCCGGGCGGCCTGGAGCCTGGCCCGGCAGTGCGGTGCGACGGCGCTGTGCAAGGAGATCCTGCCCGACGCCCCGCTGAGCGATCCGGCGCCCGAGCGGATCGTCGAGCCGGGCCCGGAGCGACCGGAGACCCGGCTGAGCAGTTCCGAGCAGCGGGTGGCCACCCTGGCGGCCCAGGGGCTCACCAACCGGGAGATCTCGACCAAGCTGTACCTGACGGTCAGCACGGTCGAGCAGCATCTGACGAAGGTCTACCGCAAGCTGCGGATCAACGGCCGCGCGGACCTTCCCATCGACCTGGCCCTCGGAGCCGTACAGGCCGGGAAATAGGGGCCGGTCAGGGGTGGGGGACGGGTTCCCCCGCCCCCTCGGCCCGGCCTTAGCTCGTGTTCACCGACGTACGACCGCAGTACGGCCGAAGAACCGAACACCGAAGAACCGAAGAACCGAAACACCGAAGAACGACCGACACAGAAGAACGACCGACACAGTGGAAAAGGGTGGGGTCACCATGGCGTGGGACCAGAAGTTCGAAGAGCTGCTCCGCGAGTACCTGCCGTTCCTGGACGGCGAGGAGCCGCTCGCTCCCGACACGGACCTGCGGGACTGCGGGCTCGACTCGCTCGGCGCGGTGGAGCTGCTGGGTTCGCTGGAGAGCGCCTACGACGTCCGCTTCGTGGACGAGGCGCTGTCGCTGGACACGTTCGCCACGCCGGAGGTGCTGTGGGAGACCGTCAAGCGGCTCCAGACGGCGGGTCTCTGAGCCCGCGGGGCGCAGCGCGCCACCGGACGGCCACCACCGCGCGCCGGTCCCCTCGGGGGCCGGTGCGCTCGGTGTGTGGGCCCGGGGCCGCCGTGCGCGGTCGCGGTCAGGCCGCGAACAGGTCGAACGTGGAGGTGTTGCGCGGTCCGGCCAGCACATCGAGCTGCGGGTCGACCGAGAGCACGGCCTGGTGCATGCGCTGGAGCTGCGGCGAGGGCTCGACACCGAGTTCGTCGATGAGCCGCATCCGCAGCCTGCGGTAGACCTCCAGTGCGGAGGCCTGCCGCCCGGAGCGGTACAGCGCCACCATGGCCTGCGAGTGCAGTCCCTCGTGGTGCGGGTGACGCGCTGTCAGGTCCGCCAGTTCCGCGATGAGTTCGGCGTGGCGGCCGAGGCGCAGATCGGCGTCGATGCGCCGCTCCACGGTGACCAGCCGGCTCTCCTGCAACCGCATGACCTCGATCTCCAGGACCGGGCCGACCCGCACGTCCACCAGCGGGGCGCCGCTCCACAGCCCGAGGGCGGCCCGGAACCGGGCGGCGGACACATCGTTGTCACCCGCCTCGAAGGCGGTCTGCCCCTCCCGTACCAGCTTCTCGTACTGGTGGACGTCGACGCAGTCCTCGTCTATCTGGAGCAGATAGCCCCCGTGCCGGGTGGCCAGGACGTCCTTGGCGCCCGCCGGGGAGGCCGGCCCCATCGCCGTACCGAGTTTTCTGCGCAGTTGCAGGATGTACGTCTGTAGTGTCGTGAGCGCGCTCGCCGGGGGTTCCGTGCTCCACAGCTCCTCCATCAGCGTGGGGACGGGCATGACCCGTCCCGGATAGAGAGCCAGGAGCGACAGGAGCTGCCGCGGCTTGCCGGCCGACGGAACGATCGACCCCCCGTTGACCTCGGCACTCAACGGACCCAGAATTTGAATCTTCACGGTGTCCTCCGTACCTCGTCGAGTTCCCTGTTCAGTTCCTGCCGTTGGCCAGAAATCTTCGCCACTAAGCACGCTAGCCGCGTCCGTGCCCGCCGAGCGTTTTTCTGTAGTGGTCCTCTAGCGGACTTCCAAGTGCGGTGTTGCGCACGGCGTTCGAAGCGCTCAAGAACACTTGCACGGACACTGGAGGTGAACTGTGGATTCCGGCGCGACGATCCATGGATTCGAGTCCGGGGCGAGTGCCGGTGGATAACCTGGCGGCGCGGGTGTTTCCTGCCGGTGGCTTTTCCCCGGCGGTGATTTCCCTTCCGCGCCCACCCAGGACGGAGTCTCGATGACATCGCTCGGTTCACTCCCACGCGACGGGCGGTCCGGCACCGGTGACGGGCCGCGCCTGTACGTGTTCCCGCACGCGGGCGGCTCCGGGCTGGCCTTCCAGGGCTGGGCGGACCACGCCCCGGCCGGCTGGCGGGTGCTGCCCGTGGACGCCCCCGGGCACGGCTCGCTGCTGGGCCTGCCCCTGGTCAGCGACGGCGAGGCCCTGGTCACGCACTTCCTGGACCGCCTGGGTCCCGAACTGGAGGACGACGAGGCGCCGTTCGCCTTCTTCGGGCACAGCATGGGCGCCCTGGTCGCCTACGAACTCACCCGCAGGCTGCTCGCCGAGGGCCGCAGGGCCCCGGTGTGGCTGGGCGTCTCCGCCTGCGGGGTGCCCTCGGCCGACGGGCCGCGCGTGCCGGTGCCCCTGCGGGACCTGACCGACGAGGAACTGCGGCGCCGGATGGCCCTGCTGGGCGGCACGCCCGCGCAGGTCCTCGACCATCCCGGCCTGTGGCAGGTCTTCGCCCCGGTCATCCGCGCCGACCTGCACCTGGTGGCGAACTGGCGCTCCGCCCCCGCGGCCGGGCCGCTGCCCGTGCCGGTGTCCGTCTTCGGCGGCACCCACGACGGTGCGGCGAGCCCGGCGGAGCTGGCCCGGTGGGCGGGGCTGTGCGCGCGCTTCCTCGGCGTCCATCTCTTTCCGGGCGGCCATTTCTACTTCCAGGACGATCCGCGGCCCCTGTTCGAGGTGCTGGCCGGCGAGGTCCGTACGGCACTGCTCGCCCGGCGGGACCGGGTGGCCGGCCGCTGAATACGGATGTCCCCCAGGCGTCCGCCGACCGCGAAAAGGCGTCCGGCGGACGCAATGCTCCAAAATGCATGAGGAAAACGCGCTATCCGCGAATTCCGCCCACCGGTTCGGGCAGCTCGATGGTCCGCGGGGCCGCCCTGCCCCAGGGAAATCCATGATGGAGCTGGAGTTCCGGCGGCTGCCGTCCGTCGTCGGGCACGGCCACGGCGGCGAGGACGTCGGGCACCGGTTCCAGCTCCACGAACCGCCACCGTCCGAAACGGTCCTGAGCCGGTGGCCGGAATCCGGTCACCCCGTGGTCGTCGGCGAGGGTGAAGGCGAACTCGTCGAAGGGCAGTCCGAGGCCGAGGCCGAGCGCCTTGGAGTACGCCTCCTTCAGGGTCCACAGGCGCAGCACCCGCCGGTCCCGCTCCCGTCCCGGGGCGGCCCGCGTCACCCATTCCTGCTCCTCGGGCGCGAAGGTGCTCGTGATGGTCTCGATGGCCTGGGCGTCGCGGTCGAGCCGTTCGACGTCGACACCGATGCGGTGCCGCCGGACGATGCCCAGCAGGTTGTAGCCACCGGCGTGCGACAGGTTGAAGTCGAGGTGCGCGCCGCCGCGCGGCAGTCCGCCCGGCATCGGCTGGAGGAAGGGACGCCCGCGCCGGGAGCGCCAGATGACGAGTTCGGCCTCGGCGACCCCGGCCTCCAGGGCGAGCGCCCGCCGCACCAGGGTGTGGGCGACGAGGTACTGGCGGCGGTCGCGTTCGAAGAGGAACCGCCCGGCGGTCTCCCGTTCCGTCTCGTCGAGCCAGTGGGCGGCCAGGACGGCGGCGAGGGCGGGGGCCAGGTCGTCGTTGGGGCACAGCCACAGCTTGACCGGCGCGGGCGGGGCGGACCCGTCGGCGGGCGCGGACAGCGGCTGTGCGGCGGGCGCGTCCTGCGGGGCATGCGGCTCGGAGGCTCGCGGCTCGGGCGCGCGGGCCTCGGGGGCGCGGGGTTCGGACGTGGTGAGTGTCATCGGTCCTGCTCGTCCGTCCTCGGGCGGGCGGCCGGCAGCGGCCGGCGCAGCAGCGGGGTCAGGGGCAGCGGCAGCACCGGTCCCGTGCCCGCCGCGCGGGCCGCCGTGACGTCGACGCCCGCGAGCCAGAGCCGGGCCAGCGCGTCCAGCCGGTGTCCGCGCCACAGGGCCGCGAGGTAGTCGTCGGTCTCGGGGAGGTCCCCGAGCAGCGGGGACCCGCCGGACCCGGAGCGCAGGTCGGCGTGGCGGACACCGCCGCTCCCGGCCGCACCGGAGCCGGAGCCGGGGGCGGCGGCGGGGGCGGGCTCCGCGGCGAACGCGCTGAGCGCGGCGGCGAGTTCGGCGGTGCTGCGGACGGTCACGGCCAGGCGGCAGGGCAGTACGGCCCGGCCCAGGCGGAGTTCGCGGGCGAGCGCGGTCAGGTCCCTCGGCACGTCCGGGCTCGCGTCGGCCCGGCCCACCCGCTCGGCGAGCCGCCGCGCGGCGGCCGCGAGGTGTCCGGGGGTGGGCGCGGACAGCAGGACCAGTTCCTCGCCCTGCCCGGCGGGACCGCCCGGCGGCGGGGCGGTCCGTCCCGGCTCGGGCCGGGTGCGCGGGGCCTCCTCCACGATCACCTGCGCGGCGGTGCCCGCCGGGTCGCGCACGGTGACGGCGGCGCGGCGCGGGAGTTCACGGCCGTGCGCGTCGCAGGGGCGGGGCCAGACGGCGGCGGCCGGGCCGCCCGGTACGGGCAGCAGCGTGCCGTGGCGCAGTTGCAGTACGGCCCGGGTGAGGGCCACGAAGCCGGTGGCGGCGCCCGTGTCCCCGGTGGTGGCCGCCGCGGTGGTGCCGGTCTCGCGCAGGGTGGGCCGCGCGGTGTCCGCGCCCGCCGCCGCGGTGCGCCGGTCCAGCCGTTCGGTGACCCTCGCCGCGGGGGCGCGCCCGGCGTGGACGACGGCACCGGCGCGGACGACCGCGTGCACGGTGTCGCCCGCCGCACGGGCGGCGGCCAGCGGCCGGAGCAGGAGGGCACCGGCGCCCTCGCCGCCGCCCGCGACCTGGCGTGCCGGGTGCAGCCGCAGATCGACCGCGCCGACCAGGGCCGCCGCGCACTCGCCCGCGCGCAGCGCGCCGAGCGCGTGGTGCAGGGCGACGAGGAAGGACGAACTGCCGCTGTCCACGCAGTGGCTGGGCCCGCGCAGGTCCAGGAGCGCGGACAGCCTGCCGGCCAGGCCGCCGCGGCAGCCCGCCGGGAACGCGCCGCCCTGCTCCGCGGCGAGCAGGGCGTGGTCGGCGGGGCCGTGGGCGAGGTAGACGCCGACGTCGCGGGGCTCGCCGTCCTCGGTGGTGAGGGCGTCGAGCCGGGCGCCGGTGTAGCCGCCGCCCTCCAGGGTCTGCCAGACCGTCTCGAGCAGGACGCGTTCCTGCGGGTCGAGCAGGGCGGCCCGGTCGGGGGCGAGCCCGAAGAAGGCGGCGTCGAACTCGGCGACGCCGTCGAGGAAGTACCCGGGTTCGGTACCGGCGGGACGGCCGGGCGGCGGCGCCGAGGCGGTGTCGCGCTCGTCGAGTGCCGTACGCCAGAAGGCTTCCAGGTCATCGGCCTGCGGGAAGCGTCCGTGCAGGGCCGTGACGGCGTACGGGCCGGTGCTCTCCGGCTCGCCGCCGCCCGCCGGCGCGGTGGCCGGGACACGCGCCGGCGGGGGTTCGGGGGCGGCGGACGGCACACCGCGCACGGCGGGCCCGGTCGCGGTCGCGGCGGCGGACGCGGCCGGAACAACGGGCACAGCGGGTGCGGCCGGAACAACAGGCGCAGCGGGAACGGCCGGAACAACAGACACAGGGGGAACGGCCGGTGCGCCGGTGAGCAGGGCCACCGCCTGTTCGCGGCCGAGGGCGCCGCTCTTGAAGCCGGTGAGGATCTCCTTGTCGTCCATGCGGGTCCTCGCTCAGACGGGCCGGGACGACAGCAGCGTGACCGCCTCGTCGACGCTGAGCATGTCGTCTCGGACGGCGTCCAGCAGGGCGTTCACCTCGTCCGGGGTGAGGGCGGCCCGTGGACCGGGCGGCGCGGTCGCCGTACGGGCCGCGGCGTCGGACGCCGGGGCGCGGACCGCGGCGATGTGCTCGGCCATCGCCGTCAGGTCGGGGTGGTCGTAGAGCGTGACGGGCCGCTCGCGCAGTCCGTACGCGGAGTTGACCGCGGCGACGAACTGGGCACCCAGGATGGAGTCGAGGCCGAGCAGCGGGAACGCCTCCCGGGCGTCGATCTCGTGCGGGTCGCAGTGCAGGATCCGCGCCAGATGCGCGCGCAGTTCCGCCAGGACGGCCGCCGCCGCGGGCCCGTCCTGCTCCCCGGTGTCCGCGCGGGCGCCGGGACCGGTGGCGTCGGCCTCGATCCGGTCGGCGAGCGCCGCCGGTGTCGGGTGGTCGTAGAGCACGGCCGCCGCGAGCCGGATGCCGAAGCGGGCGTTCACGGCGGCGACGAACTCGGCGGTCAGGATGGAGTCGAACCCCAGGACGTGGAAGGGCTGGCGCGGATCGATCCGGTCGGGTTCGATCTCCAGCAACTCGGCCAGCACATCCGTCAGTCCGGCGAGAACGTCGGTTCCGGCGGCTGCGGGGACCGGCTGCGGCGGGGTCCGCGGCTCGCTGGTCATGGGGGTTCCTCCTGGGTAGGTGCCGTTCCCGGGTACGGAGGACCGGGCGGGCGCGTACGGTGTCAGCTCGCCTGGGCCAGGCGGTGGTCCCGCCGGAGCGGACCGGGCTCGGCGGCGGGCCCCGGCCGGGTGTGCTGGGCGGGCTGTGCGGACGGCACGGGGGCGCAGTCGGCGGCGGCGACCAGGATCGAGTGCTGCAACCGGTGCAGGCGCGGCGACGGTTCGAGGCCGAGGTCACGCACCAGGGTGGTGCGCAGCCGCTGGTACACACCGAGCGCCTCGCCGCGCCGGCCCGAGCGGTGCAGGGCCAGCATGAACTGGGCGTGCAGGTTCTCGTGGGTGCGGTAGCGGCTGGTGAGCACGGTCAGTTCGGCCAGCAGTTCGCGGTGCCGGCCGAGCCTGAGGTCGGCCTCGATGCGCTGGTCGAGGGCGCACAGCCGGCTCTCCTCCAGGCGCTTGGCCTCCATGCTCAGCTGGGGTCCCTGCTGCACGTCCGCGAAGGCCGTGCCGGACCACAGGTCGAGCGCGGCGCCGAGCAGCCGGGAGGCACCGGCGAAGTCGCCCGCGTCCATGGCCCGGTAGCCGGTGCCTGCCATCCGCTCGAAGGCGCGGATGTCGCTGCTGACGTCGTCACCGGAGAGCAGATAGCCGCCGGGGAGGGTCATCAGCACGTCCTTGGCGGTGCGGCGCCGCTGCCCGTCGCCGCCGGCCGGTCCGGGATCCCGGGCCAGTGCCGTGCCGATGAGTTCGCGCAGTTGCAGCACATAGGTCTGGAGGGTGGTGCGGGCGCTGCGCGGCGGCCGGTCCGACCACAGCTCGTCCACCAGTGCGGCGACCGGCACGACGCGGCCCGCGTGCAGCGCCAGCAACGCCAGGACCTGGCGTGGTTTCGGCGCTGTCGGAGCCACGGACATCCCGTTCTCCCTCACGTCCAGTGCGCCCAGTACGTCGATGTCCACGCCGTCTCCCTCATCCGCATGCGCTGCTGGCGACTTCGATTAGAAAACAGCACGACCGGTCTGTCAATAGCAAACCGGCGTGGCTGTTTTTAGCACATCCCCAGCAACCCTGGAGCGGAGCGGCAGACACCCGCACCGACCTGCAACTACGGCCTTCCATAGCCTGGTTGATCCCGACCCATCCGAGCGGCCGGGCGAGCACGCACCCTCGGCGCACACCGACTCGGCACTCCAGCACACCAGTCAAACAAACCAACCGACGCCCCGAAGATGACAAGTAACAGACTGCACGGTTTTTTATCCGGTCACTGCGGCTGGTTGCCGTGCTTCCGCGAGGGCAGTTCGGCGTGCTTGGTGTGCAGCATCGCCAGCGACCGGATGAGGGTCTCCCGGGTGTCGGCCGGGTCGATGACGTCGTCGACGAGACCGCGCTCGGCGGCGTAGTACGGGTGCATCAGCTCGGCCTTGTACTCCTTGACCATGCGTGCGCGCATGGCCTCGGGGTCGGGCGCGTCGGCGATCTGGCGGCGGAAGATGACGTTGGCCGCGCCCTCGGCGCCCATCACCGCGATCTCGTTGGTCGGCCAGGCGTACGTCAGGTCGGCGCCGATCGACTGGGAGTCCATCACGATGTACGCGCCCCCGTACGCCTTGCGCAGGATCAGCGAGATCCGCGGCACCGTGGCGTTGCAGTAGGCGTACAGCAGCTTCGCGCCGTGCCGGATGATCCCGCCGTGCTCCTGGTCGACACCCGGCAGGAAGCCGGGGACGTCGAGGAGCGTGATGATCGGGATGTTGAAGGCATCGCACATCTGCACGAACCGGGCGGCCTTCTCGCTGGCCTCGATGTCCAGCACACCGGCCAGCACCTGGGGCTGGTTGGCGACGATGCCGACGGCGTG
>NZ_KB892173.1:0-146633 GCF_000373685.1 Streptomyces sp. PsTaAH-124 | reverse complement strand
CCCTGGTGCCCAAGGCCGAGGCCGTGCAGTCGATGAAGGACTTCAAGTCCGACCAGGAGGTCCGCTGGTGCCCCGGCTGCGGTGACTACGCCGTCCTCGCCGCCGTCCAGGGCTTCCTGCCCGAACTCGGCCTGGCCCGCGAGAACATCGTGTTCATCTCCGGCATCGGCTGCTCCTCCCGCTTCCCGTACTACATGAACACCTACGGGATGCACTCCATCCACGGCCGCGCCCCCGCCATCGCCACCGGCCTGGCCACCAGCCGCCGCGACCTGTCCGTCTGGGTCGTCACCGGCGACGGCGACGCACTCTCCATCGGCGGCAACCACCTCATCCACGCCCTGCGCCGCAACGTCAACCTGAAGATCCTGCTCTTCAACAACCGCATCTACGGCCTCACCAAGGGCCAGTACTCCCCCACCTCCGAAACCGGCAAGATCACCAAATCCACCCCGATGGGCTCCCTCGACGCCCCCTTCAACCCCGTCTCCCTCGCCCTCGGCGCCGAAGCCACCTTCGTCGCCCGCACCCTCGACTCCGACCGCAAACACCTCACCGAGGTCCTGCGCCAGGCCGCCGCCCACCCCGGCACCGCCCTCGTCGAGATCTACCAGAACTGCAACATCTTCAACGACGGCGCCTTCGACGCCCTCAAGGACAGACAGCGCGCCGACGAGGCCATGATCCGCCTCGAACACGGCCANCCGATCCGCNTNGGNNCNGACGGCNGNCGNGGNGTCGTACGCGACCGGACCACCGGCGACCTGAAGGTGGTCACGGTCACCCCGGAGAACGAGGCCGACATCCTGGTCCACGACGCGCACGCCGCCTCCCCGACCACCGCCTTCGCCCTCTCCCGCCTCGCCGACCCCGACACCCTCCACCACACCCCCGTCGGAGTCTTCCGCGACNTCCAACGCCCGGTCTACGACACCCTCATGGCCGACCAGCTCGACACCGCGGCACAGCAACAGGGCACGGGCGACCTGGCCGCCCTCCTCGCAGGCAACGACACCTGGACCGTCGTCGGCTGAGGACGAGCCGCTTCCTCACGAGGCCCGGACGGCTTCCGTCCGGGCCTCGTCGTACGTCTGCCTGGCCCGCGCCACGTCCGGCATGCGCCGGTGGGTCCACTCGGCGAGGGTGCGCACCTGCTCGGCGGCCTCCCGGCCCAGCCCGGTCAGGGAGTAGTCGACGCGCGGCGGGATCACGGGCCGGGCGTCGCGGTGGACGAGGCCGTCGCGCTCCAGGGTCTGGAGCGTCTGGGCGAGCATCTTCTCGCTGACGCCCTTCTCGCTCACCCGGCCGATGGCGCGGCGCAGCTCGCTGAAGCGGTGCGGCCGTTCCAGCAGCTCGATCAGGACGAGCACGCCCCAGCGGCTGGTGACGTGCTCCAGGACGAGCCGGTACGGGCACATCGCCTCGGCGCTCACGGTCCGGGACGCGGCACCGGTCACTGCGCTTACTGTCATGTAGGTACCTTACTTCAAAGTGGGTACTTTCTTTTGGTTAGCTTCACTCCTAGGGTGGCTGCCAGAGCCACCCACAAGGAGATCCCCTCATGAGCATCGTCGTCACCGGAGCCACCGGACACCTCGGCCGCCTGGTCGTGGAGCAGCTGCTGGAGAAGGCTCCGGCCGAGCAGGTCACCGCCGTGGTCCGCACCCCGGAGAAGGCCGCCGACCTCGCCGAGCGCGGTGTGCGCGTCGCCGTCGCCGACTACAACGCGCCCGAGACCTTCGACGGCCTCTTCGCCGCCGGCGACAAGGTGCTGCTCGTCTCCGGCAACGAGTTCGACAAGGTCCGCGTCCAGCAGCACCAGGTCGTCATCGACGCCGCCAAGGCCGCCGGTGTCGCCCTGCTCGCCTACACCAGCGCCCCCGGCAGCCTGAAGGCCGCCCTCGCCGACGACCACCGCGGCACCGAGGAGGCCCTGCTCGCCTCCGGTCTGCCGTACACCCTGCTGCGCAACGGCTGGTACCACGAGAACTACACCGAGAACCTGGCCCCCGCCCTGGAGCACCGCGCCGTCGTGCACGCCGCGGGTGCCGGGCGGCTCTCCTCCGCGTCGCGCGCCGACTACGCGGCCGCCGCCGTCGCGGTCCTCACCGGCGAGGGCCACGAGAACAAGACGTACGAGCTGGGCGGCGACCAGGCGTGGGGCTTCGCCGAGTTCGCCGCGGAGCTGAGCCGGCAGACCGGCGAGGAGATCGTCTACCGCGAGGTCTCCGTCGAGGAGTTCCAGGCGGTCCTGACCGGCGCCGGGCTGCCCGAGGCGTTCGCGGCGATCCTCGCCGGGGTGGACGCCTCCATCGAGAAGGGCGAACTGGTCGTCGACAGCGGGGACCTGTCCCGGCTGACCGGCCGTCCCACCACCCCGCTCGCCGAGGCGATCAGCGCCGGACTCAAGGGCTGACCCACCGGGCGTTTCCGCGCCGGGCGCCTCCGCCTGTCATGACCGTATGGCGATACGGGCATGACAGACGGGGGTGCCCGGCGCTACCTTCGTGCTGGCCGCGCCGGGACGCGGCCGCGCGGCCTGGCGGCCGGGCATGCCACGAAGGAGGGTCCGTGAGCGAGAAGTCGGCCGGCGAGCGGCGCACAGGACTGCTGAACGGCTTCGCGGCCTACGGGATGTGGGGCCTCGTGCCCCTGTTCTGGCCGCTGCTCAAGCCCGCCGGGGCGATGGAGATCCTCGCCCACCGGATGGTGTGGTCCCTGGTGTTCGTGGTCGCCGCGCTGCTCGTCGTACGGCGCTGGGCCTGGGCCGGGGAACTGCTGCGCCAGCCGCGCAGGCTCGGCCTCATCGTGATCGCCGCCGCGGTGATCACCGTCAACTGGGGCGTCTACATCTGGGCCGTGAACAGCGGGCACGTCGTCGAGGCGTCCCTCGGCTACTTCATCAATCCGCTGGTCACCATCGCGATGGGCGTGCTGCTCCTCAAGGAGCGGCTGCGGCCCGTGCAGTGGGCGGCGGTCGCCACGGGCGCCGCCTCCGTGCTGGTGCTCGCCGTCGGCTACGGCCAGCCGCCGTGGATCTCCCTCTGCCTCGCCTTCTCCTTCGCCACCTACGGCCTGGTGAAGAAGAAGGTGGACCTCGGCGGCGTCGAGTCGCTGGCCGCCGAGACCGCGGTGCAGTTCCTGCCCGCGCTCGGCTATCTGCTGTGGCTGGGCGGGCACGGCGGCGCGACCTTCGCGAGCGAGGGCGCCGGGCACGCCGCGCTGCTCGCCTCCACCGGAGTCGTCACCGCGCTGCCGCTGGTCTGCTTCGGCGCGGCGGCGATCCGGGTGCCGCTGTCCACGCTGGGGCTGCTCCAGTACCTGGCGCCGGTCTTCCAGTTCCTGCTCGGCGTCGTCTACTTCCATGAGTCCATGCCGGCCGAGCGCTGGGCCGGGTTCGCCCTGGTGTGGCTGGCGCTGACCCTGCTGACCTGGGACGGGCTGCGCGCGGCCCGCCGGGCGGCCCAGGCCCGCGCGGCACTCGCCGCGGCGGGCGCCGCACCGGTGAGCGCGGGTGCGGGCGCGGATGGCCGTGCGGGTGCGGGCGCGGGTACGGGTGCGGCGGGCAAGGTGGTGGCGGGACAGCCCGCGCCACTGGCGGACGCCGTTCCGGCACAGGCGCAGGCGCAGACACAGGCGTCGGACTCGGCACCGGCACCGGCACCGGCACCGGCACCGGCACTCGACGCTGCGGCCGAGGGTGCGCGGTCGGCCACGGGCGCGATGGAGGCGTAGACCGGCCGAGCCGGCTCGGGGGGCGGACGCGGGGCCGTCAGGGCGTCGTCCTGTCGTCGGGCCGGGCCGCGCGGGCGCGGTGCGCCCGGACCTTCTCGCGGTTCCCGCAGTGCTCCATCGCGCACCAGCGCCGCCGTCCCGGACGTGAGGTGTCCACGAAGAGCAGGAAGCAGTCGTGCGCGCCGCACTCCCGGACACGGTCGGCGAAGGGCCCGCTGAACAGGTCGATCGCGTCGCGGGCGACGGTCGAGAGCAACTGGGCGCCGGTGGCGCCGGACGCCCAGGCGCGGGTGCCCTCGGGGGTCAGCCGGGAGACGAGGGGCGGCGCGGCGGCGGCCTCGTTGACCGCGTCCAGGTGCGCGCCCCGCGGCGGGCGGCCGTGCGCGCGGTCGGCGGTGAGCAGGAACAGCGCGTCGCGGACGGAGCGCGTCCGCTCCAGCTCGTCCTCGGTGACCGTGAGCCCGAGGCCATCGGCGAGCCTGCTGCGTCCGGCCCAGGTCACGAGGTCGGCGGGCGTGTGCAGCACCTCGTAGCGGGCGAAGGGCCCGGGGCCGCCCGTGGGCAGCAGTTCCAGACACAGCGCGCCCGGGTCGAAGCGGTACGGCTTCCCCTCGTGCGAGACCAGGGTCAGCCCGGGAGCCGGTTCCGGTGACTCCGGTGATTCCGTTGCCTGCGCGTTCATGTAACTAGTATAAGTGGTTACATGACGGAGACACAGATGTCCTCAGCCCGCACACCCGCTCCGGTGCACTGGAAGCTCGTCATCGACGCCGCCGACCCGCACGCGCAGGCCGACTTCTGGGCGGGCGCGCTGCACTACGAACCCGAGGACAACAGCTCCCTCGTCGAGCAACTGCTCCAGTACGGCGCGCTGCCTGCCGAGGCCGCCGTCGAGTACCACGGCCGCCCGGCCTTCCGTGACCTGATCGGCGTCCGGCACCCGGACGATCCGTACGACCGCGAGCGCGGCACCGGGCTGGGGCGGCGGCTGCTGTTCCAGCGGGCGGCCGGTGCGAAGACCGGCAAGAACCGGCTCCATCTGGACCTGCATCCCGGCGCGGACCGGCGGGCCGACGAGGTGGAGCGGCTGTGCGCGCTGGGCGCGCGGGTGCTGCGGGAGGTGAAGGAGCCCGCCGGGCAGTGGGTGGTGATGGCGGACCCGGAGGGCAACGAGTTCTGCGTGCACTGAGCCACTCAGCCACTCAGCCGCTCAGCCACTGAGTCACCGGGCCGCCGGGTCACTGGCCCCGGGCCGCCTCCGCGCGTCGGTCGGGGCCCGAGTTCCGTTGGCCGACGTCTGCCAGCCGAGGTCCGGGCCCGGCTCTGGGGGTCAGTCGGCCGGGCCGGACCCGGACCGCCTGCCGGCCCGCTCGGTGAGGCGCTCCATACGGATGCGGGCGGACTCCAGTTCCTCGATGTCCTCGGTCGCCGGACCGTCCTCGGCGGCCAGCTCGGTCCACAGGCCGAGCAGTTCGCCGCCCAGACGCAGCCCCTCCTCGGGATCACGGACACCCCGCCAGGCGGTGGCCGCGCTGCGGACGTTGCCGTAAGCGCTCTCGGCGTCGTCCGCCGCCCGGTGGATACGGGCCAGGTCGAGCGAGAGCGTGAAGGCGCGCTCGGACTCACCGGCCAGATAGGCGATGTACGCCGACAGCTCCCGCACCCGCAGCACCTCGGGATGCGTCGCGCCCAGCGTGCCGGACGCCTCCGCGACCGTGCGCTCCGCCAGGGCCGCCGCCTCCTCGATCTGCCCGGCGCGCACCGCCTCGTTGACCTGGGCGAGGGGCTCGGCCAGCAGAACGGCGCCGCCCTCACCGGCCAGGGTCCGGGGATCGTCGCCGAGCACGGCCTCGGCCACGGCGTCGAAGCCGCGCGCGGGGGCGGGCCTGGGGTCCGGGTCGAGGCCGGTGACGGACTCGGGGTCGATGACGGGAGCGATGGCGGGCCGGGGGACGGAGACCGGCAGCGGCGCGGGCTCCGCGAGTTCGGGTGCGGGGCCCGGCACGACGGCCGGGCGCGTACCGGTGGTCGCGGCACGCTCCGGGTCCATCACCGGCGGCGGGCCGAAGCTGCCCGTGGGGGCCACCGCCGTGCCGGGCGGCAGGACCGGGGCCGGTGCCGCATCCGAGGCCGCATCCGGATTCGCATTCGGAGCGGGATGCGCGGTCGGGCCCGCGGTCGGTCCGGCGGTCGGCTCCGCCGTCGGGTCCGCTGTCCGGGCAGGGCCCGGCCGGTCGCCGTCCGGCAGGTCGCGCGCGGGGCGCAGCACGAACGTCGGCGACGGCTCCGACGCCCCCTGTGCTCCCCGTGCCCCCTGTGCCTCCTGTGCCTCCTGTGCTTCCGTCGCCCATCGCGGGCCCGAGCGCGGCCCGGATGCCGGTCGCGCCTCCCCCGACGGGCGCGGGAGCCGGCGCAGGACGTGGGTCGGGCCCTCGTCCGGCAGCGGCCGGTTCGTCTCGTAGCGCTCCCGCCGCTCCCGCTGCTGCCCCTGTTCCCGGTGGCCGGTTTCCGGGGCGGGCTCCGGCGGGGGCGGCGCGGTGCGCAGCGGCTGGGCCGTGAACGTGCTGGAGCCGTCGCCGTGGACCCGGAGCGGGACGACGTAGCCGATGCGTTCGTCGGTGACCGTCGCGAGGACGGGACGGCCGGTGGTGAGGGCGATGCGGTGGAGGTGGTTCAGCACGGTCTGCTGGATCTCCTCGCCGGGCGCCGGGTCGACCCGCACCCCGGCGACCGAGGCCCAGGCCCCGGCTCCCCCGCCGTCGCCGTCCCCGGATCCGGCCGTGGACACGGGCACGTGCACGGCGATCGGTGCCGCCGAGGTCGTCGCCGCGCGCGCGGCGCGCTTCTGTTCCCGCTTCTTCTCGCGGCTCAGTCGGTACATCGGCTCCCTCACTCGGATGCGTGCCATCCGGCCCTGCGCGTACTGTCGAGTGTCGCTGCTCGCCTGCGGTTTCCACGTCACCGCGACGTCACAGACTCGCACCAGGAACCGCTGACCTGTGACCGGAGTAACGCGGCGAGCGCCAAGATCGTCGTGGTGACCACGGAGGGAACGGGCATGCGAACAGACATGCAGCAGGGACCGGAGATATGGATCCGCGGGCCGGTGTCCGCCGAGCCGCCCGGCACGGCACCCTCCTATGCCTCGCCCCGGCGCTACTCCTGGGTGGCGACCCACGGCGGCGCGGGTACGACCACGCTCGCGGCGGTCTACGGCGGCCACGACTGCGGACGCGACTGGCCCGCACCCGGCGCACCGCGCTCGGTGCTGCTCGTCGCCCGCACCCACGCGGCCGGTCTCGACGCCGTGGTACGGGCGCTGGAGGCGTTCCGCGGGGGCGGGGCACCGGCCGGGCTCGACCTGGACTCCGTGGTGCTCGTCGCGGACGCGCCCGGCCGGCTGCCGCGCCCGCTCGCGCAGCGTCTTGAACCGATCGAGTCCGTCGTCGATGTGCACCGCGTGCCGTGGGTGGCGGCCTGGCGGCTCGGCGACCTCAGCGGCCCGCCGCCGCGCGAGGCGGAGCCGCTGGCCCGGCTCACCGGCACGGCACGAGCCGCCCGCTGATCTCCGTACGGACGAGCCCCGCAGCCGCGGACGGCCGCCGCGGGCTAGGCGGTGATGTCCTTCGCCGTGAACCGGGCCCATGCCGCCGAGCCGAACACCGCCGCGTACAGCGCCTGGAGCTCCAGGTTCTTCACCAGGTCGTCCCAGTAGACCGGCTGGCGCATGAGATCGGCGAAGGACAGCCAGTAGTGCGGGAAGAGATACGGCTGCACCGCGTGCAGCTGCGGTATCTGGTCGACGATCTGCACGGTGATCAGCAGGCCGACGGTCGTCGCCATCGCCGCGACACCGCTGCTGGTCAGGGTGGAGACGAACAGGCCGAGAGCGGCGACACCGGTCAGGGAGAGGGCGACCACCACGGCGATGAGCAGGGCCCGGCCCAGTCCCTCGGTGAAGGTGATCTCGGTGCCGGAGATCGTCGTCAGGTCGCCCAGCGGGAAGAGCAGCGCGCCCACGGCGAGCGCGGAGACGGCGACCACCAAGGTGGCGGCCAGGCAGAAGACCAGCACCGTGGCGTACTTGGTGAGCAGCAGGCGGGTGCGTCCGGCGGGGGCGACCAGCAGATAGCGCAGGGTGCCGGAGCCGGCCTCGCCCGCGATCGCGTCGCCCGCGACCACCCCCACCGCGAGCGGCAGGAAGAACGGCAGGGTCGCGGCCAGGGCGGTGAAGACCAGGAACAGGCCGTTGTTGGTGATCTGCGCGATGAACGCCGGTCCCTCGCCGCCCCCGCCCGCCGCCCGTGAACCGTCGCCCGTCTCGATCCGGACGGCCACCCCGACGAGGATCGGCACGGCGGCCAGTACGCCCAGCAGGGCGAGGGTGCGCCAGCGCCGGAAGGTGACGGCCAGCTCGTTGCGCAGCAGTCCGAGCGACCACAGCGGGTTCGGCCGGGCCGGTGTGCCCGCCCCGGGTGCGGCCAGGTCCGCCGCTTCAGCCCGCGACATCGAATCCCTCCCCGGTCAGTGCCACGAACGCGTCCTCCAGGGAGGCCCGTTCGACGCCGAATCCGCGGACGCGCACGCCCGCCGTCACCAGGGCCGCGTTCACCTCGGCGAGGTCGGCCGCCGGTGGTTCGCCGGTCACCCGGCCGTCGGTGACGGCGAGGTCGCCGATGCCCTGCTCCTTCAGGACCCGGGCCGCGTCCGCCGTGTCCGGGGTGGTGACCACCAGCCGGCCGCGCGCCCCGGCGGCCAGCTCGGCGACCGCGCCCTGGGTGATCAGTCTGCCGTGGGCCATGACCGCCGCGTGGGTGCACACCTGCTCGATCTCGTCGAGCAGATGGGAGGAGAGGAAGACGGTCGTGCCGTCGGAGGCCAGCTCCCGCACGAGGGAGCGGATCTCCCGCATGCCCTGCGGGTCCAGGCCGTTGGTCGGCTCGTCCAGGACGAGCAGTCTGCGTGGCCGGAGCAGCGCGGCGGCGAGGCCGAGGCGCTGCTTCATCCCGAGGGAGTAGGCGCGGGCCTTCTTGCCGGACGCGGCCGTCAGGCCCACGCGGTCCAGTGCCGCCGCGACGCGGGCGCGGCGGGTGCGCGGATCGGCGGTCGGGTCGGCCGCGTCCTGGCGCAGCAGGTTGTCCCGCCCGGAGAGGAAGCCGTACAGGGCGGGCCCCTCGATCAGCGCGCCCACCTGCGGGAGCACGGTGCGCGCCGACCGGGGCATGGGCCTGTCCAGGACGTGCGCCGTGCCGGAGGTGGGTTCGATGAGGCCCATCAGCATGCGGATGGTGGTGGTCTTCCCGGAGCCGTTGGGACCGAGGAAGCCGAAGACGCTGCCCGCCGGGACGGCCAGGTCGAGGCCGTCGACGGCGAGCTGTCCGCCGCGGTAGCGCTTGGTGAGCGCGCGGGTGCGGATGACCTGGCCGTCGTCCGCGCCGCCGGCACCGCCCCCGCCGGGCACGGGCGCGGCCGTGGCCGCGCCCGGCCGCTCGGCGGACACCTCGTCCATCGGCTTCCCCCCGATCCGTCGTGCTGTCGTGCTGTCGCGCCGTCGTGCTGTCGTGCGTCGTGCCCGGACGCGGCTACTTCGCGGCGTCGGCCGCCTTCACCAGCGCGTCCTTGGTGACGGCGCCGACGTAGACCTTGCCGTCGTCCGTGATCAGCGCGTTGACCAGGCGGGTGGAGAAGACCGTGCCCTTGCCGAAGGAGCCGCTCACGTGGTCGCCGAGCGAGCCGAGGAAGCCGCCCAGGTCGCCGCCCGCGGCGGAGCCGGCGTCGGCCGGGAGGCCGCCCTTGCCGCCGGTGTCGAAGACGGCGATGGAGTTCCAGCCCTCGCCGATGACCTCCGGGCCGGTCTTGTCGAGGCCCTTGCCCCGGGTGAAGTCCTTCCCCGGGGCGAGGCCCTTGTGCGAGGCGCCCGGCGGCAGGGCGTGCTCGCCCGCCTTGCCGTCCTTCTCCTCGGTGATCTTGGCCCCCTTGGGCGGGGTGAAGTCGAAGGTGGAGGAGGCCGGCCGGTCGAAGCTGACCTGGGTGAAGCCCGCGTCCACGACGGCGGCGCCGCCGCTCGCCGGGGTGAGGGTGAACTTGAGCGGCAGCCCGGTGGCGGAGTCCACCGCGATGCTGATCGCCCCGACCGTGGTGCCCGAGGCGTGCCGGGGCTTGATCACCAGCTTGTAGGCGTCCCGCCCGGCGACCTGCGCCGTGCCGTCGACCGTCACCGAGGTGGTGTCGTCGACCGACTTCAGGGCCTCGTCGGCGAAGTCCTTGGGCGTGGCCGGGAGCTTGTCCTTGCCCTCGCTCCTGTCCTTGGCGCCGTCCTGGGGGGCAGTGGAGTGGTAGACCTCGTTGGACTTGCTGTCGTAGCCCCAGACGTCCTTGCCGTTGTGGACGAGGCTGTACTCGGCGGCGCTCTCGACGAGCGAGACCTTCTGCCGGTCCGGGCCGTCGGCCGCGACGCGCAGCGTGTGCGTGCCGGAGGCCAGCTCGGTCAGCTTGGAGCTGGGGTCGGCGGACGAGCCGTCGCCGCCGCCCAGGGCGCCGGAGGCGAGGCTGCTCTCCAGACCGCCGAGGTTCGGCAGCCCGAGGTCGGTGGTGATCTTGACGGTGCCGGACAGGCGCTCGACGTCCGACTTGGCGATCTTCTCGATGAGTTGCTGTGCGGTGATCTTCGGCAGGTCGGGGTCACCGGAGTCGGCGAGTGCCGGGACGAGCCCGATGGTCGCCGCCGCCACCCCC
Organism: Streptomyces sp. PsTaAH-124; assembly: GCF_000373685.1. NCBI lineage: Bacteria > Bacillati > Actinomycetota > Actinomycetes > Kitasatosporales > Streptomycetaceae > Streptomyces > Streptomyces sp. PsTaAH-124. Next base: position 136,163 of record NZ_KB892173.1, on the reverse strand, counting down.
ACCACCGCGACCGGGACGCCGTAGCGGGCGGCCTTGCGGCGCGCCGAGGCGCGGTCGCCGGCCTCCGGGGTGTCCCTGGTGTCGTCGGATTCGTACGGTGCCATGTGTGCCTTACCTCCGTCGTCGGCGGCGGCTGCCCGTGTGCACTGCTCCCACCCCAAGCCGCCATTCTCACCCGAATCGGTGAGGAGTGGTGTGGTCCGTGCTTCCATCTGACCAAATCGGCCGCGACGAAGCGTCAGACCGCGGAGCCAACTCCGTGTACGCCTGCGGTATGACACACGAGGGCGGCTTCTCCACCACCCCGTAGGGGTCGGGGTGGAGAAGCCGGCCGGAACCCCCGCCGGGACCGGGTCCGGCCGGGTGGAGAGGCGGGACCGGGGGGTGGAGAGAACCGGCGGGAAGAGGCACGTCGGGCCCGGCCGACCGGGGCCCGATCCGGGGAGGCGGGCCTGGCCGACTCGGCGCACCAGCCGACTCGGCGTACTAGCCGAACCGGTGCACCAGCCGACTCGGTGGACCAGCCGAACCGGTGCACTAGCCGACCCGGTGGACCACCGCGTCGCACAGCTGGAGCAGGGCCACCTTGGCGCCGCACTCCTTCAGCGGGGCCAGCGCGGCCCGCGCCTCCTCGGCGTAGCGGACACTGTCCCGCCGGGCCTGTTCGAGCGCGGGATGGGCGCGCAGCGCGGTCAGCGCCTCGGCGTGCCGGGCGTCGTCGCTCAGGTCGGAGTCGAGCAGTTCGCACAGCGCGATGTCCTCGGCGAGCCCCAGCCGGGCGGCGCGCTCGCGCAGCCGCAGCACCGGCAGCGTGGCGACGCCCTCACGCAGATCGGTGCCGGGGGTCTTGCCGGACTCCCGGGAGTCGGAGGCGATGTCGAGCACGTCGTCCGCGAGCTGGAAGGCGACGCCGAGCCGCTCCCCGTACTGCGTCAGCACGTCCACGACCCTCTCGTCGGCGCCGGACATCATCGCGCCGAACCGGCACGAGACGGCCACCAGCGAACCGGTCTTGCCGCCCAGCACGTCCAGGTAGTGGTCGACCGGGTCCCGGCCGTCCTGCGGCCCGGCGGTCTCCAGGATCTGCCCGGTGACGAGCCGTTCGAACGCGAGCGCCTGGACCCGGACGGCCTCCGGGCCGAGGTCCGCGAGGATCTGGGAGGCGCGGGCGAAGAGGAAGTCGCCGGTGAGGACCGCGACCGCGTTGTTCCAGCGGGTGTTGGCGCTGGCCACCCCGCGCCGCACGGCGGCCTCGTCCATCACGTCGTCGTGGTAGAGCGTGGCCAGGTGGGTCAGCTCCACGACCACGGCCGAGGGCACGATCCCCGGCGCGTCGGGGTCGCCGAACTGGGCCGCGAGCATCACGACCAGCGGCCGGAACCGCTTGCCGCCCGCCTTGACGAGGTGCTGGGCGGCCTCCGTGATGAACGGGACCTCGCTCTTGGTGGCTTCGAGCAGCCCTTCCTCGACAGCCGCCAATCCGGCCTGGACATCGGCTTCGAGAGCCTGGTCCCGCACGCTCAGCCCGAACGGCCCGACGACGGTCACGAGGGGTCTCCTGTCTGCTGGTGTCTGCTGGCGCTTACACGGTTTGTCGATAGGTCGCTGCCATCACTCAAGTCAGCGTATCCGGTCACGTTTCGATCACCGATAGCGCCCACCGATACAGGCCAGGTGGTATCGGATCACGACCGATATGTTTTCGATCACCACGTATGAACAGATATTTATCGACTTGCTCTTTCCTGCCTCTCCCTCGCCACCCCGCCCCCCTTCCACCTTCCCCCCTCCCCCGGCTCCACCTCCCCCAGCCTCCCCCCTCACTCCCCCCACCGCGCCCACTCTCCCCCTACACGCCGCCCGTGCCCACGTACGTACGAACAGGGCCAGGGCCTCACCGACCGTGATGCCCGTCACTTCCAGCCTTACGAGTCCGATTTACCCTTATTAGTATTTCAATTCCCCTTGGGGGCAAATGCTCCTGGCCGGATTATTCCGTGAGCTGCATCACGCGCACCCTCACCCCCCGCCACGGCCCGCCGACCCCCCGCTCCCCGTCCCCCGCAAGCGAGTTGACCCTTGGCAATCGCAAAGGATCAAGCGGCCAAAATGCCCTGGATCAAGGTCAACTAGGACGATGTATGCGTCAGGTACTTGTTCGGGACATGTGCTCTCGCATACGTTCCGGGCCAGTCGAGCGGACGCCGAATCCTGCCAGCGCTCGATGACCACCCACCGACAGCTCATGGCAGGAGCGGGGGACCCAGGTAAGTCGCCGGGCCGGAGCGCCGTACGTCCTACGTCGTACGCCGCGCCGGAACGGCTCGGGGTGAAGCCGTGCTCCAAGGAGCCGGCCGGGCACCTCCCCGCCCGAACCCGACAGCTCACCTCGCAGGCGACGGAGAGGAAATCCCCATGTCTGCACGTCGTCCCAGCCGCTCCCGCGCCGCTCGTCTCGTCCGCACCCTCGCCGTCTCCGGCACCGGTGCCGCGATCCTCGCCCTGCCGCTGATCGGGGCGTCCGGCGCCTCTGCGGCCACCCCGACCGCCGCCACCGCCACCACGGCGAGCACGGTCGCCTACCCGAACAACCTGGACGGCTGGATCCGCGAGTCGCTCGCGGTCATGGCCCAGAAGGGCATCCCCGGCACCTACAACGGCATCCACCGCAATGTGATGCGCGAGTCGTCCGGCAACCCGCTGGCCATCAACAACTGGGACTCCAACGCCGCCGCGGGCATCCCCTCCAAGGGCCTGCTCCAGGTCATCCAGCCGACCTTCAACGCCTACCACGTGGCCGGCACGTCGTTCGACATCTACGACCCGGTCGCCAACATCACGGCCGCGTGCAACTACGCCGCCGCGCGCTACGGCTCCATCGACAACGTCAACAGCGCGTACTGACGGGCAGCCGCGTGCCACCGGCACGCGGCGGGCTCAGACGAACAGACGATCGAGGACGACGGCGACGCCGTCGTCCTCGTTCGACGTGGTGACCTCGTCGGCGACCGCCTTCAGCTCCGGGTGGGCACCCGCCATCGCCACCCCCCGGGCCGCCCACCGGAACATGGGGATGTCGTTCGGCATGTCGCCGAAGGCGAGGGCGTCCCCGGGGCCGAGCCCCAGCCGCGCCGCGGCCAGCGCGAGACCGGTCGCCTTGGTGATGCCGCAGGGCTGGAGCTCGACGGTCCCCGGGCCCGACATGGTCACCGAGGCGAGCGGGCCGACCGCGCCGCGGGCCGCCGCCGCCAGTTCGTCGTCGGACAGCCGGGGATGGCGCAGCAGCACCTTGCTGATGGGCGCGCGCCACAGCTCCTCGCGCCGCCCGACCCGCTCGGCGGGCAGCGTCGGGTGCGGCATGCGGTACCCCGGCTCGATGAGCGTGCGGCCGTCCACGCCGTCCTGGTCGACCGCCGCGTACACCTCCCCCACCTCCGCCTCGATCTTGCCGAGCGCGGTCTCGGCCGTCTCCCGGTCGAGCGTGACCGACCACAGCATGCGGTCGGCCCCGGCGTCGTAGAGCTGGGCGCCCTGGCCGCACACCGCGAGCCCGGTGCCGCCGAGGGACCTCAGCAGCGGGCGGACCCGCGGCGCCGGCCGTCCGGTGACGACGAGGTGCCGGGCACCGGCCGCCGCCGCCCGGCCGAGCGCGGCGCGGGTCCGCCCGGACACGGAGTCGTCGCCGCGCAGCAGCGTGCCGTCCAGGTCGGTGGCGATGAGGGCGTACGCGGGGGCAGCGGATGCGGGCATGATCAGAGAATACGGATCCGCCAGGCGGGTGACGGGCGGAAACCGGACGACGCCCCTCCGCCGTGTCGTCCGGGGACCCCCTCGGACACTGCCCAAGACAGCTGCCTCCCCCGTAACGTGTGGCGCGACCACATGAACGTGTGGCCAGACACCCATGTCCCCCATGGAACACCGGCACACGAAAGAGAGGCAGTACCCGATGCCCCCCTTCGAGGTCCCCGAGGGCGACCCCTTCGGTCCGCACAACCTTCCCTACGGTGTCTTCTCGCGCGCCGGATCGCAGGAGCGGACCGTGGGCGTCCGGCTCGGCGACCACGTCCTCGACGCGGGTGCGGCGGCGCTGGCACTCGGTTCCCCGTACGCCGCCCTGCTCGCGCGGCCGACCCTGAACCCGCTGCTCGCCGCGGGCCGCACCGCCTGGTCGGACGTGCGGCGCGCGCTGACGGCGTGGGTGACGGTGCCCGCGCACCAGGAGACCGTGGCCCCCTTCCTGCACCCGCTCTCCTCGGTGACCCTGCACCTGCCCTTCGAGGTCGCGGACTACGTCGACTTCTACGCGTCCGAGAACCACGCGCGCAACGTCGGGCAGATCTTCCGCCCGGACGCCGAGGACTCCCTCACCCCCAACTGGAAGCACCTGCCGATCGGTTACCACGGCCGCTCGGGGACGGTCGTCGTCTCGGGCACGGACGTCGTACGCCCCTCGGGACAGCGCAAGGGCCCCGCCGACCCCGCGCCCGTGTTCGGCCCCTCGGTCCGGCTGGACATCGAGGCCGAGGTCGGCTTCGTGGTCGGGGTGCCCTCGCGGGCCGGGCAGCCGGTGGCGCTGGCGGACTTCCGTGAGCACGTGTTCGGGCTGTGCCTGCTCAACGACTGGTCGGCGCGGGACGTGCAGGCGTGGGAGTACGTCCCGCTCGGCCCGTTCCTCGGCAAGTCCTTCGCCACCTCCGTGTCGGCGTGGATCACCCCGCTGGACGCGCTGGAGGACGCGCGGACGGACCCGCCGCACCGCACGCACCCGCTGCTGCCCTACCTGGACGACACCGGCGAGGAGCCCGGCGGCTACGACCTGCGGATCTCCGTCGCGATCAACGGCCATACCGTGTCCGAGCCGCCGTTCTCCACGATGTACTGGACGGCCGCGCAGCAGCTCGCCCACATGACGGTCAACGGCGCCTCCCTGCGCACCGGCGACCTGTACGGCTCGGGCACGGTGAGCGGACCGGAGCCCGGCCAGCGCGGCTCGCTCCTGGAACTCACCTGGAACGGTCGCGAGCCGCTCGAACTCCCGGACGGCAAGCGCGCGTTCCTGGAGGACGGGGACGTGGTGACACTGACGGCGTGGGCGCCGGGCGCGGACGGGGTCCGGGTCGGCCTGGGCGAGGTGAGCGGGCGGATCGTGGCGGCGGGCTGAGGGGTCCGGACCCCTTCCCCGGGGACGGCGGAGGGCGCCTCGCAGCACGGACCGGTTGCCGCCGGACCCTGACTCGTGGCGCCCGTCCCCGTCATACTGGCGGTAACGACACGCACCGTCCCGCGGCACCGCCGCGCAGAACGGCCGTACGGGGCCGCCGTACGGCACGCTCCGCGGCCACAGCACCACCACGGCACCACAGCACGGCACCATCCCGCACGGCACCACCGCACGGCACGATCCACCGTACGACCCCACTCCGCCCACCTCCGATCAGGATCCGGAGCCCGTGGCATGACCGTCTGCCTGCTCCTGCTGACCGCCGTCGCGCTGACGGCCGCCGTACCGGTCCCCCGCGCGCTGACGCGGGCGGAGTGGCCCGAGCGGGATCCCGTGGTCGCGCTGTGGGTCTGGCAGTGCCTGGTGGCCACCGTGCTGCTGTGCTGTCTGGCCGCCCTGGTCCTGGGCACCGCGGCCGTCTTCCACACCGTGCGCGACCGGGTGTTCGCGCCCGCGCCGCCCGCCGTGACCGCCGCGTACGACCTGTCGGTGGCGCCCGCGTGGGCCGCGGTCCTCACCCTGCTGCTGGCGTGCGGGGCCGCCTGGACCACCGCGATGCTCGGCCGCGAGGTCGCCGAGGCGCGCAGGCGCCGCGGGCTGGCCCGCGCGCACCTGCGCGAGCGCGCCCCCGACCTGCCCGAGGGGCTGCCCGTGGCCCGCGGGCCGATGCTGGTGCTGGAGGACGAGTACCCCGACGCCTGGTGGATGCCCGGACACCCGCCCCAGCTCATCGTCACCACGGGCGCGCTGCGGCGGCTGACGGGCCACCAGCTCGACGCCGTGCTCGCCCATGAACGCGGGCACGCCCGCGCCCACCACGACTGGCTGCTGCACCTGTCGACCGCGCTGGCGACCGGCTTCCCGCGCGTCCCGCTCTTCGCGCACTTCTGCGACCAGACGCACCGCCTGGTCGAACTGTCCGCCGACGACACCGCCTCGCGCCGCCACGGCCATCTGACCACGGCCCTCGCCCTGATCGAACTCAACCAGCACCGCGGGGTCCTCTCCTGCGCCTCCAGCCACCGCCTGCTGGGCGAGCGCGTGGACCGCCTCCTGGAGCCCCCGCCCCGGCTGGACCGCCGCCGCAGGGCGCTGACCACCACGGTGGCGGCGCTGGTGCCCCTGCTGCCGCTGCTGATCACGTTCGCCCCCGGGCTGACGGCGCTCGGCTGACGGCTACCGGCTGACGGCGGCCAGCTGATGACGCTCGGCTGACGGCGCTCGGCTGACGGTGGCCGCCGGCTGTGCCCGGCCGGGTCCGGCGGACGGCCGCAGCTGGCAGATCTCCCACCACCGGCCCGTGAAAACACAGGTCAGGACCGCTTTCCCGGCGCTCCCGGCTGGCGCAACACTTCAGCAACACGACTTTCCCTACCTGCTCGGTATGGTTCCAGCCATGCCAGCCGCCGACCGCATCCGGGACCACGCCGCCCAGGGCGCCGCGACCACCGTCGCCGCCCACCGGGCCAGGCGCCGGCTGCGCGCCGACCGGGCCAGGCAACTCGCCGACCTGCTGCGCAGACAGCTCCTCACCGGCGCCTTCGCCGACGGCCCGCTCCCCCACGAGGACCTGCTCGCCGCCGACTACCGTGCCTCCCGCAACACCGTCCGCCAGGCCCTGGACCTGCTGCGCGCCGAAGGGCTCGTGGACCGGCTGCCCGGTGTCGGCACGGTCGTCGTCGCCCGCAAGTACCCGCACGGCCTCGACCGGCTGATGGGGCTCGCGGAGACCCTGCGCGAACACGGCCGGGTCAGCAACGAGGTCCGCACCATGGGCCCCGCGCCCGCACCCGCCCCGGTGGCCGAACGCCTGCGCGTCCCGGCCGGAGCGGACGTCCTCTACATCGAACGGCTGCGCCGCCTGAACGGCCTCCCCCTCTCCCTCGACCTCACCTACGTCCCGCTCGACATCGGCACCGCCCTGCTCGACGCCGACCTGGAGAACACCGACGTCTTCCGGCTCCTGGAGACGATCACCGGACGGCCCCTCGGCCATGCCGAGATCACCCTGGAGGCCGTCAACGCCGACGCGCACTCCGCCGCCGTGCTCCAGGCCCCGCGCGGCGCGGCCGTACTGATGCTGGAACGCCTCACGCACCTCGACGACGGCCGCCCGGTGGACCTGGAGTTCATCCGCTTCCGCGGCGACCGCATCACCATGAGCGGCCTGCTGCGCCGCTCCGGCTGACCGCCCCCTCCCCGCCCCCTCTCACCCCTCCCCTTTCGCAGACGGACGACCTCCCGGAGACAGCCATGCCCTTGGCGCCCCAGCGGGCCGACGTGCCCGTGACCATCGACGAGTCGAAGTGCATCGACGGCTGCACGCTGTGCGTGGACATGTGCCCGCTGGACTCCCTCGCCATCGACACCAGCAGTGGCAAGGCGTACATGCACGTCGACGAGTGCTGGTACTGCGGCCCGTGCGCGGCCCGCTGTCCCACCGGTGCCGTGACGGTCAACATGCCCTATCTGCTCCGGTGAGAGGCCCGAACTCCCCATGAGACGCACCCCCGTCGCCCTGACCGCCCTCGCCCTGCTCGCCCCGCTGTCCGCCTGCGCCGGTACCGCGGCGGCCGGTGACGGCGCCACCGTCACGGTCACCGTCGGCTACCAGTCCAGGACCATCAACACCGTCACCGCCGGTACCCTGCTGCGCTCCCTCGGCTCCTTCGAGAAGCAGCTGAACGCCCTGCACGACGGCCACACCTACAAGGTCGTCTGGCAGGACTACGCCACCGGCGCCCCGATCACCGCGCAGATGACCGCCGGGAAGACCGACATCGGCTCCATGGGCGACTTCCCGCTGCTGATCAACGCGGCCCGCGGCAGGCAGCTGGGCCGCCCCACCCGCCTGGTCTCCGTCACCGGCTACAACCTGCGCGGCGGGCTCAACACCATCATGACCGCACCCGGCTCGCCGCTCTCCTCCCTGGCCGGCCTCAAGGGCAGGAAGGTCTCCACGAGCATCGGATCCGCCGCCGACGGCACCCTCGTGCGCGCCCTGCGCCGCGCCGGGCTCGACCCGGACGAGGACATCCACAAGCTCAACCAGCAGCCCGCCGTGGGCGCCTCCGCCCTCGTCGCCGGCAGCGCCGACGCGCTGTCCCAGTTCGTCGCCTGGCCGGGGCTGCTCGCCTTCCAGGGCAAGGCGAAGGCGCTGTACGACGGCGCCCAGCTGAACCTGCCCACCTTCCACGGCGTCACCGCCCGCGAGGACTTCGCGAAGAAGCGCCCCGCCGTCCTGGAGGCGTTCCTCAAGGCCCAGGCCGAGGCCACCGCCTATCTGAACGCCCACCCGGTCGACGCCGCCGAGAAGGTCGCGAAGGCCACCGGGCTGCCCGCCCAGGTCGTCTACCTCTACAACGGCGCCCACGGCATCGCCACCTTCGACCCGGCGCTGAAGCCCCAGTTGGTGTCCGCGCTGAAGCAGGACGTGTCGGTCCTGAAGGACGCCGAGCTCACCGGGGACGTCGACGTGGACGGCTTCGTCGACGACCGGTACGCGCGCCGGGCCCTCGGCGCGGCGTACGCCAAGAGCCTGGCCGCCGTGCCGCCGCCCGCGGTGAGCGAGGCGTGGGACCGGGGCGCCACCCGCACCCGCGCCTTCGCCACGCCGAAGGAGCTGCTGGCATACGTGGCCGCGCACCGCTCCGGCGTCCGCGCCGCGTACGTCCCCGACGCCACCACCGGCACCCTCTGGTTCGCCGACCGGGCCGTCTGGGTCGCCGACGGGGACGCCCTGCTGCCGTTCGTCGCCCCGGCCACCGCACAGGCGTACCTCGGCGCGCATCCGGGCGCCCGCGCGGTCTCCTACGGCCAGGCACTGGAGCAGGCGTCGTGAGCGGGCGGAGCCCGGACACACGCGGCCCGCGCGGCGGGTACGCCCGGTATGCCCGGTACACCCGCGCCGGACGGTACGCGCTGCGCCTCCTGTCCGTGGCCGCCGCGCTCGGTCTGTGGCAACTGCTGACCGGGCTGAGGATCGACGCGTGGCTGCGCTTCTCGCAGTTCCCCACCGTCACCGAGGTCGCGCACGCCTTCGCCGGGCGGGTCCGCGGGGCGGACTACTGGACGGACCTGGCCGACAGCCTGACCCGGATCGCCACCGGCTTCCTGCTGGCGGCCGTCCTGGGCATCGCCGCCGGGGTGCTGGTGGCCCGCTCCCGGCTCGCCGAGGACCTGCTCGGGCCGCTCCTGGAGGTGGTCCGCCCGATCCCGGCCATCGCCCTCGTCCCGGTCGCGATCCTCCTGTTCCCCTCCGACGAGCAGGGCATCGTCTTCATCACCTGCGCCGCCGCCTTCTTCCCGGTGCTGGTCTCCACCCGGCACGCGGTCCGCGCGCTGGCCCCCGCCTGGGAGGAGGCCGTGCGCACCATGGGCGGCGGCCGGTGGCGGGTGCTGGGCTCGGTGGTGCTGCCGGGCGCGCTGCCCGGCATCTTCGGCGGGCTCTCGGTCGGCATCGGCGTGTCGTGGATCTGCGTGATCTCCGCCGAGATGATCTCCGGCGAGTACGGCGTCGGCTACCGCACCTGGCAGGACTACACCGTCGTCGACTACCCGGGCGTCTTCGTCGGCATGGTCACCATCGGTGTGCTCGGCCGGCTGACCTCCACGGCCGTGGAACTCCTCGGCCGCCGTCTGACCCGCTGGCTGCCCGGCGCCGCGCACACCCCCGCCGCCCGGCCCCGCACACGGCGTCCCGCCGCGGCGCCGCCCGCCTCGCCCCAGGTCCCCCATCAGCCCGAGGAGGCACGCGATGAGCACCTCGTCTGAGGCCCGGACAGCGTCGGCGCCCGACGACAGCACCCACCCGGAAGCCCCGCGGACCCCGGGGCGCGGACTCGCGCTCGCCCTCCGCGGGGCCGTGCTCGGCCATCCCGGCGCCACCGCCCTGAGCGGCGTCGACCTGGAGGTGGCGCCCGGCGAGATCCTCACCGTGGTGGGCCCGTCCGGCTGCGGCAAGTCGACCCTGCTGCGCACCCTGGCCGGGCTGCTGGCACCGCTCGGCGGGGAGGTCACCCGGGACGGACGGCCGCTGACCGGCCCCGGAGCCGACCGCGCCCTCGTCTTCCAGGAGGACGCCCTGCTGCCCTGGCGCACCCTGCGGGCCAACGTCGAACTCCCGCTCGCCATCGCCGGGATGCCCCGCGCCGCACGCCGCGAGCGGGCCGAGGCGTGGCTCGGCCGGGTCGGACTGGCCGCGCAGGCACGGCAGTTGCCGCACCGGGTCTCCGGCGGGCAGCGCCAGCGCGCCCAACTGGCCCGCGCGCTGGCCGCCGGGCCGCGCGCCGTCCTGATGGACGAACCCTTCGGCGCCCTGGACGCACAGACCCGGGCCGGCATGCAGGACCTGCTGGTCGAGGTGCTGGCCGGGACCGGCGCGACGGTCGTCTTCGTCACCCACGACGTGGACGAGGCGCTGTTCCTCGGCGACCGCGTGGCCCTGCTCGGCAGCGGCCGGCTCGTCGCCGTACGCGAGGTGCCGCGGCCGCGCGAGCGGGCGGCGCACGACGATCCGGCGCACACCGCGCTGCGGCGCGACGTCCTGTCCTCCCTCGGTACCTGAAAGGCCCTCTGGTGGAGATCCCCGCCCTCACCGACGCCCAAGAGCTGACCTGCGACGTCCTCGTCATCGGCGGCGGCACCGCCGGAACCATGGCGGCGCTGACCGCCGCCGAGCACGGCGCGGACGTCCTGCTGCTGGAGAAGGCGCACGTCCGGCACTCCGGCGCGCTCGCCATGGGCATGGACGGCGTCAACAACGCGGTCGTCCCCGGCCGCGCCGAACCCGACGACTACGTCGCCGAGATCACCCGCGCCAACGACGGCATCGTCGACCAGTCCACCGTCCGCCAGACCGCCACCCGCGGCTTCGCGATGGTGCGGCGGCTGGAGTCGTACGGGGTGAAGTTCGAGAAGGACGAGCACGGCGAGTACGCGGTCCGGCAGGTGCACCGGTCCGGCTCCTATGTGCTGCCGATGCCCGAGGGCAAGGACGTGAAGAAGGTCCTGTACCGGCAGCTCCGGCGGCGCGAGATGCGCGAGCGGATCCGGATCGAGAACCGGCTGATGCCGGTGCGCGTGCTCACCGCGGACGCGGGCGGAGAGCGGCGCGCGGTCGGCGCCGTCGCCTTCCACACCCGCACCGGCGCCTTCACCGTGGTCCGCGCGGGCGCCGTGATCCTGGCGACCGGCCCCTGCGGACGGCTCGGCCTGCCCGCCTCCGGCTACCTCTACGGCACCTACGAGAACCCGACCAACGCCGGTGACGGCTACGCCATGGCCTACCACGCGGGCGCCGAGCTGACCGGCATCGAGTGCTTCCAGATCAACCCGCTGATCAAGGACTACAACGGCCCGGCCTGCGCCTACGTCGCCAACCCCTTCGGCGGCTACCAGGTCAACCGGCACGGCGAGCGGTTCGTCGACTCCGACTACTGGTCCGGGCAGATGATGGCCGAGTTCGCCGCCGAGGTGGCCTCCGACCGCGGCCCGGTCTATCTGAAGCTGAGCCATCTGCCCGAGGAGTCGGTGGCCGCGCTGGAGTCGATCCTGCACTCCACCGAACGCCCCACCCGGGGCACCTTCCACTCCGGGCGCGGCCACGACTACCGCACCCACGACGTGGAGATGCACATCTCCGAGATCGGCCTGTGCGGCGGCCACTCCGCCTCCGGGGTCCGCGTCGACGACCACGCCCGCACCACCGTCCCCGGGCTGTACGCCGCCGGTGATCTGGCCTGTGTGCCGCACAACTACATGATCGGCGCGTTCGTCTTCGGTGAGCTGGCGGGCGCCGACGCGGCCCGGTACCGGCCCTACGAGGGTGAGCTGCCGGGGGATCAGGTGCGCGAGGCGCACGAGCTGATCTACCGTCCGCTGCGCCACCCGGAGGGTCCGCCGCAGACCCAGGTCGAGTACAAGCTGCGCCGCTTCGTGAACGACTACGTGGCCCCGCCGAAGTCGGGGGCGCGGCTGTCGCTGGCGCTGGAGGCGTTCGAGCGGATGCGCGAGGACATCGCCGCGATGGGCGCGCACACCCCGCACGAGCTGATGCGCTGCGCCGAGGTCACCTTCATCCGCGACTGCGCGGAGATGGCCGCCCGTGCCTCGCTGGCCCGCACGGAGTCCCGCTGGGGCCTCTACCACGAGCGCCTGGACCATCCGCGGCGCGACGACGACTCCTGGTTCCACCATCTCGATCTGCACAAGTCCCCCTTGGGTGCGATGGAGTTCACGGCCCGTCCGGTGGCTCCCTATCTGGTCCCGGTGGACGGCTACGCCCCGGTGGGCGGACCGTCCCGGCGGCTCGGCGAGGTCCGTGCCGAGGACATCGCCACGGCCGGTGCCCGCGACACCGCGCCCGCCGCACCGCCCGCCCCGCTGCCTGCCGCGCCCGTAGTGCCCGCCGTGCCCGCCGTGAGCGGGGCGCCCGGGGCGCCGGACGCGTCCGGTGAGCCGGGCACGGGCGGCGGCTCGGCGCGGCTGCTGGAGCTCGTCGCCCTGGCTGACGCGGAACCCGGTCTCGATGTCCTCACCCCCTATCTGGACGACCCGGACGCCGAGGTGCGGCGGGCCGCCGTCGGCGTGCTCACCGAGACCGTGCCGCCCGGGACCGGTCCGGCCCTGGCCGCCGCCCTGCGCGACGGACACGGGAGCGTCCGCGCCGCCGCCGCGGCCTCGCTGCGCGAGCTGGTCGAGACGCTGCCGCCCGACCCGGCGCTGCGCGAGGGCCTGACCGGGGCGCTGGCCGGGCCCGACCCGGTGGTCCGGGCCACCGCCCTCGATGTCCTGCGCGCCCTGCGTCTGGGCGACGCCGCGGTGTTCGCCGCCGCGCTCGCCGACCCGGACACCTCGGTGCGGATCGAGGCCGTGCGCGCCCTGGTCTCGGTCGACGCCGCCGAGGCGGTGGCCGGTGCGGCCGGTGATCCGTCCCGTGAGGTGCGGGTCGCGGTGGCCAAGGCGCTGGGCGGGCTCGGCGGCGGTCACCGCGCCGTGGCCGCGCTGGACCGGCTGACCGGTGACGCGGACGTGCTGGTGCGCGGTGCGGCGTTCGCCGCGGTGGCCGCCGCCGGGGTGCCTCCGGTGTTCGCCGCGCGTGCCGTGGCGGCGCTGGGCGACGGAGCCTGGCAGGTCCGGGCGGGCGCGGCGACCGCGCTGTCCGCGGCGGACGCCGGGACCGCCGTGCCCGCCCTGGCCGGGGCCCTCGGCGACCCCAACGGGGACGTCCGCAAGGCCGCGGTCCTGGCGCTGACCCGGCACACTGCGTCGGCCTCGGCCCGAGCCGCCCTGGCCACGGCCACCGCCGACCCGGACGCGGATGTCAGGGCGTACGCGTCACGGGCGCTGTGATCCGGTGCGACGCGCGCCGGGGCAGCGCCCGGCCGGCTATATCCAGTCGTCGTCCGGCTCCGGCTCCGGGCCGAAGTCCGGCTCGGGCCCGAGGTCGGGGCCGGGGCCGGAATCGGGGCCGGAGGCGGTGCCGGGGCCGGGAGCGGGACGCTCGCCGGACGGGGCCGACAGCGACTTCAGCACGCCGATGACGCCCTCCCCGTAGGTCGCGAGCTTCTTCTCGCCGACGCCGCCGACCGTGCCGAGCTGCGCCACCGAGTCCGGCCGGAGCGTGACGATCTCGCGGAGGGTGGCGTCGTGGAAGATGACGTACGCGGGGACGCCCTGCTCGCGGGCCTGTTCGGCGCGCCAGGCGCGCAGCGCCTCGAAGGCGGGGAGCAGCTCCGCGGGCAGCTCCGCCACGGCGGCCTTGCCCTTGCCCCGCCCGGAGGACGAGGACGACGCGGAGCGCGCGGTGGCCGGCCGCTTCGGTTCCTTGCGCAGCGGCACCTTCCGGTCGGCGCGCAGCACCTCGCCGCTGGCCTCGGTCAGCACCAGCGTGCCGTACTCGCCCTCGACCGCGAGCAGTCCCTGCGCCAGCAGCTGGCGGACGACCCCGCGCCACTCGCCCTCGGCCAGCTCCGTGCCGATGCCGAAGACGGAGAGCTGGTCGTGGTCGAACTGGATCACTTTGCCGGTGCGCTTGCCCAGCAGGATGTCGATGATCTGCACGGCGCCGAACTTCTGCCCCCGCTCGCGCTGGAGCCGGACCACCGTGGAGAGCACCTTCTGGGCGGCGACCGTGCCGTCCCAGGTCTCCGGCGGGGTCAGGCAGGTGTCGCAGTTGCCGCAGCCGCTCGCGTCGGGGTCCTGGCCGAAGTAGGCGAGGAGGCGGCCGCGGCGGCAGCCGGCCGTCTCGCACAGGGCGAGCATCGAGTCCAGGTGGGCGGCGGCGCGGCGGCGGAAGGCCTCGTCGCCCTCGCCGGACTGGATCATCTTGCGCTGCTGGATGACGTCGTTCAGGCCGTAGGCCATCCAGGCGGTGGAGGGCAGGCCGTCGCGTCCGGCGCGGCCGGTCTCCTGGTAGTAGCCCTCGACGGACTTGGGCAGGTCGAGGTGGGCGACGAAGCGGACGTCCGGCTTGTCGATGCCCATGCCGAAGGCGATGGTCGCGACCACGACGAGGCCGTCCTCGCGCAGGAAGCGGGCCTGGTGCGTGGCGCGGGTGCCCGCGTCGAGGCCCGCGTGGTAGGGCACCGCGCGGACGCCGTTGGCCGACAGGAACTCGGCGGTCTTCTCCACGGAGTTGCGCGAGAGGCAGTACACGATGCCCGCGTCGCCCTCGTGCTCCGCGCGCAGGAAGGCCAGGAGCTGCTTCTTGGGGTCGGCCTTGGGCACGATCCGGTACTGGATGTTGGGCCGGTCGAAGCTGGCCTCGAAGTGCCGGGCCCGCGGCATGTCCAGCCGCTGGGTGATCTCCTGGTGCGTGGCCCGGGTGGCGGTCGCGGTGAGCGCGATCCGGGGCACGTCGGGCCAGCGCTCGCCCAGCAGGGACAGCGACAGGTAGTCGGGGCGGAAGTCGTGGCCCCACTGGGAGACGCAGTGGGCCTCGTCGATGGCGAAGACGGAGATCTTGCCGCGGGAGAGCAGGTCGAGCGTGGCGTCCAGGCGCAGCCGCTCCGGTGCCAGATAGAGCAGGTCCAGCTCGCCGGTGAGGAACTCCGCCTCGACCGTGCGGCGCTCGTCGAAGTCCTGGGTGGAGTTGATGAAGCCGGCGCGCACACCGAGCGCGCGCAGGGCGTCCACCTGGTCCTGCATCAGCGCGATCAGCGGGGAGACCACTATGCCCGTGCCGGGCCTGACCAGGGCGGGGATCTGGTAGCACAGCGACTTGCCGCCGCCGGTCGGCATGAGCACGACGGCGTCGCCGCCGGTGATCACATGCTCGATGACCGCTTCCTGCTCGCCCCGGAACGCCTCGTACCCGAAGACCCGGCGCAGCGTGGCCAGCGCCTCGCTGTCCGTCACTGCCATGTCGGTGACACCGCCTGTCCCACCCATCGTCTCGTCCCCCGCCCGTCGTCCCTCGACCACTTCCTCCACGATAGGGGGCGCCGCCGACAGCGATGGACTTATCCACAGGCCGGACCCGGGGCGCCGGTCAACGACACGGGACTCGTTCACACGTACGTAGGAGACCTGCCTGTTTCCGGCCGATAGTCTGAACGCACCGGCGAGACTCCGTCCCATGGGAGCACTGATGAGCGTCGAACCGAAGACGTCCGGGCCCACCTGGCCGACTCCGCCGGAAGGCGGATGGACCGCCGACGACCTGGACCGCCTCCCGAATCTTCCTCCGCATACGGAACTGATCGACGGGAGCCTGGTCTTCGTGAGTCCGCAGACCCTTTTCCACTCGCGTGCAGTGAGTTTCTTCGAGTGGCAACTGCAGTCTGTGGCACCTGAACAGGTCCAAGTAGTACGCGAGCTCACCATCGAAATCGACCGACAGAATCGCCCTGAGCCGGATGTGGTCGTAGTACGCAGCGACGCCGTGGAGAACGCGAAGCAGACCCGGTTCCCGGCGGAGGCAGTCGTTCTTGCCATCGAGGTTGTCTCCGATGAATCCGTCTCCCGCGACCGCGAGACCAAGCCTCTCAAATACGCCCGAGCGAAGATCCCCCACTACTGGAGAGTCGAGAACGAGAACGACCGCGCCGTCGTGCACGCCTTCGAGCTGGAGCCCACCACCGGTACGTACACGAGCACAGGCATCTTCCGTGAGCGGCTGAAGACGGACGTCCCGTTCACGATGGACCTCGACCTGACCGGGATCAAGACCCGCCACGGAGCCACCCGGTAGCTCCTCCAGGCACAGCCGAGCGGCCCGGTCCCCGTGCGAGGGGGCCGGGCCGCTCCGTGCCGCTCCGTGCCGCTCCGTGCCGCTCCGTGCCGCTGTGCCGCGCGCCGGATCAGCGCACGAACACCCCCGCCTGGTTCGCCAGGTCCAGGAAGTACTGGGGGGCGACGCCGAGGACGACCGTGACGGCGACGCCGACGGCGATGGCGGTCATGGTCAGGGGTGAGGGCACCGCGACGGTGGGGCCCTCGGGGTGGGGCTCGCTGAAGAACATGAGGACGATCACACGGATGTAGAAGAAGGCGGCGACCGCGGAGGAGATCACACCGATCACGACCAGCGGGGCCGCGCCGCCCTCCGCCGCCGCCTTGAAGACGGCGAACTTACCGGCGAAGCCGCTGGTCAGCGGGATACCGGCGAAGGCCAGCAGAAAGACGGCGAAGACGGCAGCGACCAGCGGGGAGCGCCGGCCGAGCCCGGCCCACTTGGACAGGTGCGTGGCCTCGCCGCCCGCGTCGCGGACCAGGGTGACCACGGCGAAGGCGCCGATCGTCACGAAGGAGTACGCGGCCAGATAGAAGAGGACGGAGGAGACGCCGTCCTTCGAGGTGGCGATGACACCCGCGAGGATGAAACCGGCGTGGGCGACCGACGAGTACGCCAGCAGCCGTTTGATGTCGGTCTGGGTGATCGCGACGATCGCACCGCCCAGCATGGTGATGATCGCCACGCCCCACATCACCGGCCGCCAGTCCCAGCGCAGCCCCGGCAGCACCACGTACAGCAGCCGCAGCAGCGCGCCGAACGCGGCCACCTTGGTCGCCGCGGCCATGAAGCCGGTGACCGGGGTCGGGGCGCCCTGGTAGACGTCGGGCGTCCACATGTGGAACGGCACGGCGCCGACCTTGAACAGCAGCCCCATCACGACCAGCGCGGTGCCGATCAGCAGCAGCGCGTCGTTCCCGGTGGTGTTGGCCAGGGCCGGGTCGACGGTGGGTACGTTGCCCTCGACGACCTGCGCGATCGTCGTGTACGACACCGAGCCCGCGTACCCGTACAGCAGGGCGATGCCGAACAGGGTGAACGCGGAGGCGAACGCCCCGAGCAGGAAGTACTTGACCGCGGCCTCCTGCGACATGAGCCGCTTGCGGCGGGCCAGCGCGCACAGCAGGTACAGCGGGAGGGAGAAGACCTCCAGGGCCACGAACAGCGTCAGCAGGTCGTTGGCCGAGGGGAAGACCAGCATGCCCGCGACGGCGAACAGCAGCAGCGGGAACACCTCGGTGGTGGTGAAACCGGCCTTCACCGCGGCCTTCTCGCCGTCGCTGCCCGGCACGGCGGACGCCTGCGCGGCGAAGGAGTCGACGCGGTTGCCGTGCACCTCCGGGTCCAGGCGGCGCTCGGCGAAGGTGAACAGGCCGACCAGTCCGGCCAGCAGGATCGTGCCCTGGAGGAACAGGGACGGCCCGTCGACGGCGATGGCACCCATGGCCGCGATGTGCGCCTTGGTGGTGCCGTAGCCGTCCGCCGCGAGCGCGACGACCGCGGCGAAGGCGGCGCACAGCGCGACGGCGGACACGAACACCTGCGCGTAGTACCGCGACTTGCGCGGGACGAACGCCTCGACCAGCACCCCGACGATCGCCGCGCCCACGACGATGAGGGTGGGCGACAGCTGCCCGTACTCGATCTTCGGCGCGCCGATCTTGGCGATCGGTTCGGCCGCGGTTGTCCACAGGCTGTGGACGGCTGCTGCGCTCACTTCGCCGCCTCCAGGTCGGGCTTGGGGTCGGTCTTGTGTACGTCGGACATGGTCTGCTTGACCGCCGGGTTCACGATGTTCGTCACGGGCTTGGGGTAGACGCCCAGGAAGACCAGCAGCACGATCAGCGGGGCCACGACCACCAGCTCGCGCACCCTGAGGTCGGGCATCGCGGAGACCTCCGGCTTCACCGGGCCGGTCATCGTCCGCTGGTAGAGGACGAGCACGTACAGCGCGGCGAGCACGATGCCCAGGGTGGCGACGATGCCGATGGCCGGGTACCGGGTGAAGGTGCCGACCAGCACCAGGAACTCACTGACGAAGGGCGCGAGCCCCGGCAGCGAGAGGGTCGCGAGACCGCCGATCAGGAAGGTCCCGGCGAGCACCGGGGCGACCTTCTGCACCCCGCCGTAGTCGGCGATGAGCCGCGAGCCGCGCCGGGAGATCAGGAAGCCGGCGACCAGCAGCAGCGCGGCCGTGGAGATGCCGTGGTTGACCATGTAGAGCGTCGCGCCGGACTGGCCCTGGCTGGTCATCGCGAAGATGCCCATGATGATGAAGCCGAAGTGCGAGATCGACGCGTACGCCACCAGCCGCTTGATGTCCCGCTGGCCGACCGCCAGCAGTGCGCCGTAGATGATGCTGATCACGGCGAGGACGAGGATGACGGGCGTCGCCCACTTGCTGGCCTCCGGGAAGAGCTGGAGGCAGAAGCGGAGCATCGCGAAGGTGCCCACCTTGTCGACGACCGCCGTGATGAGGACGGCGACCGGGGCGGTGGACTCCCCCATCGCGTTGGGCAGCCAGGTGTGCAGCGGCCACAGCGGCGCCTTCACCGCGAAGGCGAAGAAGAAGCCGAGGAACAGCCAGCGCTCGGTGCCGGTCGCCATGTGCAGCGAGCCATTGGCGCGGGCCTCGGCGATCTCGGCCAGCGAGAAGTTCCCCGCGACCACGTACAGGCCGATCACCGCGGCCAGCATGATCAGGCCGCCGACCAAGTTGTAGAGAAGGAACTTCACCGCCGCGTACGACCGCTGGGTGGCCGCCGCCTGCTCGCCGTGCTCGTGGGCCCGGTCCCCGAAGCCGCCGATCAGGAAGTACAGCGGGATCAGCATGGCTTCGAAGAAGATGTAGAAGAGGAAGACGTCGGTGGCCTCGAAGGAGAGGATCACCATCGCCTCGACGGCCAGGATCAGGGCGAAGAAGCCCTGCGTGGGACGCCAGCGGCGGCTGCCGGTCTCCAGCGGGTCGGCGTCGTGCCAGCCCGCGAGGATCACGAACGGGATCAGCAGCGCGGTCAGCCCGACCAGCGCCACCCCGATGCCGTCCACGCCCAGTTCGTAGCGGACGCCGAAGGCCGCGATCCAGGAGTGCGACTCGGTGAGCTGGTAGCGGGCGCCGTCCGGGTCGAAGCGGACCAGGGTGGCGACGGCCAGCGCGAGCGTGCCCAGGGAGACGGCCAGGGCGAGCCATTTGGCGGCGGTGCGCCGGGCCGCCGGTACGGCGGCCGTGGCGACGGCCCCGACGGCCGGGAGCACCGCCGTCGCTGTCAGCAGAGGAAAGGACATCGGTATCAGACCGCCCTCATCAGCAGGGTCGCGGCGACCAGGAGGGCCGCACCGCCGAACATCGAGACCGCGTACGAGCGGGCGAAGCCGTTCTGGAGGCGGCGCAGCCGCCCGGACAGGCCGCCCACGGAGGCCGCCGTGCCGTTGACGACCCCGTCGACCAGGGTGTGGTCGACATACACGAGCGACCGGGTGAGGTGTTCGCCGCCGCGGACCAGGACGACGTGGTTGAAGTCGTCCTGGAGCAGGTCGCGGCGGGCGGCGCGGGTGAGCAGCGAGCCGCGCGGGGCGAGTGCCGGGACCGGCTTGCGGCCGTACTGGGCCCAGGCGATGCCGACGCCGATCACCAGGCAGACCATGGTGGCGCCGGTGACGGCGGCGGCGCTGAGCGGCGAGTCGCCCTCGCTGTGCCCGGTGACCGGCTCCAGCCAGTGCAGGAAGCGGTCGCCGATGCTGAAGAACGCGCCGCCGAAGACCGACCCGAAGGCCAGCACGATCATCGGGACGGTCATGCTCTTCGGGGACTCGTGCGGATGCGGCTCGGCGTGCGCGCCGCGCTCCTCGGCCGCCGGTTCGGCGCCGGGCTCGGCTGGCGAGGCGGTGGCCCGGTGGCGCCAGCGCTCCTCGCCGAAGAACGTCATCAGCATCACGCGGGTCATGTAGAACGCGGTGATGGCCGCGCCCAGCAGGGCCGCGCCGCCGAGGATCCAGCCCTCGGTGCCGCCCTTGGCGAAGGCCGCCTCGATGATCTTGTCCTTGGAGAAGAAGCCGGACAGGCCCGGGAAGCCGATGATGGCCAGGTAGCCGAGGCCGAAGGTGATGAAGGTGACCGGCATGTACGTGCGCAGGCCGCCGTACTTGCGCATGTCGACCTCGTCGTTCATGCCGTGCATGACGGAGCCCGCGCCGAGGAACAGCCCGGCCTTGAAGAAGCCGTGCGTCACCAGGTGCATGATCGCGAAGACATAGCCGATGGGGCCGAGTCCGGCGGCCAGCACCATGTAGCCGATCTGCGACATCGTCGAACCGGCCAGCGCCTTCTTGATGTCGTCCTTGGCGCAACCGACGATCGCACCGAAGAGCAGCGTGACCGCGCCGACCACGGTGACGGCGAGCTGCGCGTCGGGCGCGCCGTTGAAGATCGCGCCGGAGCGGACGATCAGGTAGACGCCCGCGGTCACCATCGTGGCGGCGTGGATGAGGGCGGAGACCGGGGTCGGGCCCTCCATCGCGTCGCCGAGCCAGGATTGCAGCGGCACCTGGGCGGACTTGCCGCAGGCGGCGAGCAGCAGCATCAGGCCGATCGCGGTGAGCTTGCCCTCGCTCGCGTCGCCCGCGCTGCCCAGCACCGGGCCGAAGGCGAAGGTGCCGAAGGTGGTGAACATCAGCATGATCGCGATCGACAGGCCCATGTCGCCGACGCGGTTGACCAGGAACGCCTTCTTGGCGGCGGTGGCCGCGCTGGGCTTGTGCTGCCAGAAGCCGATCAGCAGGTAGGAGGCGAGACCGACGCCCTCCCAGCCGACGTACAGCAGCAGGTAGTTGTCGGCGAGGACGAGCAGCAGCATCGCCGCGAGGAACAGGTTGAGATAGCCGAAGAAGCGGCGGCGCCGCTCGTCGTGCTCCATGTACCCGATGGAGTACAGGTGGATGAGCGAGCCGACGCCGGTGATCAGCAGGACGAACGTCATCGACAGCTGGTCGAGCCGGAAGGTGACGTCCGCCTGGAAGCCGGCCACCGGGATCCAGCTGAACAGGTGCTGGATCACGGTGCGGTGTTCGGCGCCCTTGCCGAGCAGGTCGGCGAAGAGGACCAGGCCGATCACGAACGAGGCGCCGGCGAGCAGGGTGCCGATCCAGTGGCCGACGGCGTCCAGGCGCCGGCCGCCGACCAGCAGGACGGCCGCTCCGAGCAGGGGCGCCGCGATCAGCAGCGCAATCAGGTTCTCCACGATTCTTCCGACCCCTTACAGCTTCATCAGGCTGGCGTCGTCGACCGAGGCCGAGTGGCGGGAACGGAACAGCGACACGATGATCGCGAGTCCGACCACGACCTCCGCCGCGGCGACGACCATCGTGAAGAAGGCGATGATCTGGCCGTCGAGGTTGCCGTGCATCCGGGAGAAGACGACGAACGCGAGGTTGCAGGCGTTCAGCATCAGCTCGACGCACATGAAGACCACGATGGCGTTGCGGCGGATGAGGACGCCGGTGGCACCGATCGTGAACAGCAGGGCGGCGAGGTACAGGTAGTTGACGGGATTCACTTCGACGCCTCCTCGGGCCGCTTGAAGGCCGCCGAGCCGGTCTCGGTGCGCTCAAGGCGCTCCTCGGCCCGCTGCTCCAGCGCCTTGAGGTCGCCCAGCGCCTCGGCCGAGACGTCCCGGATCTGACCGCGCTCGCGCAGGGTCTTGCTGACCGTCAGCTCGGAGGGGGTGCCGTCGGGCAGCAGGCCCGCGATGTCCACGGCGTTGTGCCGGGCGTAGACACCGGGGGCGGGCAGCGGCGGTACGTGCCTGCCCTCGCGCACGCGCTGCTCGGACAGCTCGCGCTGGGTCCTGGCCCGCTCGGTGCGCTCGCGGTGGGTGAGCACCATGGCGCCGATGGTGGCGGTGATGAGCAGGGCGCCGGTGAGCTCGAACGCGAACACGTACCGGGTGAAGATCAGGGAGGCCAGGCCCTCCACATTGCCGCCGGCGTTGGCCTTGCCCGCGCCCGCGAAGTCCTTCAGGGAGGCGTTGGCGATCCCGGCGAACAGCAGGATGCCGAAGCCGAGGCCGCACAGCAGGGCCAGCCAGCGCTGGCCCTTGATGGTCTCCTTCAGGGAGTCGGCGGCGGTCACACCGACGAGCATCACCACGAACAGGAACAGCATCATGATCGCGCCGGTGTAGACGACGATCTGCACGATCCCGAGGAAGTAGGCGCCGTTGGCCAGGTAGAACACGGCCAGGACGATCATGGTGCCGGCCAGGCACAGGGCGCTGTGCACGGCCTTCCTCATGAAGACGGTGCACAGCGCGCCGATCACCGCGACGGTGCCGAGGACCCAGAACTGGAACGCCTCGCCGGTGGAGGTGGTGTAGGCGGCGAGCTCGGGGCTCATGCGTCCACCTCCTCGTCCGCGGGCTGCTCGCCCTTGGAGACGGCCGGCTGGCGCACCGTGCCGGGCGCGGCCTCCGTCACCAGGCCCCGGTAGTAGTCCTGTTCGTCGGTGCCGGGGTAGATGGCGTGCGGGGTGTCGACCATGCCCTCGTCGAGACCGGCGAGCAGCTGCTCCTTGGTGTAGATGAGGTCGGCGCGGCTGGAGTCGGCCAGTTCGAACTCATTGGTCATCGTCAGCGCGCGGGTGGGGCACGCCTCGATGCACAGCCCGCACAGGATGCAGCGGGCGTAGTTGATCTGGTAGACGCGGCCGTAGCGCTCGCCCGGGGAGTAGCGCTCCTCGTCGGTGTTGTCGGCGCCCTCCACGTAGATGGCGTCGGCGGGGCAGGCCCAGGCGCACAGCTCGCAGCCGACGCACTTCTCCAGGCCGTCCGGATGGCGGTTGAGCTGGTGCCGTCCGTGGAAGCGCGGAGCGGTGGTCTTCTTCTGCTCCGGGTACTGCTCGGTCAGCCGCTTCTTGAACATGGCCTTGAAGGTCACGCCGAAGCCGGCCACGGGGTTCTGGAAACCGGGGTCGGTCCCCTTGGGCTCCTCAGCCATCGGACGCCTCCTTTCCCTCCAGAGATCCGTCACCGACAGTGTCGGTGCCACCACTGACAATCAGCTCGCGCTCACGGCGCGGGCGGCGGCGCGGCACGGGCGGCAGCTCCTGGCCGGGCAGCGGCGGCACCGGGAAGCCGCCCGCCATCGGGTCGAACCCGGGCGGCTGCCCGGCGCTCCGCTCCGCCTCCGTGCCCTTCTCGCCCTTCTCGCCCTTCTCGCGGAACAGGTCGGCGACGAAGGACAGCACCAGCAGGGCCAGGACGCCGCCGCCGACGTAGAGGGCGATGTCGGCGAAGTCGTAGTGCTCGTTCCTGAGGGTCCGTACGGTCGCGACGAGCATCAGCCAGACCACGGAGACCGGGATGAGGACCTTCCAGCCGAGCTTCATCAGCTGGTCGTAGCGCACGCGCGGGAGCGTGCCGCGCAGCCAGATGAAGAAGAACAGCAGCAGCTGCACCTTGATCACGAACCAGAGCAGCGGCCACCAGCCGTGGTTGGCGCCCTCCCAGAAGGTGCTGATCGGCCACGGGGCCCGCCAGCCGCCCAGGAACAGCGTCGTCGCCACGGCCGAGACCGTCACCATGTTCACGTACTCGGCGAGCATGAACATCGCGAACTTGATCGAGGAGTACTCGGTGTTGAAGCCGCCGACCAGGTCGCCCTCGGACTCCGGCATGTCGAACGGGGCGCGGTTGGTCTCCCCGACCATGGTGACGATGTAGAGGATGAAGGAGACCGGCAGCAGCAGGATGTACCAGCGGTCGTGCTGCTGTTCCACGATGGCCGAGGTGGACATCGACCCCGAGTAGAGGAACACCGAGGCGAACGCGGCGCCCATGGCGATCTCGTAGGAGATCATCTGCGCGCAGGAGCGCAGACCGCCCAGGAGCGGGTAGGTGGAGCCGGAGCTCCAGCCCGCCAGGACGATGCCGTAGATGCCGACCGAGGCGACCGCCAGGATGAACAGCATGGCGATCGGCAGGTCGGTCAGCTGCATCGCGGTGCGGTGGCCGAAGACCGACACCTCGTTGCCCGCGGGCCCGAAGGGGATCACGGCGATCGCCATGAAGGCGGGGATGGCGGCGACGACCGGCGCGAGGACGTAGACGACCTTGTCGGCGCGTTTGACGACGACGTCTTCCTTGAGCATCAGCTTGATGCCGTCGGCCAGCGACTGGAGCATGCCCCAGGGGCCGTGCCGGTTGGGGCCGATGCGCAGCTGCATCCAGGCGACGACCTTGCGCTCCCACACGATGGAGAACAGCACGGTCACCATCAGGAAGGCGAAGCAGAACACCGCCTTGACGACGACCAGCCACCACGGGTCGGTGCCGAACATCGACAGGTTCTCTGCGGCGAGGGACGGGTTCACGCCTCCACCTCCTCAAGGGCCCCGGCCGCGCGGGGCGCCGGGCCGATACGGACGAGGGAGCCGGGCTGCGCCCCGGTGTCGGCGGCGACGCCGGCCCCGGCGGAGTTCAGCGGGAGCCACACCACCCGGTCGGGCATCTCGGTGACCTCCAGCGGGAACGCGGTCGTGCCGGCCGGGCCGGTCACGGCGAGCAGATCGCCGTCCGCGACGCCCGCCTCGGCGGCCGTGGCGGCCGACACGCGCGCATGTGCGGCGTGCCGGGTCCCGGCGAGCGCGTCGTCGCCCTCCTGGAGGAGGCCCTGGTCGAGCAGGAGCCGGTGCCCGGCGAGCACCGCCTCCCCGGCGGCGGGCCGGGGCAGTACGCCGCCGCTCTCGCGGGGTTCGGCGGCGCGCGGGCCGCTCCAGGTGCCCAGCCGGTCCAGCTCGGCGTGCGCGGTGCGCAGGTCCGGCAGGCCCAGATGGACGTCCATGGCGTCGGCCAGCATCTGGAGCACCCGCAGATCGGTCGGGGCGAGGCGGCGGGTCATCTGCTCGGGCTTGAGCGCGGCCTCGAAGAAGCGCACCCGGCCCTCCCAGTTGAGGAAGCTGCCCGCCTTCTCGGCGACCGCCGCGACCGGCAGGACCACGTCGGCGTGCTCGGTGACCTCGCCGGGCCGCAGCTCCAGCGAGACCAGGAACCCGGCCTCGGCCAGGGCGGCACGCGCGCGTGCCGGGTCGGGCAGGTCGGCGACCTCCACCCCGGCGACCAGCAGCGCCTGGAGTTCGCCGTCCGCGGCGGCGGCCAGGATCTGGCCGGTGTCGCGGCCGTAGCGGTGCGGGAGGGCGGCGACGCCCCACAGGGCGGCGACCTCGTCCCGCGCGCGCGGGTCGGTGGCCGGGCGGCCGCCCGGCAGCAGCGACGGCAGCGCGCCCGCCTCGATCGCGCCGCGCTCCCCGGCCCGGCGCGGGATCCACACCAGGCGGGCGCCGGTCGCGGTGGCGGCCCGGACGGCGGCGGTGAGGCCGCCCGCCACGGCGGCGAGCCGTTCGCCGACGACGATGACCGCGCCCTCGGCGCGCAGCGCCTCGGCGGCCCGGCTCCCGTCGCCCTCCAGGCCGACGCCGCCCGCCAGCGCGTCCAGCCACTCGGTCTCGGTGCCGGGCGCGGCCGGCAGCAGGGTGCCGCCCGCCTTCTCCAGGCCGCGGGTGGCGTGCGTGGCCAGCGAGAACACCCGCTGCCCGTGCCCCCGCCACGCCTTGCGCAGCCGCAGGAAGACGCCCGGAGCCTCCTCCTCGGACTCGAACCCGGCCAGCAGCACGGCCGGTGCCTGCTCCAGGGCGGTGTACGTGACGCCGGTGCCGTCGACGTCCCGGCCGTGCCCGGCGACGCGGGCGGCCAGGAAGTCGGCCTCCTCGCCGCTGTGCACGCGCGCGCGGAAGTCGATGTCGTTGGTGTCCAGGGCCACCCGCGCGAACTTGCTGTACGCGTAGGCGTCCTCGACGGTGAGCCGGCCGCCGGTGAGGACACCGGTGCGGCCGCGCGAGGCGAGCAGCCCCTGGGCGGCGATCTCCAGGGCCTCCGGCCAGGACGCGGCGACCAGTTCGCCCTCGGGGTTGCGCACCAGCGGGGTGGTCAGCCGGTCCTTGAGCTGCGCGTAGCGGAACCCGAAGCGGCCCTTGTCGCAGATCCACTCCTCGTTGACCTCGGGGTCGTTGGCGGCGAGCCGCCGCATGACCTTGCCCCGCCGGTGGTCGGTGCGGGTGGCGCAGCCGCCCGCGCAGTGCTCGCACACCGAGTGCGAGGAGACCAGGTCGAAGGGGCGCGAGCGGAAGCGGTACGCGGCCGAGGTGAGCGCGCCGACCGGGCAGATCTGGATGGTGTTGCCGGAGAAGTACGACTCGAACGGGTCGCCCTCGCCGGTGCCGACCTGCTGGAGCGCGCCGCGCTCGATCAGCTCGATCATCGGGTCGCCCGCGATCTGGTTGGAGAAGCGGGTGCAGCGGGCGCACAGCACGCACCGCTCGCGGTCCAGCAGCACCTGCGCGGAGATCGGCACCGGCTTCTCGTAGGTCCGCTTCTTCCCCTCGAAGCGGGAGTCGGCGTTGCCGTGCGACATGGCCTGGTTCTGGAGCGGGCACTCGCCGCCCTTGTCGCAGACCGGGCAGTCCAGCGGGTGGTTGATGAGCAGCAGCTCCATCACGCCGTGCTGGGCCTTCTCGGCGACCGGCGAGGTCAGCTGGGTCTTGACCACCATGCCGTCGGTGCAGGTGATGGTGCAGGACGCCATGGGCTTGCGCTGGCCCTCGACCTCGACGATGCACTGGCGGCAGGCGCCGGCCGGGTCGAGCAGCGGGTGGTCGCAGAACCGGGGGATCTCGATGCCGAGCTGTTCGGCGGCCCGGATGACCAGGGTGCCCTTGGGCACGCTGATCTCGACGCCGTCGATCGTCAGGGTCACGAGGTCGTCCGGCGGGGGTGCCGCCGCGCCGCCCGAGGAGGGGGCGTTGGTGGTCACGGTCATGCGAGCACCTCCGTGTGCTGGTCCGCCCAGACCGTCGACCGGGCGGGGTCGAAGGGGCAGCCGCGGCCCGTGATGTGCTCCTCGTACTCCGCGCGGAAGTACTTCAGGGAGGAGAAGATGGGGGAGGCCGCGCCGTCGCCGAGGGCGCAGAAGGACTTGCCGTTGATGTTGTCGGCGATGTCGTTCAGCTTGTCGAGGTCGGCCATGACGCCCTTGCCGGCCTCGATGTCCCGCAGCAGCTGCACGAGCCAGTACGTGCCCTCGCGGCAGGGTGTGCACTTGCCGCAGGACTCGTGGGCGTAGAACTCGGTCCACCGGGTGACGGCCCGCACCACGCAGGTCGTCTCGTCGAAGCACTGGAGCGCCTTGGTGCCGAGCATGGACCCGGCGGCGCCGACGCCCTCGTAGTCGAGGGGGACGTCGAGGTGCTCCTCGGTGAACATGGGGGTGGAGGAGCCGCCCGGGGTCCAGAACTTCAGCCGGTGCCCGGGGCGCATCCCGCCGCTCATGTCCAGGAGCTGGCGCAGCGTGATGCCGAGCGGGGCCTCGTACTGGCCGGGGCTCGCGACATGGCCGCTGAGCGAGTAGAGCGTGAAGCCCGGGGACTTCTCGCTGCCCATCGAGCGGAACCACTCCTTGCCCTGGTTCATGATGGCGGGAACCGAGGCGATGGATTCGACGTTGTTCACGACAGTGGGGCACGCGTACAGGCCCGCGACGGCCGGGAAGGGGGGACGCAGCCGCGGCTGTCCGCGGCGGCCTTCGAGCGAGTCCAGCAGCGCGGTCTCCTCGCCGCAGATGTACGCGCCCGCGCCCGCGTGCACGGTGATGTCGAGGTCGAGTCCGCTGCCCAGGACGTCCGTCCCGAGGTAGCCGGCCGCGTACGCCTCGCGCACGGCGGAGTGCAGCCGCCGCAGCACGGGGACGACCTCGCCGCGCAGATAGATGAAGGCGTGCGACGACCTGATGGCGTGGCAGGCGATGACGATGCCCTCGATCAGGCTGTGCGGGTTGGCGTACAGGAGCGGGATGTCCTTGCAGGTGCCCGGCTCCGACTCGTCGGCGTTGACGACGAGGTAGTGCGGCTTGCCGTCGCCCTGGGGGATGAACTGCCATTTCATCCCGGTCGGGAAGCCCGCGCCGCCGCGCCCGCGCAGTCCGGACTCCTTGACGTAGGCGATCACGTCGTCCGGGGACATGGCGAGCGCCTTGCGCAGTCCTTCGTAGCCCTCGTGGCGCCGGTAGACGTCCAGCGTCCAGGAGCGGTCCTCGTCCCAGAAGGCGGAGAGCACGGGGGCGAGCAGCTTCTCGGGGCTGGCGCCGCCGCCGGCCTCCGGCTGGGCCGCGCCTCCCTGCGATGTGGACACGGTCATCACTCCCCCTCCTCGGCGGCGGGTCCCGCGGGGTGCGACGGATCGGAGGCCGAGGTCTGCTGCGGTGCGTCGTGCGAGCTGAGGTGCTCGGTCGGCGACGGCTCGTGCACGGTGTCGCGCTGCGCGTCCTGCGGGCCGCCCTCTCGGGGGTGGACCACGCGCGCGGGCGCGCTCTCGCCCCGGGCCAGGCGCAGCCCGGTCAGCGAGGCGGGTCCGGCGCTGCCGCCGGCGTCGGTGGCGCCCTCGCGCTCGTCGGGGAAACCGGCCAGGATCCGGGCGGTCTCCTTGAAGGTGCACATCGGGGCGCCGCGGGTGGGCGTGACGGGCCGGCCCGCGCGCAGGTCGTCGACCAGGCGCTTGACGCTCTCGGGCGTCTGGTTGTCGAAGAACTCCCAGTTGACCATCACGACCGGCGCGAAGTCGCAGGCCGCGTTGCACTCGATGTGCTCCAGGGTGACCTTGCCGTCGTCGGTGGTCCCGCCGTTGCCGACGCCCAGGTGCTCCTGGAGCGTCTCGAAGAGGACGTCGCCGCCCATCACCGCGCACAGGGTGTTGGTGCAGACGCCGACCTGGTAGTCGCCGGAGGGTCCGCGCCGGTACATGGTGTAGAAGGTGGCGACCGCGGTGACCTCGGCGGTGGTCAGGCCGAGGACGTCCGCGCAGAACCGCATCCCGGTGCGCGTGACGTGGCCCTCCTCGGACTGCACGAGGTGCAGCAGCGGCAGCAGCGCGGAGCGCGAGTCGGGGTAGCGGGCGATGATCTCGCGGGCGTCGGCCTCCAGCCGGGCGCGGACGTCGTCCGGGTAGGCGGGCGCGGGCAGTTCGGGCATGCCCAGGCTGACGCCCCGCTCGGAAGAAGAGGTGGTCACCGGTCGACGCCTCCCATCACGGGGTCGATGGACGCGACGGCGACGATGACGTCGGCGACCTGGCCGCCCTCGCACATCGCCGCCATGGCCTGAAGGTTGGTGAAGGACGGGTCGCGGAAGTGGACCCGGAAGGGGCGGGTGCCGCCGTCGGAGACGACGTGCACGCCCAGCTCGCCCTTGGGCGACTCGACCGCCGTGTACGCCTGTCCGGCCGGGACCCGGAAGCCCTCGGTGACCAGCTTGAAGTGGTGGATCAGAGCCTCCATGGAGGTGCCCATGATCTTCTTGATGTGGTCGAGGGAGTTGCCGAGTCCGTCCGGTCCCAGGGCGAGCTGGGCGGGCCAGGCGATCTTCTTGTCGGCGACCATGACCGGTCCCGGCTCCAGCCGGTCCAGGCACTGCTCGACGATCCTGAGCGACTGGCGCATCTCCTCCAGGCGGATCAGGAAGCGGCCGTAGGAGTCGCAGGAGTCGGCGGTCGGGACGTCGAAGTCGTACGTCTCGTAGCCGCAGTACGGCTGGGCCTTGCGCAGGTCGTGCGGCAGGCCGGTGGAGCGCAGGATGGGTCCTGTGGCGCCCAGGGCCATGCAGCCGGCCAGGTCGAGGTAGCCGACGTCCTGCATCCGGGCCTTGAAGATGGGGTTCCCGGTGGCGAGCTTGTCGTACTCCGGGAGGTTCTTCCGCATCTTCTTCACGAACTCGCGGATCTGGTCCACCGCGCCGGGCGGCAGGTCCTGGGCGAGTCCGCCGGGGCGGATGTACGCGTGGTTCATCCGCAGGCCGGTGATCAGCTCGTAGATGTCGAGGATCATCTCGCGGTCGCGGAAGCCGTAGATCATGATGGTGGTGGCGCCCAGCTCCATGCCGCCGGTGGCGATGCACACCAGGTGGGAGGAGAGCCGGTTCAGCTCCATCAGGAGCACGCGGATGATCGTGGCCCGGTCGGTGATCTGGTCCTCGATGCCGAGGAGCTTCTCGACGCCGAGGCAGTAGGCGGTCTCGTTGAAGAAGGACGTCAGGTAGTCCATGCGCGTGACGAAGGTGGTGCCCTGCGTCCACGTGCGGAACTCGAGGTTCTTCTCGATGCCGGTGTGCAGATAGCCGATGCCGCAGCGGGCCTCGGTGACCGTCTCGCCGTCGATCTCCAGGATGAGGCGCAGCACTCCGTGGGTGGAGGGGTGCTGGGGGCCCATGTTGACGACGATGCGCTCGTCGTCGGCGAGGGCCGCGGACTGGACGACCTCGTCCCAGTCGCCGCCGGTGACCGTGTAGACGGTGCCTTCCGTGGTCTCCCTCGGGGAGGCGTGCGAAGTGCTCACGAGTACGACCTCCGCTGGTCCGGAGCCGGGATCTGGGCGCCCTTGTACTCGACGGGGATGCCGCCGAGGGGGTAGTCCTTGCGCTGCGGGTGGCCCGGCCAGTCGTCCGGCATCATGATCCGCGTCAGGGCGGGGTGGCCGTCGAAGACGATGCCGAAGAAGTCGTACGTCTCGCGCTCGTGCCAGTCGTTGGTCGGGTAGACGGGCACCAGCGACGGGATGTGCCGGTCGGCGTCGGGGGCGCTGACCTCCAGCCGGATCAGCCGGTTGTGGGTGATCGAGCGCAGGTGGTAGACGGCGTGCAGCTCGCGGCCCTTGTCGTGCGGGTAGTGGACGCCGCTGACGCCGGTGCACAGCTCGAAGCGCAGGGCGGGGTCGTCGCGCAGGGTGCGGGCGACGCGGACCAGGTGCTCGCGCTCGATGTGGAAGGTCAGCTCGCCGCGGTCGACGACCGTCTTCTCGATGGCGTTGTCCGGCAGCAGGCCCTGTTCCTCCAGGGCGCCCTCCAGCTCGTCGGCGACCTCGTCGAACCAGCCGCCGTAGGGGCGGGTGGCCGGTCCGGGCAGCCGCACCGAGCGGACCAGGCCGCCGTAGCCGGAGGTGTCGCCGCCGTTGTTCGCGCCGAACATG
Source organism: Streptomyces sp. PsTaAH-124 (assembly GCF_000373685.1). NCBI lineage: Bacteria > Bacillati > Actinomycetota > Actinomycetes > Kitasatosporales > Streptomycetaceae > Streptomyces > Streptomyces sp. PsTaAH-124. The sequence continues at coordinate 104,646 of NZ_KB892173.1, read as the reverse complement.
CCGCGCTGGACGCGGATCTCCTCGCCGCCCTCGCCGCGCTGGCCGGGGAGGTTGTCGGTGCCGAGATCCTTCTCGGGATTCACGTCGCTCATCGCAGCAGCCCCTTCATCTCGATCGTGGGCAGTGCCTTGAGCGCCGCTTCCTCCGCCTCGCGGGCCGCCTCCTCGGCGTTCACGCCGAGCTTGGTGGACCGGATCTTCTGGTGGAGCTTGAGGATCGCGTCCATCAGCATCTCGGGGCGGGGCGGGCAGCCGGGCAGATAGATGTCGACGGGGACGATGTGGTCGACGCCCTGGACGATCGCGTAGTTGTTGAACATGCCGCCCGAGGAGGCGCAGACGCCCATGGAGATCACCCACTTGGGGTTGGGCATCTGGTCGTAGACCTGCCTGAGGACCGGCGCCATCTTCTGGCTGACCCGGCCGGCCACGATCATCAGGTCCGCCTGGCGGGGCGAACCGCGGAACACCTCCATGCCGAAGCGGGCCAGGTCGTAGCGGCCGGCTCCGGTGGTCATCATCTCGATCGCGCAGCAGGCGAGGCCGAAGGTGGCCGGGAAGACGGACGACTTACGCACCCAGCCCGCGGCCTGCTCCACGGTGGTCAGCAGGAAGCCGCTCGGCAGCTTTTCTTCGAGTCCCATGTCTTATATGGCCCCTCAGTCCCATTCCAGGCCGCCGCGCCGCCATACGTACGCGTACGCGACGAAGACGGTGAGCACGAAGAGCAGCATCTCCACGAGCCCGAAAACACCCAGGGCGTCGAAGGTGACGGCCCAGGGGTAGAGGAAGACGATCTCGATGTCGAAGACGATGAAGAGCATCGCCGTCAGGTAGTACTTGATGGGGAAGCGCCCGCCGCCGGCCGGCGTGGGGGTCGGCTCGATACCGCACTCGTAGGCCTCGAGTTTGGCGCGGTTGTACCGCTTCGGTCCGATCAGCGTGGCCATGACCACGGAGAAGATCGCAAAGCCTGCCCCGAGGGCTCCCAGTACGAGGATGGGCGCATACGCGTTCACCGCTCCTCGCTCCTCTCAGTCGGCACTGACTGCTGGCGGTCACTGGGCCGCACCTGCCTCGTCCGTCCCGCGAACCCCGCCTGTCCCGGCGAAGATCGGGAACATGTGAAGCAGGTCACAAGCCCAACTGGAGGGCATCCTATGCCCGACACTCTGTGATCTGCGACACGGGGTATTGCACCGGCTTTGTGATCTCCACCACCTGACGAAGGATCATGAAGCCGGATGAGGGGTGATCTTCGTACGCGAAGCACCTGAGTGATCACCACTGGTTACATTTTACCTCGTATTTGCAGGTCGGAAGGGGTCTGCATTATCAGATGAAGAGTGTCCGGCGCAAAGTGGCGACCGACGTCAAGACCTTGGTATAGGGCGGCTTTTCACACATCAGAGGGACCGCGGAACGGGAAGTGGACACGTTCACCCGTTCACAAGCGACGCGTGGTGCCCGCGGGGATGCTGTGGCTCGTGTGGCAGATGGGGCCGGCGTGGGCTCGGCGCGCGGACGCACGGCGGGGTGGTGACCGTTCCGTGACCTCCGCCACACCCATGAGAGCTTCATGAGAACCGGGCTTGGCCAACGGTCGATTCCGATGGTAGGCGCAGGGCAATTCGGGCGTAACCGCGAAAGAGCATGATCACAGGCATGATCATCTCCGCCCGCTATGTCCGTTACGGCGTCAATAAAGGGCGACACGCCCGGTGTTCGCAGCACCGGCACAGCAAATGTGGCGCACGCCACGTTTCTTGAAGAGTCCGAGGACCCCCTGATACCGGTTGTCCTCATGTCCCACACCGCTCACATACGCAGCCACCGGAAGCCCCGCCGCAGCGCGTCGACCATCGCGATGCGGGCCGGAGTTGCCGGTGGCGTCCTCGGCACCCTGGCAGTCGCCGGTGCGTCCGCCTCCACGGCGAGCGCCGCCGAGCCGGTCACCCAGACCCTCGAACTGCCCACGCTCACCGCCGACCTGGCCAGCCAGGTCGCTCAGTCCGCGGACGCCACGCAGCAGGCCGCGGCGCACTATCAGCTCCTGGCCGAGCGCGACTCCGCCGCCGCGAACGCCGCGAAGCAGGCCAAGTCGGACCTCGCGCAGGCCAAGAAGAAGGCCGAGGCCGCGAAGAAGAAGGCCGCCGAGGAGGCCGCCGCCCGCAAGGAGGCCGCCGAGCGCGCCGCGCGCGACAGCGCCCGCCCCACCCTCACCACCCAGTCGGGCACCGGCACCTCCACCGGTTCCGGCAGCAGCACCGGCGCCACCACGAGCACCGGCACCTCCACCGGCTCGTCCACCGCGACGGGTTCGGCCGCCAGCATCGTCTCGTTCGTGAAGTCCCAGGTCGGCAAGGCGTACGTCCCCGGCGCCACCGGCCCCTCCGCCTACGACTGCTCCGGCCTGGTGCAGACCGCCTTCAAGCAGGTCAACATCAGCCTGCCGCGCGTCTCCCAGGACCAGTCGATGGCCGGCACCCAGGTGTCGCTGTCCAACCTCCAGCCGGGCGACATCCTGTACTGGGGCGGCCGCGGCAGCGCGTACCACGTGGCCGTGTACGTCGGCGGCGGTATGTTCGTCGGAGCGCAGAACTCGTCCACGGGCGTCGTGGAGAGGCCGCTGTCGTACGACCCGCCCACCGGGGCCGTCCGGGTGCTCTGAGGCACCGCACAGCGCCGTACGGGGTGAAGGGCCGCAGCCGCTCGGGGGCAGCGGCCCTTCCGTCGCGGCCGGTTCGCCCGATTCACCCCGGATGATCACAAAGGTGCGCCCCGAATCCGGGCGCGCCCGCACACGGCTGAGGCCGGCTCAGGAATGAGCCGGCCTCGTCGTCGTTCCGGGGCCCTCGCCGGGCCGCCGGGGGTCACGCCTTGGGCGCCACCCGGCTCAGGCCGTTGATGATGCGGTCCATCGCGTCGCCGCCGGTCGGGTCGGTGAGGTTGGCGAGGAGCTTGAGGGTGAACTTCATCAGCATCGGGTGGGTCAGACCGCGCTGCGCGGCGATCTGCATGACCTTCGGGTTGCCGATGAGCTTCACGAAGGCGCGGCCCAGCGTGTAGTAGCCGCCGTAGGTGTCCTTCAGGACGCGCGGGTAGCGCTGGAGGGCCAGTTCGCGCTGGGCGGGCGTGGCGCGCGAGTGCGCCTGGACGACGACCTCGGCGGCCAGCGCGCCGGACTCCATCGCGTAGGCGATGCCCTCGCCGTTGAACGGGTTGACCAGGCCGCCCGCGTCGCCGACGAGCAGCAGGCCGCGCGTGTAGTGCGGCTGGCGGTTGAAGGCCATCGGCAGGGCGGCGCCGCGGATCGGGCCGGTCATGTTGTCCGGGGTGTAGCCCCAGTCCTCGGGCATGGAGGCGCACCACGCCTTGAGGATCTCCCGCCAGTCCAGCTCCTTGAAGGCGGCCGAGGTGTTGAGCACGCCGAGGCCGACGTTGGACGTGCCGTCGCCCATGCCGAAGATCCAGCCGTAGCCGGGCAGCAGACGGTCCTGCGTGCCGCGCCGGTCCCACAGTTCGAGCCAGGACTCCAGGTAGTCGTCGTCGTGCCGGGGCGAGGTGAAGTAGGTGCGCACGGCGACGCCCATCGGGCGGTCCTCGCGGCGGTGCAGGCCCATCGCCAGGGAGAGCCGGGTGGAGTTGCCGTCGGCGGCGACCACGAGCGGCGCGTGGAAGGTGACCTCGCGCTTCTCCTCGCCCAGCTTGGCCGTCACCCCGGTGATGCGGCCGGTGCGGTCGTCCACGACCGGACCCGAGACGTTGCACCGCTCGTAGAGCCGGGCGCCCGCCTTCTGCGCCTGCCGGGCCAGCTGCTCGTCGAAGTCGTCGCGCTTGCGCACGAGTCCGTAGTCCGGGAAGGAGGCCAGGTCGGGCCAGTCGAGCTGGAGCCGGACGCCGCCGCCGATGATGCGCAGGCCCTTGTTGCGCAGCCAGCCCGCCTCCTCGGAGATGTCGATGCCCATGGCGACGAGCTGCTTGACGGCGCGCGGGGTGAGCCCGTCGCCGCAGACCTTCTCGCGCGGGAACGCCGTCTTCTCCAGCAGCAGGACGTCGAGACCGGCCTTGGCGAGGTGGTACGCGGTGGTGGAACCGGCCGGTCCCGCGCCCACGACGATGACGTCCGCGGTGTTCCCGGAGAGGGGATCGGAGAGAGACTCGGTCACGACGGTCACGGCGGGATCTCCCCAGGTTCGAAATCTGCGTGCCGACCGGCACTGGACATGGGCAGTCTATGCAGCGGCACTGATCACCCGGCTGAAGGGCCTGTCCCGTGAACCGAGCACTGCCCGTCGTACGGCTGCGTGTCCCCACCGACGAGGACGCGCACACCTGGCACCGCCTCTTCGACGACCCGGACGTCATGGAGTTCCACGGCGGCCGGTCCGCCGAGCCGTCCGTCTACGAGGAACTGACCGCCCGCCAGCGCCGCCACGACGCCGAACACGGCTTCTGCCTGTGGACGGTCCTCGACGAGTCCGGCCGTCCGGTCGGCTTCACCGGCGCCCAGCCCTGGCCGCACGCCTGGGGCCCGGCGGGCGAGGTCGAGATCGGCTGGCGCCTGGGGCGGGAGCACTGGGGCCGCGGGTACGTCACGGCGGCGGCCCGGCTGACCCTCCAGCGGCTGCGGGCGGCCGGACTGCCGGGCGTGGTCGCCATGGTCGACCGCCGCAACACCCGCTCCATAGCGGTCACCCGGCGCCTGGGCATGCAGCACGCCGAGACGTTCTTCACCCCGCAGACCCGGCGCATCGGCCACTGCTACCGGCTGCCGCTGGGCCCCGAGGACGCTTTCTGTGACGTAGAGTAACTGAATATCACGGAAAGACACAAAAACCTTCCGGCCGCGGTGTCCGGCGGTTACGCTGCCGGTATCGCTGGGGGGTGACGCCGTGTACCCGACTCCCAAGTCCCCACAAGTGCGCGTGCCGCGCCTGGTCGGCCTGATGGCCGTCGACGCGCACGAGACCGCGCGGTCCCGCGGCCTGCTGCTGGTCGCGCCCGACCGCCCCGACTTCCCGCGCCCCGCCGTCGACCACGTCGTACGCCAGTACCCGCAGCCCGGCGCGGAACTGCCCCGCGACGCGCGGGTGTACGTGTGGTTCGACTTCGGTCCGGGCGAGGGCGGCGGCGGGGTGCGCGAGCCGCGCGTGCCCGAGCCGCCGCCGGGCGGCGCGCGCCGCGCCCTGGACGAGCCGGGCGACCCGGACGGCTCGGACGGTTCGGGCGATCCCTGCGCCGTCGCCGGGCTCAGTCCTTGAAACCGCGGTGCAGCGTCACGATCCCGCCGGTGAGGTTGCGCCAGGCCACCTTCGACCAGCCCGCCTCGCGCAGCCGTCCGGCCAGCGCGGGCTGGTCGGGCCAGGCCCGGATCGACTCGGCGAGATAGACGTACGCGTCCGGGCTGGACGACACCGCCCGCGCGACCGGCGGCAGCGCCCGCATCAGGTACTCGGTGTAGAGCGTCCGGAAAGGCGCCCAGGTCGGGTGCGAGAACTCGCAGATCACCACGCGCCCGCCGGGGCGGGTCACGCGGTACATCTCGCGCAGCGCCGCGTCGTAGTCCTGGACGTTGCGCAGCCCGAAGGAGATCGTGACCGCGTCGAACGTGTCGTCCTTGAACGGCAGCCGGGTCGCGTCCCCTGCGGTGAACGGCATCCAGCTGTGCCGCTGCTTGCCCACCTGGAGCATGCCCAGCGAGAAGTCGCACGGGACGACGTAGGCGCCGGCGCGGGTGAAGGGCAGCGAGGAGGTGGCCGTACCGGCGGCGAGGTCCAGGATCTTCTGCGCCGGACGCGCGTCGACGGCCCGTGCGACCTCCTTGCGCCAGCGCCGGTCCTGTCCCAGGGACAGCACGTCGTTGGTCAGGTCGTACCGTTCCGCCACGTCGTCGAACATCGAGGCGACTTCGTGCGGCTGCTTCTCCAGGGATGCGCGGGTCACCCGGCCATTGTTGCAGCCGCCCCCACGGGACCTACAGCTCGCCCCGCGCGGCGGCCCCCACGAACCGCGAGAACACCTCCGGCGCGATGACGAAGTGCCCTCCGGCCGGGTTCTTGCTGTCGCGCAGGGCGATGTGGGCGGTGAGGTGCGCGTACTCGACGCACTCGCCGCCGGTGTTGCCGCTGTAGGACGACTTGACCCAGGTGGCTGCGCCCAGGGGCGCGCACTCGATGCAGTTGCCGCCGGTGTTGCCGCTGTAGGAGGACCTACGCCACTGGATGTTCTCCGACTGCCGAGCGGGGGCCATACCGTTCCTCCATCGTCTGCTTGACCAGGTAGATCGGTTACAGCTCGCCCTGCGCCGCCGCTTCCACGAACCGAGCGAAGACTCCCGGCGCGACGGCGAAGTGCCCCCCGGCCGGGTTCTTGCTGTCGCGCAGGGCGATGTGGGCGGTGAGATGCGCGTACTCGACGCACTGGCCACCCGTGCTGCCGCTGAACGACGACTTGTGCCAGTTGGCGCCGCTCAGGGGCGCGCACTCGATGCAGTCACCGCCCGTGTTGCCGCTGTAGGAGGACTTACGCCAACAGATCGCCGACAGCTTCAGGTGCGGACCCATAACGTTCCTCCATCGTCTGCTTGACCGAGTAGATCGGCTACAGCTCGCCCTGCGCCGCCGCTTCCACGAACCGAGCGAAGGCCCCCGGCGCGACGGCGAAGTGCCCTCCGACCGGGTTCTTGCTGTCGCGCAGGGCGATGTGAGCGGTGAGGTGCGCGTACTCGACGCACTGACCGCCCGTGTTGCCGCTGTAGGAGGATTTACGCCAGGTGGCGCCGCTCAGGGGAGCGCACTCGACGCAGTTGCCTCCAGTGTCGCTGCTGTAAGACGACTTACGCCACGGTGAGTCTGCCGGGGTCGGCCTTGTGCCCATAACGCTCCTCCATCACGCTGGCGATCAGCTCCGCCGACTCCTCGACGGAGAGAGCTGCTGCCTGCATGAGATCGTAACGGAGCGAACCCTCCTTGACGGCTTGTGGGTTGGCCGTCATGTGGCCCTGGACGAAGTCCTCGGTGTAGACGATGTCCGGGTTCTTTTCGAAGCGCAGCATCGTGTACGAGCCGGGCAGCCCAGCGTGGGCGCCGGCTTCGAAAGGCAGGATCTGCACGCGCAGCCACTCGCGGCTGCGCAACTCCAACAGGCGTGCCAATTGTGCGCGCATCACCTCACGACCGCCGACCTTCTGGCGCAGCACCGCCTCGGACAGCACCACCCACATCAGCGGTGGGTCGCTGCGGTCCAGGACTCGCTGGCGTTCCATCCTGGCCTCGACCAGACCGTCGAGGTCGCTGCACTCTCGCACTCCGAGCACCGCGCGCGCATACTCCGGGGTCTGCAAGAGCCCGTACACCACCTGCGCCTCGAACGCGGTGATGTAGCTCGCCTTCGCTTCCATCTCCGCGAACGGCTGAAACCAGCTCGGCAACTGGCACCGCAGCACCAGCCCCACCAGCCGCGAAAAGAAGCCCTCCGTGTTGAACGCCGCGTCCACCCGGGCCGAGAAGTCCCTCGTCGGGACCTTCAGGGCCGTTTCGACCTGGCCCACCAGCGAACCCGTGCAGAAGATCGACTCGCCCAGCTCGTTCAGGGTCATGTTCGCCGCCTCGCGCAGGCGGCGCAGCTCCGCGCCGTAGTAGTCCAACGGCGAAGCGCTGGGGTCCAGTTGTTTGATGTTCGCCATGCGGCATCCGCTCCTCTCGCTCCGTTGCCGAGAGTAAGCGCGCTGTCGCTGATCCGTAGGGTCAACAACCGAAATCGTATTTATGCCCGCCGGTGGACGAGGCGGCCTCCCACGACGGTCGCCAGGCATTCCCCGCCCGCCCCGAGGACGGCGAAGTCCGCGCGGGCGCCAGGAGTGAGAGTCGGGGCGGCGGAGCCTACGAGTACGCCGGACCGTTGCACCGCAACCCGTACCGGCGCCCGCGTGAACGGTCCCGCCACCGCCGTCACCCCGCGTGCCAGCATCCGCTGGAGGCCGCGCCGGGCGCTCGCGCCCCAGCGGGGGTCGGGCATGCCGTCCGGGCCCACGGGCAGCGGCTCCGTGCCCAGCTCGTCCGCCTCGCGCGGGTCGGGCCAGTACAGCGTCTCCAGGAGGCGCACCGCGTCCGGTTCGTACCGGCCGGGGACCGGCGTCCCGGCCCACTCGCGGACCCGGGCCCGCTCGCCGTACGCGGCGCGCAGCTCCTCGTACGGGCCGAGGGCCGCGATCCGGGCGCCGTCGACCGCGACGCAGCGGGACGCGTCCGCCAGCGAGCGGTGGAGGGTGAGCATCAGTCGGCGGCGAGCAGCTTCAGCTCCGGGTGGGCGGTGCCGCCCGCGAGGGCCGTGGAGGAGATGTGGGACATCACGCGGTCGTCTACGGGGTCGTTCGCCGGGTCGTCGTGCACGACCAGGTGCTCGTAGGTGGTCGCGCGCTGGGCGGGCACGCGGCCGGCCCGGCGGATCAGCTCGATGATCTCCATGCGGTTGGAGCGGTGCTTGGCACCGGCGGAGGAGACGACGTTCTCCTCCAGCATGATCGAGCCGAGGTCGTCGGCGCCGTAGTGCAGGGTGAGCTGGCCGACGTCCTTGCCGGTGGTCAGCCAGGAGCCCTGGATGTGCATGACGTTGTCGAGGAACAGCCGGGCGATGGCGATCATCCGCAGGTACTCGAAGAGCGTGGCCTGCGTACGGCCCTTCAGGTGGTTGTTCTCGGGCTGGTAGGTGTACGGGATGAAGGCGCGGAAGCCGCCGGTGCGGTCCTGCACGTCCCGGATCATCCGCAGGTGCTCGATGCGCTCGGCGTTGGTCTCGCCGGTGCCCATCAGCATGGTGGAGGTGGACTCCACGCCCAGCCGGTGCGCGGTCTCCATGATCTCCAGCCAGCGCTCGCCGGACTCCTTGAGCGGCGCGATGGCCTTGCGGGGGCGCTCGGGCAGCAGTTCGGCGCCGGCGCCCGCGAAGGAGTCGAGACCGGCCTCGTGGATGCGGGTGATCGCCTCCTCCACGGAGACCTTGCTGATACGGGCCATGTGCTCGACCTCGCTCGCCCCCAGGCTGTGGATGACGAGCTGCGGGAACTCCCGCTTGATGGCGGCGAAGTGCTTCTCGTAGTACTCGACGCCGTAGTCCGGGTGGTGGCCGCCCTGGAACATGATCTGCGTGCCCCCCAGCTCGACGGTCTCCGCGCAGCGGCGCAGGATGTCGTCGAGGTCGCGGGTCCAGCCCTTGGCGGTGTCCTTGGGGGCCGCGTAGAAGGCGCAGAACTTGCACGCCGTGACGCACACGTTCGTGTAGTTGATGTTCCGCTCGATGATGTACGTCGCGATGTGCTCCGTACCGGCGTACTTACGGCGGCGCACGGCGTCGGCGGCGGAGCCCAGCGCGTGCAGCGGCGCGTCCCGGTAGAGGGAGAGCGCTTCCTCCGGGGTGATCCGTCCGCCCGCGGCGGCACGGTCGAGGACGGACTGAAGGTCGGCCTTCTCGGTCACCGGCGTCCCTTTCGCAGAGGAGCTGAGGAGCTTGAGGATTCGTGAGGATTGTGGATCGGACGGACCGAAACAGCCTACGCCAGCGCCGTCCGCGGGCCGACGCCAGGCCGTACGGCCGGGTCAGTTCACCCGTTCCAGGCGCGCCTTGGGGTTGCCCGCCTGCGGGTCGACGGACAGGAAGCGCAGCGCGTCGGTGCCGTCCGGGCTCAGGCGGACCTCGTGGGCGTCGGGGACGCAGTGGGAGGGGTTGTCCTTCTTGCCGCGGCCGGTGGCCACGAGCTGCTCGGCGGTGACCGACTTCAGGGTGAGCACGTCGACGCAGCCGCCGCCGAGCGGGTCGGTCTGGGTGACCGAGCCGATCACCTTCGCGGAGTCGGCCCGCTGGATCACGACCGTGAAGGTGCCGCCGGGCAGGTCCTGGCCGAGGGCGCTGACCGTGCCGGTGCCGCGCCAGGTGCCGACGTAGGTCTCCGGCACGGCGCCGGAGGCGGGCGCGGGCGTGGACGCGGACGAGCGCCCGGGGGACGGGGCGGCGCCGCTGCCCGCGTTGTCGCCCTTGTGGCCGCCGCGGAACTGGTCCAGCACCAGCACGCCGGTGGTCGTCGCCACGGCCAGCGCCCCGGCGACCGCCAGCACCACACTGCAACTCAGCTTCCGCCCGCGACCGCCGCCGCCGGGTCCGGTCCCGGCCGCCACGCTGACGGAGAACCGGCCGGGGCGGGCCGGGCCGTCCGGCGTCCCGCCCGCCGGGAGCGGCGGGACGCCGTCACGCGGCGCGGGAACCGGGACGGGTGGAGGGACAGGGGGACGGACGGGGGCAGGGACGGAGGGCGGCGGACCGGGGCGGCCGCCCGGCATCACGGGCGGCGGGCCGAACACGCCGGTGGCGGCCGGGGGTTCAGGCGCCGGAGGGACGGAGGACGCGGACACGGGCGGCGCGGTGACCGTTCCGGGCGCGGGGCCCTCGGAGGCGTACGCGGGGGCCGTGAAGGCGATCGGGCCCGAGGGCCGGTCCGGGGCGGGCTCCAGGTTCAGGAGGTGTACGGCGGCACGGCTGACCTGTTCGACCAGGGGGCCGGGGAGCCAGCTCCCGGCGACGAGGCGGGCGGTGCCCTCGGGGGCGAGGCGGCGGGCGACCTCGCCGGGCGCGGGCCGGGCCGCGGGGTCCTTGGCGAGGCAGACGCGGGCCAGCTCGCGCAGATCCGCGTCGGCCAGGGCGTCCAGCTCGGGTTCCTCGTGGACGACCTTGTAGAGCAGCGCCGCCGAGGAGTCCCCCGGGAAGGGGGACGCGCCCATCGCGCCGTACGCGAGGACCGCGCCCAGCGAGAAGACGTCCGACGCGCCGGTGACGCCCTTGCCGAGGATCTGCTCGGGCGCCATGTAGCCGGGCGAACCGATGGAGACGCCGGTGGAGGTCAGGGACGCGGTGCCGTCGGTGGCGCGGGCGATGCCGAAGTCGATCAGCACCGGGCCGTCGAGGGTGAGCAGCACATTGGACGGCTTGACGTCCCGGTGCACCAGGCCCAGGTCGTGCACCGCGGCCAGCGCCTCCGCCAGGCCCGCGGCCAGCACCCGCGCGGTGTGGGCGGGCAGCGGGCCGCCGTGCGCGACGGCGGCGGCCAGGGAGGGTCCGGCCGCGTAGGCGGTGGCCACCCAGGGCACGGCCGCCTCGGGATCGGCGTCCAGGACGGGCGCGGTCCAGGCGCCGCCGACCCGGCGCGCGGCGGAGACCTCGCGCCGGAAGCGGGCGCGGAACTCCTCGTCGAGCGCGTAGTGGGGGTGCACGATCTTCACCGCGACCGTACGGCCGCCGGGGCTGCGGCCCAGATAGACGCGGCCCATGCCACCGGAGCCCAGCCGGCCGAGCAGCCGGTAGGGCCCCACGGCAGCGGGCTCGTCGTGTGCGAGCGGCTGCATGGCGGTCCCCTCCCCCGTGTCCCCGTGTCCCCCGTGTGCCGGACTCCGGCCTTGCCGGCAGGGTCCTTGCCAGCAGCGTAGTGCCGGGAGCCGGGTCGCGGGCGGGGCCGGATGTCAGAGGTCCAGCAGGTCGACCTTCACGTCCGCGGGGAAGCCCGTGGTGGGGCCGACCCGGCGGGCGAACTCCTCGACCGCCTTGAGCTGCGGGGCGCCGAAGCTGAAGTCGAGGGTGGTGAAGTAGCTCTCCAGGACCGGCTCGTCGAAGGACTCCCAGCGGGCCGCCTGCTCGGCGACCTTGTGGACCTCCTCCAGGGAGAGGTCGCGGGAGGCGAGGAACGCCTCGTGCACCTTGCGGGTGATGCGCGGCTCGCGCTCGGCGTAGTCGCGGCGCGCGGCCCAGACGGCGAAGACGAACGGCAGGCCCGTCCACTCCTTCCACAGCTGGCCGAGGTCGTGCACGTCGAGGCCGTAGCGGGGGCCGTCGTGCAGGTTGGCGCGCAGCGCCGCGTCCCCGATGAGGACCGCCGCGTCCGCCTCCTGCATCATCAGGCTCAGGTCGGGCGGGCAGGTGTAGTACTCCGGGCTCACCCCGTACCGCTCGGCCAGGAGCAGCTGGGCCAGGCGCACCGAGGTGCGGGAGGTCGAGCCGAGCGCCACCCGGGCGCCGTCGAGCCGGTCGAGCGGGACCTGCGAGACGATCACGCAGGACATCACCGGGCCGTCGCAGCCCACGGCGATGTCGGGAAAGGCGAGAAGATCGTCCGCGTTCTTGAGGAACTCCACGAGAGTGATCGGGGCGATGTCCAGCTCGCCGCGGACGAGCTGCTCGCTGAGCTTGTCCGGGGTGTCCTTGCGGAGATCGAAATCGAGGAGCGTGCCCGTTCTCGCGAGCCCCCAGTACAGGGGCAGGCAGTTGAGGAACTGGATGTGGCCGACACGCGGCCGGGTGCGAGAATTGTCCACATCGCGAGACTAGACCCTGGTCGCCGGGGTGCTGCCGCCGCCCCCTCGGCCACCGGGGCGCGGGGGCCCGCCCGGGGGGCGGATCACCCGGTCGGCCCTGTCGTCACCTGCCGTCCACCGACCGTTTGCGTCTGTTTGTGTCAACCTCTGACCAGAGCTTTCAAACATCCGGGTGACGTGATCTTGGCCTCTATTGCGTTCGGGGGCCCGCATGCTAGGCTCGCCACCAAGTTGCAGTTTTGGTTTCCCTTGCAGTACAGAGCCTGCGGAGCATGTAACCGCGGGCTCTGGTCGTTTTCAGACGTATGCAGTTGTGCGGCGATATCGTTTTCACATTTGCAGGTTCTGGAGCAGGGCGACCCTTTGAGCCCAAGGAGGGCTTATGGCTACCGGAACCGTGAAGTGGTTCAACGCCGAAAAGGGCTTTGGCTTCATTGCCCAGGAAGGCGGCGGCCCCGACGTCTTCGTTCACTACTCCGCGATCAACGCCACCGGTTTCCGCTCTCTCGAAGAGAACCAGCAGGTGTCCTTCGACGTCACCCAGGGTCCGAAGGGCCCGCAGGCGGAGAACGTCACCCCGGTCTGAGCGTCGCGCGCGCAGTAACCGTTCTGATTGCAGTACCCAAGGAGCCCCACGCCATCCGGCGACGGGGCTCCTGCCCTTTTCTGCCCTGTCCCGCCCTTCTCCGCCCCGGTGCGCTCCGCCCCGGGGCGGGTCGGCACCCGCCGCACCCCGCCTCGGGTCCGGATCCCCGCGAGATGGGGCGGGTTGCCGCCCTGGGCCCCGCAAAGATCGTCGTACGCGGACAGGGCCCAGTCAATCCTGGGAATATCTGCCCATCTCCAAGCAATCGCTTGGGTGTTGGTCCGGCCGCTGGGCTAGCTTGTCCCCGTGACTCTCGATGATCTGCGGGTGTTCGTGGCCGTGTGCCGGGCGGGCAACCTCAGCGCCGTGGCCCGTGACCTCGGCTGCACCCAGTCGGCGGTGAGCCAGCACGTCAAACGGCTGGAGCGGGAGGCCGGCGTCAGCCTGCTGGAACGCCAGCCGCGCGGGGTCGCGCCCACCGAGGCCGGACGGATCCTGCGGACGGCCGCCGCCGAGTCGCTGGCCGGTCTCGACGGCGCGCTGCGGCGGCTGCGGGATCTCACCGAGGGGGAGACCGGCTCGGTGCGGATCGCGACCGGCGCGACGACCGTACGGCACTTCATGGCAGACGCGGTCGTCGCCTTCCGCCGCCGGTATCCCAAGGTCAACCTGGAGTTCTTCACGGAGAGTTCGAGCCGGGGCTGCTTCGACGCGCTCGGCGGCGGCGAGCTGGACCTCGCCTGGGTCACGCTGGGCGCGCCGGTGCGCGGCATCGAGCAGCGCGGTGTCCTCGACCTGCCGTGGGTGCTCGCGCTGCGCGCCGAGGATCCGCTGGCGGCCCGTCCGTCCGTGGACGCGGCCGAGCTGCGGGAGCTGCGGCTGATCCGGCTCCCGCCGAACTCCACCTCCGCCGCCCACCTCGACGCCGCCTGCGCCGAGCTGGGCGTCCGCTTCGGCTCCGACACCAGCGTCGCCGACTGGGACACCGCGTTCCTCCTCGCCGAGCTGGGCGTGGGCCGCGCGGTCGTCCCCGCCCTCCCCGGCCACACCACTCCCTCCAGCCCCCTCCGCCTCATCCCCGTCCCCGCCCTCCGCCCCCTCACCGTCGGCTGGGCGGTCCGCCGCTGGGACGCCCTGTCCCCGCTGGCGCGGGCTTTCGCGGAGACGGTGATGGAGTGCTGCGGCGGGCTGGAAGGGGTGCCGGGGGCGGGGGCTGCTTCGGTGCCGCGCAGGCCGAGTGGGCCGCCGCGGCCGTTCGCGCCTCCGGTGCCGTCCGTGCCACCGGCGCCCGCCGCACCGCCCGGGCCCTCGGCGGTCCCGGACGCGCCGGAGGATCCGTACGGTCCGGACGTTCCGGAGAGCCCGCGCGTACCCCCGGATGCTCCGGACGCCCCGCGCACCCCGCCCGAACCGGACGGACCGCCCGACCCGGACAGCCCGGAAGCTCCGTACAGGCCGGGTGGACCGGATGTTCCGGGTGGTTCGGGTGGTCCGGGCTCCCCGGACGCCGCCCAGACCCCGTAACTCCTCCGCCCAGGACCCGTAGCCCCGCCTCCCCGGTCCCGTAGCCCCGCCGGTCAGCTCCCGTACAGCGCCTCCACCTCGTGGGCGAAGTCGCGCAGGACGGCCTGGCGGCGGAGTTTCAGGGTGGGGGTGAGGTGGCCGGCGGACTGGGTGAAATCGGTGGGGAGGACGGTGAAGCGGCGGATGGACTCGGGGCGGGAGACGAGGCGGTTGGCCTCGTCGACCGCGCGCTGGAGGACGGCCGTCAGGGCGGGGTCGTGCGCGAGGAGTTCGGGCGGCACGGGATGCCGGCCGTTCATCCGGCACCAGTGGGTGATGCCCTCGGGGTCGAGGGTGATCAGCGCGGCGACGTAGGGGCGGCCGTCGCCGAGCACCAGGCACTGGGAGATCAGCGGGTGCGCGCGCAGCCAGTTCTCCAGCGGCGCCGGGGCCACGTTCTTGCCGCCCGCGGTGATCAGGATCTCCTTCTTGCGCCCGGTGATGGTCAGATACCCCTCGTCGTCCAGGCGCCCGATGTCCCCCGTGGCGAACCAGCCGTCGCGGGTCGCCGGGACCACTCCCCCGGCGTCCGGGTCCCAGTACCCCCTGAACACCTGCCCGCCGGCGAGCAGCACCTCGCCGTCCGCCGCGATCCGGACCCCGGTGCCGGGCAGCGGCCACCCCACCGTGCCGAGGCGGGGCCGGTGCGGCGGCGTCACCGTGGCCGCGCCGGTCGTCTCGGTCAGGCCGTAGCCCTCGTAGATCTCCAGGCCCGCCCCGGTGAAGAAGGCGGCCAGCGGGCGGCCCAGCGGGGAGCCGCCGCAGATGACGTGCCGCAGCCGCCCGCCGAGGGCGGCGCGGAGGCGGCGGTAGACGAGCGGGTCGTAGCAGGCGCGCGCGGCCCGCAGGGACCGGCTCGGCCCCGGCCCCGTGCCGTGCCTGCGCGCCTCCACCGCCTCGCCCCAGCGGCGCGCCACCGCCGCCGCCCGGTCGAAGACCGCCGCCCGGCCGCCGCGCTCGGACCTCGCCCGCGCGGTGTGGTGGATCTTCTCCAGCATGTACGGGATGGCCAGCAGGAACGTCGGCCGGAAGCTCGCCAGGTCGGCCAGCAGATCGGGCGCGGCCAGGCTCGGCGCGTGGCCCAGGCGCACCCCGGCGCGGACGCAGGCGACGGCCACCATGCGGCCGAAGACATGGGAGAGCGGCAGGAAGAGGAGCGTGGAGGGTTCGTCCGCCTCGCTCCTGGCCGCCCCGCCCCCGCCCTGCTCGCCCCGGCCGTCCTCGCCCCGGAAGACCGGGTGGAGGAGTTCGATCGCGTTGTCGACCTCGGCGAGGAAGTTGCCGTGGGTCAGCACGCAGCCCTTGGGGCGGCCCGTGGTGCCCGAGGTGTAGACGAGGGTGGCCGGTGTGCCGGGACCGAGGACCCCCCGGCGTACGTCGGTCTCCTGGTCCGGCACGGACGCCTCGCCCAGCTCGGCCAGCCGGTCCAGATGGCCGTGGTCGAGGACCCACAGATGGCGCAGTCCCGGCAGCCGGTCGCGCTCCGGGCCGAGGGCGGCGGCCTGCCCCGCCGTCTCGGTCACCAGGGCCGCCGCGCCCGAGTCGTGCAGGATCCAGCGGATCTGGAAGAGGGAGGAGGTCGGGTAGACGGGGACGGTGACCAGCCCCGCGGCCCAGGCGGCGAAGTCGAGCAGCGTCCACTCGTAGCGCGTGCGCGCCAGCACCGCGATCCGGTCGCCCGGCGCCAGGCCCTCCGCGATCAGCCCCTTGGCCAGCGCCCGCACCTCGGCGGCGAACCCGCGCGCCGTGACGTCGTGCCAGCCGCCGTCCGCCGTACGGCGGCTGAGGACGCGGCGCTCGGGGTCGGCGGCGGCGTTCTCGAAGGGCAGGTCGGCGAGCGACCCGTGGGTCACCCGGGCCACCAGCGGCGGCACGTACGCCTCGCGCACGACGCCGTCCGCCCACCGCACCAGCGGCACGACGGACCCGGTGTCGCCGGGAGTACCGGGGATACCGGGGATACCGGGGCCCCCGCCGCCGTACGGGCTGCGGACGGCCGGGACGTAGCCGTCCGGGCCGGGCCCGTGCCGCTGTCCGGGGCCGTCGGGCGGCCACGGCGAGGAGGCGGAGGAGGCGTACGAGAGGGGCATGGCGGCTCCTGGGTCCGGCCCCGGCGGCTCGGGCGAGGCGGCTGGTTCGGCTCAGGCGGTGCGGCTCAGGTGGTGCGGCGCGGCTCAGGTGGTGCGGTACGGCTCAGGTGGTGCGGTACGAACGGTCGGGCTCAGGCGCGTTCCAGGATCGCCGTCACACCCTGGCCGCCGGCCGCGCAGACGGAGATCAGGCCGCGCGCGGGGCCCTCGCGCTCGGCGAGCAGGCGGGCCAGGGTCGCCACGACGCGGGCGCCGGTCGCGGCGAAGGGGTGCCCGGTGGCGAGGGAGGACCCGGCGACGTTGAGGCGGGCGTGGTCGACCGGGGCCAGCCCGCGCTTCTCCCAGGCCGCCAGGGTGGCCAGCACCTGGGAGGCGAACGCCTCGTGGATCTCGACCAGGTCGAAGTCCTCGATGCCGAGCCCGGCGCGCTCCAGCATGCGCGGGACGGCGTACGCCGGTGCCATCAGCAGCCCGTCCTCGCCCTCGGCGACATCACCGCGTACGAAGTCGACGGCGGCCGTCTCGTACGCCGTCAGGTGGGCGAGGGGTTCCAGGCCGCGGGCGCGCGCCCACTCCTCGGACGCCAGCAGGACCGTGGCCGCGCCGTCCGTCAGGGGCGTGGAGTTGCCCGCGGTCATCGTCGCGCCGGGCCGGTCCAGGCCGAACACCGGCTTGAGCGCGGCGAGTTTGTCCACCGTGGAGCCGGGACGCAGGTTCTGGTCGCGCTCCAGGCCGCGGAAGGGGACCACGAGGTCCTGGAAGAAGCCCCGGTCGTAGGCGGCGGCGAGCCGCTGGTGGCTGGCGGCCGCCAGCGCGTCCTGCGCCGCGCGGCCGATGCCCCAGGCGCGGGCGGTCACGGCGGCGTGCTCGCCCATGGACAGGCCGGTGCGCGGCTCGGCGTTGCGCGGGATGTCGGGCACCAGATGGCGGGGCCGGATTCCGGCGAGGGCCTTGAGCCGGGCGGCGGGCGTCCGGGCGCGGCGGGCGGCGAGCAGGATGCGGCGCAGCTCGTCGTTGACGCCCAGCGGCGCGTCGCTCGCCGTGTCCGCGCCGCCCGCGACCGCCGACTCGGTCTGGCCCAGCGCGATCTTGTTGGCGGCGGCGATCACCGCCTGGAGGCCGGTGCCGCACGCCTGCTGGATGTCGTAGGCGGGGGTGCGCGGGTCCAGCCGCGAGCCGAGGACGGTCTCGCGGGCCAGGTTGAAGTCGCGGCTGTGCTTGAGGACCGCCCCGGCCACGAACTCGCCCACCGCGCCCGGCTCCTGGAGCCCGTACCGCTCGACGAGGCCGTCCAGCGCGGCGGTCAGCATCTCCTGGTCGGAAGCGGTGGCGTACGGGCCGTCGGAGCGGGCGAAGGGGATGCGCGCACCGCCGACGACCGCCACCCGCCGGATGCCGCGCGACTCGGTCCGAAGAGGACTCATCTCGACCTGCTCCTCACCCGTGACGTAGCATTACCCCCGGTAACCTTACTCCACAGTAAGCACTTGCGACCCGTGGGAGACGGCACATGGCCGACCGTTATCTGCGCTTCACCGGCACCGCGCCCGGCCGCTTCCTGACCCGGCGCCTGGGGCTGCCCCAGCCCGCACCGCTGCGCCGCTGGTCAGCCGGGCGCCCCGCGCTCGACGGCCCGCTGCTGCACCTGACGGCCGGGACGTCCGCGCTCGGCCCGGCCCCGGTGCTCGCCCGCGCGGGCCTGCCCCTCGGCGACCGTGATCCGGCGGCCGTGGTCCTGGACGCGACCGGCGTGCGGGACGTCGACGGGCTCGGCGCGGTGCACGCCGCCCTCCACCCGGTGGTGCGCACGCTCGCGGCGAGCGGGCGCGTGGTCGTGCTCGGCGCCCCGCTCGCCCCGGACGACCACCACCAGGCCGCCGCCCAGCAGGCGCTGGAGGGCTTCACCCGCTCGCTCGGCAAGGAGATCGGCCGGGGCCGCACCGTCAACCTCGTCCGGCTCACCGACGCCGGAGCCGCCGGGACCACCCTGGACTTCCTGCTCTCCCCCAGGTCGGCGTACGTCAGCGGCCAGGTGGTCCACGTCGCCGGGCCGGACGCGGGCGGCCCCCGCGAGGTGCGGACCGCCGGTGACCCGGGGCGGCCGTCCGCCGGTGACCCGGGACGGCCGCTCGCCGGTGACCCGGGACGGCCGCTCGCCGGGCGCACCGCCCTCGTCACCGGCGGTGCGCGCGGCATCGGCGCGGCCGTCGCCGAGACCCTCGCCCGGGACGGCGCCCGGGTCGTCGTCCTGGACGTCCCGGCCGCCGAGGCCGACGCCCGCGCGGTCGCCGACCGCCTCGGCGGCACCGCCCTCGCCCTGGACATCACCGCCGCCGACGCGGGCGAGCGGATCGCCGCCGAGCTGCCCGACGGCCTCGACATACTGATCCACAACGCGGGCATCACCCGCGACCGGCGCCTGGTCAACATGTCCGCCGAACGCTGGGGCCAGGTCCTGGACGTCAACCTGGCGAGCGTGCTGCGCACCACCGACGCGCTGCTCGCGGCCGGCACCCTGCGCCCCGGCGGCCGGATCGTGGCCACCGCCTCCATCGCGGGCCTGGCCGGGAACGCGGGCCAGACCAACTACGGCGCCTCCAAGGCGGGCGTCGCCGGACTGGTCCGCGCCCTCGCACCGCACGCGCGCGAGCGGCACGGGGTCACGATGAACGCGGTCGCGCCCGGCTTCATCGAGACGAAGATGACCGCCGCCGTCCCGCTGTTCATCCGCGAGGCGGGCCGCCGGATGAACTCCCTCGCCCAGGGCGGTCTGCCCGTCGACGTCGCCGAGACCACCGCCTGGCTCGCCCACCCGGGCTCCGGCGCGGTCAACGGCCAGGTCGTCCGCGTGTGCGGGCAGAGCCTGCTGGGGGCGTGACGCCGCCATGGCCCGCCCCGCACCCGAGGAGCGCCCCGCACCGGACGAGCGCTCCGCCGTCCTCCTCACCCGCGCCCCCGCCCTCGGCCCGCTGCTCGCGCGCGGCGCGCTGCGCTCCCCCTTCCGGCGCCCCCGGCCCGACGCGCCCGTGCCGCACACCCGGCTCGTGCTGCCGTCCGCCCGCGTCGACCTGGCCCGGCTGGCGGCCTACGAGCGGGTGTGCGGCTTCCCGACCGGCGCGGACGCGCTGCCGCTCACCTATCCGCACGTCCTCGGCTTCCCGCTCGCGATGCGCCTGATGAGCGGCGGCGGCTTCCCGCTGCCGCTGCTCGGCCTTGTCCACACCTCGATCACCCTCACCCGGCACACCGCCCTGCGCGCCACCGAGGCGTACGAACTCTCCGTGCACATCGCGGGCCTGACGCCCCATCGGCGCGGCACCGAGGCCGTCGTCGTCACCGTGCTGCGCGCCGGGGGCGCGGCGGTGTGGGAGTCCACCAGCACCTATCTGGCCCGCCATCGCACGGCCGGGGCCACCGCCGAGCCCGGCCGGTCCGCACCGGAGGCGGCCCCGCCGCCCGCCGTGGCCGAGTGGCGGCTGCCCGCCGCTCTCGGACGGCGCTACGGTGCCGCCTCCGGCGACCGCAACCCGATCCATCTGCACCCGCTCACCGCCCGTCTCTTCGGCTTCCCCCGGCCCATCGCCCACGGCATGTGGACCGTGGCGCGCTGCCTGGCCGCCCACGGGGTCCCCGAGGCCGTCTCGGTCCGGGCCGCGTTCAAGGCGCCGGTGCTCCTGCCGGGCACGGTGGTGTACGCGGCCGACGACCGGGGCCGCTTCGCGCTGCGCGCGCCGGACCGGGCAGCGGGTGGGGCGGCGGGGCGGGTGCATCTGGAGGGCGAGGTGGTGGCGCCGGGCGGCTGAGCACGGCGGCTGAGCACCGCCCCGCGCCCGTGGGCCCCGCGCCCGTGGGAGCCCGCGTCAGGCCCCCGGCGCGGGCGGGGTCCAGGGGCGGCCCTCCATGAGGTTGCCGAGGCCCGCCCAGGCGAAGTTCATCAGGGTGGTGGCGGCCTGGCGGGCCGTGACGCCCGGGGTGGTGTTGGCCCAGGCGGCGAGCGACTCGGCGGCGCCGACCAGGGCCTCGGCGAGTCCGGCGGCCTCGTGCTCGGGCAGCCGGCCGGGGCCGCCCTCCGCCTCCCCGGCGCAGGCGGCGGCCCGTGCCGCCTCGGCGATCAGCTGCTGGACGAAGGTGACGATCTCCGTGCGCATCGCGGCGGTCTCGGCGGCGAACGGCTCGCCGTGCGTACGCGCCTGGAGGTGCAGCACCGCCCAGCCGTCCGGGTGCCGCGCGGTGTGCGTGAAGAAGGCCCGCAGCCCCTCCCAGAGCTGCCGGTCGGCGGGCAGCCCTAGGCGGGCACCGGCCCGGACGGCGGCGGTCAGCGCGGCCGCCTCACGGCGGATGCAGGCGCTGAAGAGGTCGTCCTTGGAGTTCAGATACAGATAGACCAACGGCTTGGATACGCCCGCCAGTTCGGCGATCTCGTCCATGGAGGCGGCCCGGTAGCCGCGCCTGCCGAAGATGCGCACGGCGGCGTCGAGCATCTGCTGTTCACGAACCGCGCGCGGCATCCGCTTGGTCTTCACGGCACCCATGGCGGCAAGCCTACGGTTCGCCCGGCCGCGCGCCGACCCGCCGGCCGGGCGGGGCCCCGGCGCGCGGGCGGGTCCGGGGGTCGGGAGGCCGCGGGTCCGGAGGGTCAGGACGCCTTGGAGGTGCCCCGCGCCTCTTCCCCGGCCAGTTCCTCTTCGAGTGCGCTGGCCTGCATGTTCGCCTTCATCCGGTCGACGCGCGCGACGACCTGCTCGGAGGCCCGGTCACGCTCCTTGCGCAGCACGACGAAGCTGATCGGCGCCGAGAGCACCAGGGCGAGAAGAGGGATCCACAGGCCGTTGGAGCCGTTGCGGCCGCTCGGCACGATGCCGACGTACACGAGACCCCAGGCGACCACGAGGCAGCCCGCGAAGATACCGAGGCGCATCAGCGTGTAGCGGAGCATCCCAAACCACTCTTCCGTTCCGAACAAGGCCAAAGGGCACCGTCCAGTGAAGCACGCTGGGGGCCCGTTCCCGTAGGCGGGTCGCGCGGGCGCGCGAAGCCTCAGGTCAGCGGCATGAGCATGATCACTTCATCGCGGTCGTCGTCCGGCGCGACCCGGGTGGCGCCGGGGATCCGGCCGACCTCCTTGTAGCCGCAGGAGGCGTAGAACCGCTCAAGACCCTGGCCGCCCCGGCAGCTGAGCCGGAGCGCCTCGATGCCCCCGAGGCCGCGGGCCGCGTCCGCCGCCGCGGCCAGCAGCTCGCGGCCGTACCCCTTGCCCTGGTGGCGGGGGTGGACCATCACCGTGTAGAGCCACAGCCAGTGGGCGGAGAGGGCGTCCCGGTTGAGGGTCAGGAACGCCGTCGCCGCGACCCGGCCCGCCTCGTCGCGCCCCACCAGCAGCCGGGACCGGCCCTCGGCCATCGCCACGAACTGCTTCACCAGCTCCGGGCGGATCGCCTCCCGCGAGACCGGTGCCACGAAGCCGACCGCGCCGCCCGCGTCCGTGACGTCCGCCCAGAGGTCGAGGATGCCGTCGCGCAGGGCGCGGTCGACGGAGGGATCCAGGGTGAAGGTAAGAGGCATAGGGCAACCCTACCTATTACCACTCGAGGGAGGAAGGGCCGTCGGCTCAGCGGCCCAGGGCACCGGCCGCGCCCCCGCCCCCGCCCCGGATCCGACACAAGACCCTGGTAGGCGGCCTCGCGGTCGTCCACGCGCAGCACCACGACCAGTTCGGGCTCCACGAGCGTCGGCTCGGACGGGGTGAACCTGAAACGCTTGACCGCGTCGGTGACGTACGTCTCGCCGGGGCCGATGCCCGCCCCGGACGCCGTCCGGGAGCCGTCCCGGTGCGACGGGCGGCCCCGGCAGCAGTGCGCCGTCGCCTGGCGCAGAGCGCGGCCGGATCCGCGCGGACCTGGCCGAAGGGCGCGGCGGAGCAGGCGCCTCGGTCGTCTTCGCCCGCCGTCCGCCCCAGGGTGCCCACGAATGGGTCCGCCGAGTCCTCGTACCGGCCATGCCGGGCGGATACGAGGACTCGGCGGTCGGCTTCACCGCTCGCGGGCGGTCACACCCGCATGGGATCCCGGGCGGTCACACCCGCATGGGCTGCGGCGACTCGCGGCGTCCGGCGTCCGGGCCGTCGTACTCGCGGATGATCTCGTAGCGCGTGTTGCGCTCGACCGGGCGGAAGCCCGCGTCGCGGATCAGCTCCAGCAGGTCGTCGCGGGTCAGCTTGTTCGGCGTACCGAAGTTGTCCGCGTCGTGCGTGATCTTGTACTCGACGACCGAGCCGTCCATGTCGTCGGCGCCGTGCTGGAGGGCGAGCTGGGCGGTCTGCACGCCGTGCATCACCCAGAACACCTTCACGTGCGGCACGTTGTCGAACAGCAGCCGGGAGACGGCGAACGTCTTCAGCGCCTCGGCGCCGGTCGCCATCGTGGTCCGCGCCTGGAGGCGGTTGCGGACCTTGCCGTCCTTCATGTCCACGAAGTCGTGCTGGTAGCGCAGCGGGATGAAGACCTGGAAACCGCCGGTCTCGTCCTGGAGCTCGCGCAGCCGCAGCACGTGGTCCACCCGGTGGCGGGGCTCCTCGATGTGCCCGTAGAGCATGGTGCACGGGGTCTTCAGACCCTTCTCGTGCGCCAGCCGGTGGATGCGGGACCAGTCCTCCCAGTGGGTGCGGTGGTCCACGATGTGCTGCCGGACCTCCCAGTCGAAGATCTCCGCGCCGCCGCCGGTCAGCGACTCCAGACCGGCGTCGATCAGCTCGTCCAGGATCTCGCTCGCGCTCAGCCCGGAGATCGTCTCGAAGTGGTGGATCTCGGTGGCCGTGAACGCCTTCAGCGACACCCCGGGCAGCGCCGCCTTCAGCTCGCGCAGCGAGCGCGGGTAGTAGCGCCACGGCAGGTTCGGGTGCAGCCCGTTGACGATGTGCAGCTCGGTGAGGTTCTCCGCCTCCATGCCCTTGGCGAGCTTGACGGCCTCCTCGATGCGCATCGTGTACGCGTCCTTCTCGCCCGGCTTGCGCTGGAAGGAGCAGTAGGCGCAGGACGCGGTGCACACGTTCGTCATGTTGAGGTGGCGGTTGACGTTGAAGTGGACGACGTCGCCGTTCTTCCGCGTCCGCACCTCGTGCGCGAGCCCGCCGAGCCAGGCCAGGTCGTCCGACTCGTACAGCGCGATGCCGTCCTCGCGGGTCAGCCGCTCGCCGGAGCGGACCTTCTCCTCCAGCTCGCGCTTGAGCCCGACGTCCATACCCATACCTCTACTACCTCTTCCTCTTCTTCCTCCACCGACTCCTGCACACCGTACGCCCGGACCGGACACCCCGGCC
Organism: Streptomyces sp. PsTaAH-124; assembly: GCF_000373685.1. Lineage (NCBI taxonomy): Bacteria > Bacillati > Actinomycetota > Actinomycetes > Kitasatosporales > Streptomycetaceae > Streptomyces > Streptomyces sp. PsTaAH-124. The sequence goes on along the minus strand of NZ_KB892173.1, from coordinate 80,737 downwards.
GTCACACCTCCTCGGGCAGCTCCCCCACCCGGTTCTCCCACTTCGTGGACAGCACGATGGTCGTACGGGTCCGGGAGACGCCCTTGGTGCCGGACAGCCGGCGGATGATCCGCTCCAGTCCGTCGACGTCCGTGGCGCGCACCTTGAGCATGAAGGAGTCGTCACCGGCGATGAACCAGCAGTCCTCGATCTCGGGCAGGTCCTTCAGCCGCTGAGCCACATCCTCGTGGTCGGCCGCGTCCGAGAGGGAGATGCCGATCAGGGCGATCACGCCCAGGCCGAGCGAGGCGGAGTCCACCGTCGCCCGGTAGCCGGTGATGACCCCGGCCGCCTCCAGCCGGTTGATGCGGTCGGTGACGCTCGGTCCCGACAGGCCGACGAGGCGCCCCAGCTCGGCGTAGGAGGCCCGGCCGTTCTCCCTCAGGGCCTGGATGAGCTGCCTGTCCACCGCGTCCATGCGATCGAAGCCTTCCGCTGAAAGAAGTTCCTGAAGTCCCAGTGATGCTGTTCTCAAGTGGTACGGGTACTGCTGCTAACGCCGGGCGCCGCCGCCGAGTTCGCCCTCCCAGCGGCGGTAGAGCCGGTGCGGCACGCCCACCGCGTCGAGGGCCCGGCCGGCGACGAAGTCCACCAGGTGCTGGATGTGGGTCGCACCGGCGTAGAAGGCGGGCGAGGCGGGCAGGACGGTGGCGCCCGCGTCGTCCAGGGCGACGAGCTGCCGCAGCGTCGGGCCGTTCAGCGGGGTCTCCCTGACGGCCACCACCAGCGGCCTGCGCTCCTTGAGGGTCACGCTCGCCGCCCGCTGGAGCAGATCCTTCGACAGACCGAGCGCGACCCCGGCCACGCACGCCGTCGAGGCCGGCACGATCAGCATCCCGCGCGCGGGGTACGACCCCGAGGACGGCCCGGCCGCCAGGTCACCGGCGCCCCAGTGCCGCACGTCCGCGAGGTCCGCCTCGAACGTGCCGGGCTTCCCGTCGGCCCCCAGCGCCAGCCACTCCCCCAGATCCTCCCGCCAGTGCGCGTCCCGGAAGGAGATGCCCGTCTCGTCGAGCAGGGTGAGCCGCGAGGCCCGGCTGACCACCAGGTCGACACTCTCCCCGGCGTCGATCAGCCCGCGCAGCACAGCAGCCGCGTACGGCGTACCGGACGCGCCGGAAACCCCCACGATCCAAGGCTCGCGATGCGTTTTCCCTGCGTTCACATATCGAGCCTACCGGCGGGGGCTACGGGGGGTCGCACCAGGAGGGCGGGGCGACGGCAGGGGTACGGACGGCATAAGGCTCGACCGGGCTCTCCTTCTATGCATCGCCGTGTCACCCGCCACCGGGCCGGTCGTCTCTCCGGCCCTGTCGACGCGACGGAGGGCTCGCATCCGGCTTCGGGATATCCGTCGGCACCGACCACGCGTATGTCACCGGCGAGACTGTCCTGCTCGCCGAGCGAGCCGCGGGCCTGCTCAAGACTCTGCGCGAGCATGGTCCGGAGTTCGTACTGCTGGACGGGACCCTTGCCGAGTGCGACCGCGTCGGTGACAGCCGAGCCGACTACTCCGCAAAGCACCGTCGGCACGGAGCGAACGTCCAGGTCGTCACAGGCCCGAAGGCCAGCTTCTGTGGATCTCGCCAGCCCTGCCGGGCCGTGCTCACGATCTGACCGCCGCACGCACCCACCGCATCATCCGGATCTGCGAACGCCAGGGCGTCCCGATTCTCGCCGACCGCGCCTACCAAGGTACCGGCCCCCTGGGTTGCGACCGGACTCAAACGGCCACCGGGTGGTGAACTCACTCTGGCCCAGCGCACCGTCAACCGGGCCCTGGCCGCGGCGAGAGCACCAGCCGAACGTGGCATGGCACGGCTGAAGTCCTGGCAGATCTTCCGCAGATCCCGGATCAGCCCCAACCGCATGACCGTCATCACCAAGGCTGTCCTCACCCTGGAGAGGCAATACTGAAAACGCTCATTGTGCTAGCCGTTGAGTCAAGGGGTTCGGTAAGCTCCTGGTACGGGACGCCTGACAACCTATCCGCGTGAAGAAGTATCACTCGCCAGGATCGTATAGGAAGCTGCGAGACTCTCGTCGAAGAACACGATCAGCTCGTCAGGCATATACGCGAACCCCTCCCCCTCAGCCGAGCCTAGAGCAATAACCAGGCTTGACTTATTGGAGAATCCAAGGCGATACGCCCACGGCATTTCAGGACACCCGTCATTGGGAACGTGCCAGGCAGGAATGATTTCCACAATATCCGCCCCAAGGAACCTCCCCCAATCGACATGGTCGCTCACGTCGACAGTGTCCCCAGGCAAGTCGGCGTCCGACTCTCCAGGTTCCCTAAGCCCGATCGCCATCCCTTCGTTGAGGCCATCCATCGCCCAGGACAGGGACAGTACAGCCCCAGTGCTCATGACCAGATCAACGGCCATGTCGACTTCATGAACACGATCCTCCCTGTGTCCTTCGGGCCAGGTTTCCCCCTGCGGAACTACGTAGCGGACCGCACTCACAGACGCCCCCGCGATCGCGCCCCGAAGGTCAACGAGACTAGCGTCGCCGCGCGCCTTTGCATCCCACGGCTCGATTACCAACATGCCTAGTACCGCCCGAAGTATTGGAACTGTCCGTTTGCATCGAAGGTCGCACCGATCCCGCGCCCACCAGCAGGGTCCGGCATGATATACCGCCTTCCGCCCGCGAAGTTGCCAGAATTGACTGCGGACGTAGCAGTTTTCGGATTGGTCAGAATATCGTCCAACAAATCCTGCCCGGCAGTCTTCAACTCCTTGCCGGGAACCACGGGAAGATCGCCGCGGTTCATATGTTTCTGGTATTCACGCCCTGCATGAGTCGTCTTCCCCTTGGCTGGACGCATTCCACTCTGCGAAAGCGCATCCAGATCGGGGCAGCCTCCGGAGTTATGCACGAGCACGGGCGTCTCGCCCGCCAGCACATAGTACGTGTGCAGATCCTCGACTGTCAGGTTATAGGTGCGGACATGCTTGATGTACGCACTGTTGGCCGTGACGATGACGGTCTTGCCTGCAGCGGTGAGCAGCGTCATCCCTGGGAGCAGGGAGCCAGCTTCGACCCACTTGTGCTCCGACGGCGCCCAGAAGGGATGCTCGTGAGTCGCTGTGAGTTTCTCGATCCCGTTTTCTGTGGCGATGGACAGTTCGTTGAAATACTTGTCGCTATCGGTACTGATGAGTCGCGTCACGCGCCGGGAGCCGACTCTTCCTGTCTCGGGGTCTGCCGCCTTCACCTTGTCGCCGACATGGATTTTTTCTATGTCTTTGGTGCTTCCGTCCGCCATGAGGACGTCCGTACCGGCAAGAAAGCAGTTGCACGGGCGCGCCCGGAGCGCCTTACCGAGTGAAGTCTCCCCCGCAAGCTGGACGGCATTGATGTCCTTGAAGGCATCCTCGTACAGTCCGAACTGGGTTATGCGAGTGAAGTTCAGATCGATGAAGTAGTTCTTCATCTCCTGAGAGCAGTGAATCTCTTTATGGGCCCAGCAGACGTTCACCGCAGTCGCTATTGCGGTATTCGCATCCATGATGCCATCGAGTCGCCCGTATTCTTTTTTCATCGCCGCACGATATGCATCGAGCCACTGATTGTACTGTGCGTCGCTCCCGGAATAGAACTGGACTGCGCCGTAAATTTGCGTCTGGGCGTCGCGCGTAGCATCGCGAGCATCCGCGAGAAGTCCATTGTCGTTTTCGGAGGTGCAGCTGTAATAGCAACCGCCCGTGCCCGTCCCGCCGCGGGGAACGCCGGGATGGCCGCTCTGCTGTGGGCCCGCCGCGCCGCCGGGGCGTGATTCGCTGTGGCCGGTGCCGTCGTCGAGCCAGGCTCCCGTGGGGTCGCTGTGGGTGACGGGGCTGTTGTCGGCGTAGCTGTAGCCGTTGAGGGACTGGGCGTCGGTGGTGTCGAGGACGGGGTCGACGCTGAGGAACTGGCCGATGGACGGGTCGTATTCGCGGGCGCCTATGTGGGTCAGGCCGGTGTTGGTGTCGCGGGTCTTGCCGAGGAATCCCTTGTCGTCGGGCCAGGGGCCGTACTGGGGCTTTCCGCGGTCCTCACCGAAGGGGGTGGTGTAGCGCTTGGTGAATGCCTGGGAGGCGTCCGGGGCGATGGTGAGGGTGGAGGTGCCCTGGTGGTCACCGGCCAGGTAGGTGAGTTTGCCGGTGCCTGACTCGTTCGAGCGGACGGCTGCTGTGATGTCGCCCGCCGTGTAGCGGCGCTGGGCCCAGAGGGTTCCGTCGGCGCGGAGGTGGAGTTCGGTGGCGCTGATGTAGAGGACGCGCTCGCCGTTGTCCGCGGAGCGGATCAGGAGGTTGCCCGCGGCGTCGTAGAGGTAGTTCGTGGAGGTGCCGGCTTCGGCCAGCTTGGCGAGTCTGCCCTCCGGGGACCAGAGAAGGTCCTGCGTGCCCGACGTTCCGGGGCGCTTGAGGGTGTTGCCCGCGGCGTCGTAGACGTAGGAGCGCTCAGGCGCTTTGCAGTCGGTCCCGGTCGTGGTGCCGGTCATGGTGTGGGGCTGGCCGGGCTTGGTGTAGCAGTAGCTGGTCCTCGTGTCACCGGTGGTCTTGTGGACTGTTCCGGTGAGGCGCTGGCCGGCGGCATTGTAGGTGTAGCTGTTCCAGTACGGGGCCGGGCCGGAGAGGGCGGACGCGCTGCGGGTGTCCGTGCACTTCTGCGAGGCCGGTGTCCATGCCTCGGTGAGTCTCTGGTGGGCGTCGTAGGTGAAGCACTGGGTCTCCGCGCTGCTGGTTCCGCCGAGGTTCGTCGGGTCGCTGATCGCGGTGATGTTGCCGGACTCGTCGTAGGTGTAGTTCGTGTCCTGCAACGCGTACGGGTGCGTCTGATCCGTGACGTGGCTGCGGGTGAGACGGTCGGTGCCGGTCTCGTAGGTGTTCGTCAGGTAGATGCTCTTGTTGCCGCTCCCACCGGTGCCCAGGGTGAGCTGCTGGGGCTGGGCGGTCTGCGAGTAGGAGACGTCGAGCAGGTATCCCGTCGAGCCGCCGAAGCTGACGAGGTCACCGAGGCCGTCGTAGTGGTAGCTGAGGGGTTCGGACTCCAGGCCTCCGGCGGCCGGCTCCTTGATGCCCGAGACGTCCCCCTGGAGGTTGTAGTACGTCTCGACGGGGAGCGTGGACGGGGCGCCGGCTTTCACGAAGGGGTCGCCGGAGGGGAGTTCCAGCTGGGTGCGCGTGGCCCGCCCGAGGGTGTCGTAGGCCGTGACCGTGCTGGTGTAGGCCGAGCCCGCCTTGCCTCCGACATAGCGGGTGGACGAGGTGGGCTGCCCCTTCAGGAGGGTGTCGTAGGTGTAGCCCGTGAGCTGGGTGGCGTCGGTCTTCGAGTTCGCCCAGGTGCCGGTGGGGCGGCCGAGTTCGTCGTAGGCGGTCAGAACGGAGGAGCCCCGGGAGTCGGTGGACCTGACGACCTGGTCGAGGGCGTTGTACTCACTCGTCGTCGTGCCCTTGTCCGGGTCGACGGCTCTCGTCTGCCGGCCGAACAGGTCATAGACGTAGGACCACGTGCTGTCGTCCGGTCCGGTGATCGAGAGCTGCTTGCCGTCGGGTGCGTAGGTGAACCGGGTGGACGTGTAGGACGTTCCAGGGCTCGTACCGAACTCGCTGTCCGCCGGGGTCACACCCGCGTACTCGCGAGTTTCCGTCGTCTGCCCGCGGACGTCCGTGATGGTGCGCCGGGCGGAGCCGCCCTGTAGGGCGGTGGTGGCGACGGAGTCGCCCGTGTAGGTGGTGGACGTGGACCACTTCTTCACGCCGAACACGTACAGGCTGCCGGTGGTGGGCCGGCCGGCACCGTCGAAGACGGTCTCGGACTGCTTCGGGGCTCCGCCGTACTCGGCACGCGCGTACGTGCCGTTGGGAGTGGCGGTGCTGTCGAAGATGTCCGCGTAGGTCTCGTAGGCCAGGCCCCGGGTGTCGTAGCGCGTGTCCGTGAGCAGGCGGCCGCCCAGCGGGGTCGGCGACTGGGTCTGAAGGGGACGCAGGAGCGCGTCGTAGAGCGTGTACGCGGTGTTGTACGTGTCTCCGTCGTTCTTCAGGGTCGAGGTGGAGACCCAGGAGGGTTTCGACGCGTCCAGGTGGTAGCCGTACCTGGTGTTCGGGGCCTGGCTGCCGCGGATCCGGTTGGGCAGCCAGACGTCGGTGAGACGGCCGAGCGCGTCGTAGTCCAGCTCGGTCTTCTTCAGGTTGATGTCATAGCTGCGCAGCGTGAGCCCGCGGCGCGGGTCGAGGAAGTCGACGGATTTGTACTGCTTGGGGGCCGGTCCGGTGGTGATGGTCTTGCTGAGCGGGCCGGCGTCGGCCGGGGTGTAGGCGGTGGAGGTCATGTTCCCCGCCGTGTCGGTGACGCTCAGGGGACGGCCGAGTGCGTCGTAGGCCGTGGTGGCGACGGTCTGCCAGGACGAGGGAAGCCGGTCGCCGTCGAGGTCCGCGGTGGCTGCGTAGCCGGTGGGGCGGCCGACCCAGGTGGCTTGGCCCTTGGTCGGCTTCTGAGTGGCCGACCAAGTGGTGGCGTTCGGCGTGTCGTAGACGGTGGCGGCGTCCGCGAGCACGTCACCGCGCCGGTCGGCGGCCGCGGGCAGATCGAGTGCCGCGTCCTTCGTGGCGCACTGGCCGGCGACGGTGCGCGTGCGGGAGACGAGGCTGGTGATGCCGGCGGCGGGGTTTCGTGCGTACCAGATACGGGTGCAGGTCTCGTCCCCGTTCTTGCCCACCAGTCCCGAGTCCTCGGCCGTGGTCTGCATGCCGTAGGCGTCGAAGGACGTCTTCGTCTGCCGCTCGCGCCAGCTCTGAGGCGTCGTCAGGTAGGTGTAGGAGTGGACCTTCTCGGTGCGGACGTAGCGGGCGATCCGGTCGTCGGCTTCCGGTGGGCTCTGGCGAGCCGTCTCCTTGGACCACGGGTCGTTCACCGTGGCCGAGATCGCCGTCGCGCCGTCGTAGGTGATCTCCTGGCGGAGCATGCCCGCGTACTGGTCGCTGTCGGCCTGCGAAGCCGCTCCCAGGGCGGGCTGGGCCAGCGGTGCGACGGTGACGGACTTGGTGCTGCCGTCCTTGTTCTTGTCGCCGTCCATGCCCTGGAGGTACAGGGAGACCGTCTTGGACCGCGTCGTGGTGGTGGCACCGGCCAGGGTGGTGACCTGGCGGTATCCGCGCCAGTCGGACCAGGTGCGCTCGTTCTTCGGAGTGAACGGGTCGTCGCTGTGGTGCCAGGCCGCGCCGCTGTAGCTGTAGGCGTATTCCAGGGCCTCGTTGTTTCCGGCCGGGTCCGAGACGTTCACCGCGAGGACGCGGTACTTGTGGAACCAGTCGATGGCGGCGTTCTCCGCGCCGTTGATGTGCCAGAACTGCGGGTAGCAGGAGCGCGTGTTGGAGTCCGGCGGCGCACTCAGGACCTGGCCGCGCACGCATTCCGGCGCCGACAGAGTGACCGTGGTGATGGCACCGGTCTCGGAGGTGACGGTGGAGACGCGCGGGCGGGTCAGCGGGAGGATGTCGTCGGTGGCGTCCACGCGGTTGGGCCGCATGTGGTACGTGAACGAGACCGGGTTCACCCCGATGGCGGTGTCCCCCGCCTTGCCGGTGCGCTTCAGCGACTTCAGGGTGAGCACCTGGTCGGAGCTGTCACCGATGTCGCCGCCGTCGAGGTACTCCTGTGTCAGCGCCCATGAGTCGACGGCGTCGTACGCGTTGCTCGTGGCGTTGTAGGAGAAGGTGTCGATGCCGGTCAGGCGCTTGCGCGTGAAGAAGGACGGACCGGCGGCGTCGCAGTCGTCGTCGTCCTTGGTGCACAGGGCGTCGAAGGGCACGTCGGGCCAGTTGTCGGCCGTGTCCTTGGTGAGGCTGGAGCAGTTCTCGGCGGTGCAGCGCTCGGCGTAGCCGAAGGTAACCTCGGCGTCGGCCTTGTCGGTGAACAGGGCGCCCTTGCGCAGACCGTACTCGATACGGTCGAGGTGCCCGCCGCGGACGTAGGAGGCGTTGGCGGTGGTGGACTTGTTCTTCTTGTAGTAGTTCGTTTCCTTCGTGTACCAGTAGGTGACCGCGTTGCCGCGGGGGTCCTCGACATAGTCGAGGTTCCAGCGCCAGGCCTGGTTCAGGGAACGGTCCGCGAAGGAGCTGCCACCCGAGTAGCCGGGTTCGCCCGAATCGTCACCGAAGACGGGCACGGTCCAGGCGGAGTTGGTGCGCTGGGCGGCCGCGCCGTCCAGTTTGTCTTTGCCGAAGACGTACTTGGTGCCGTCTCCGGTGGTGACGGTCCAGTACTCGCCGTCGTCGTCGCCGTTGTCGGCCCCGGTGGACCGGGTCACCGTGGAGGCGTCGTCGTTCTCCAGCCTCCAGTTTCCGCTGGTCTTGTCCTTGACCAGACCGCTGGATCTGCCGTTGAGGACGAGACGTGCGTTGTCGTACTTCCAGCACTGGTCGAAGATGTCGTCGTGACCGTCGTCGTCGCAGGAATTGTAGGTGCGTTCGATGTACGACTCGGTGAGCCCGAACCCTTCACCGACCGGTGTGCCCTGGTTGTTGGTGGTGGCGGTGCGGCCGTCGACGCTGCCGGAGTCGTAGGAAAGTGCCAGCGGAGGGACGGGGCCCGCGGCGGCCGGGGGCAGGGTGAAGTCGTAGGACCAGGTGAAGGAGCCCGAGCTGCCTCCCGCCTGCCAGGACGAGGACGGTGACAGCGCGGTGGCCGAGTAGTTCCCCGTGCCCTTGGGGGACTGCCCCGATCCCGCGCCGGTGGCGGTCACGGCGAGGACGGTCGTCGCCGGGGCGGTCCCCGCCGCGGTCCGCGTCAGCTGCGACACGTTCCCCGCGGTCGGCGCCGCCAGCTGCACCTGGGCCGTGACTGTCCGGTGTGTGAGGTCGTTGTCCGTCTTCAGTGGCTGCCGCGTCCGGCACTCCGGCTTGCCGGGAGTGCTCAGGGCGCATGCGGGAAGCTGCACCAGGCGCAGTCGCTGGGCCCAGCCGCCGCCGATCGCGGAGGCGAAGCCGCTGTAGTCGACGGTCACGTCCGCCGTGCCCGCGGTGCTCGCGTCGGCGGTCAGCACGACGCCGGTGATCCCCGCGTTCCGGGCCGTCTTCTGGTCGAGCAGGGTGACATGAGCCTGGCCGCTCGCCGCCTTCCCGCGGGTGGACGGCGCGGCGATCGTGACGGGCGTCTTGCCGGGGGCGGCGGTAGCGGCCTTGCGAGAACTGAGGCTGAGACGCGCGTCGCCGGGGACGGGCCAGGCCGCCCTGCGCTCCTGCTGCGCGCGTCCGGCCTGGGTCCGGTTGGCCTTCTCGTCCTGGGCGACCTGCTGTCTGGCCTCTGCTGCACCCGGACCGTCGAACACGCTGACCTTGCCGGTGCGCGGCTTCGGTATGCCGGGCCGCCCCAGACCCCCCGGCTCCGCGGCCTGCGCCACCTGGGCCAGTCCGGTGGGGATCAGCAGCGCCAGCGCCAGCGAGTGGACCACCAGTCCGCTGGTGCGGCGCCGGCCGCGACCGGAACGCTTTCTTGAAGTGCCTATGCCAAACGCCATCGGATATCGCCCCACCCAGGTGCGCCAGAAGAAGTCGGGAAGCCCAGAAGTACCGGCCCGGCACACCGTGTGCCGACCGCGTGTCCGTCTCGGGGAGGGGCCCTCTCCGAAGCGCGCCCCTCCCCTGCCGATCAGTCGCCCACGGTCTCGACGACCTGCTTCCAGTCGGCCATCGCGCCGGCCCACATCCGTACTTCGGCCACCCGGCCCGGCAGATAGTGCTGCCAGGTGCCGCCGGCGAAGCCCTTGCCGACCGCGAAGTCACCGGACCCGGCCTTCGCCGTGAAGGACTGCTCGTCATCGCTCTGGTTCGCGCCCAGATAGAGGCTGATCGCGCCCGCCTGCGCGTCGAACACGCCCGTCAGGCGCACCATGCCGTCCACCGCTGCGCTCTCGGTGGAGGCCACCGCCGTGAACGTACCGTCGGCGTTGAGCCGACCGAAGCGCCAGAAGCCCACGGGTACGGTCTTCTCCTCCAGCGTCTCCTCGTCCACGACGGTCTGCTTGCCCGTCAGCTCGTACCAGAATCCCCACGCCGACCCGTCCGCCGTGCGCTGTCCGAGGACCTGGCCCTTGTAGCCGATGTCCTTGGCGGCGAGTGCGGCGCCGTCCAGGGTGACCAGCGTGGTGGCGGTGAACGATCCGGTGTCGTCGAGGACCGGCCCGGCCGTCGTGGCCGCGTCGTCCACGCCGTCCAGGACGATCGACTCACCGTCCGACGAAGCTCCTCCGGTCAGGGTCAGGGACCTGCCGTAGCCGGACGTGGTGTCCGGGACGGTGCTGCCGCTGCCCTGATCCGCCGACCAGGCGGCGACCAGTTCCGTGCCCGCGTACTGCGCCGACGTCATGAGCCGTGACTCCTCGGCCACTTCGTCGCCGTTCAGGGCCCGCTGCCACACGGCCACCTCGTCCGTGGAGCCCTGGAGGTAGTCGGTGAAGTTGTCGTACCAAAGCCCCCGGCCGATCTGCAGCGGGCCGTTGGCCGTCCACGGCGTCCCGGCATCCGCCGTCGCCTGGAGCTTTCCGTTCAAGTAGAGACTGATCTTCTTGGCCGCCGCGTCGTGCACACCCGTCACGTGCGTCCACACGCCCCGGGCCGTGGTCTGCTGGGCGGCAGCCTTGTGCAGGCTTCCGTCGGCGGCCAGCACGCTCATGCTCCAGGTGTCTCCGCCGCCGGCCGCGTAGGACAGTCCGAACGGGGTGTACTTCTTCGGGAAGGGACTCGCTGTCTCGGGGGCCTGGCCGAGCACCGTCATCGTGTGCGCGGCACCGGCGTCGACACGGACCCAGGCCGAGACGGTGTACGAGGAACGGGTGTCCAGCACGGGTGCGCTGGTGGCCGCGTAGGCCGTGCTCCCGTTCAGGCTCAGCCCCTTGTCGGTGACGGGCTCTTCCAGCGGATCGCCCGCGGAGTCATGAGTCAGCAGGCCCCGGCGTCCGCGGTCGTCACGGGTGGCGTTTCCCGACAGCACGGCGTCATGGTGCGCGACGCCCGGCGCGGCGGCGGAATCCAGGGCCGCTCCGCTCGTCTCGGCGAAGTGCCACTGGCCGACCGTGCCCTCACCGGCGGCCACCAGGAAGTCGACCACCGACTCCGCGCCCCAGCGGCCGACGGTGTCCTTGGCGCGCACGTACAGCCGTTGGGTCCCGGCACGGGTCGGGGTGACGCCGGCCGCCACGGTGGAGCCCGTCAGCGCGGTCGACCAGGCCGCGTCGGAGGACAGGCGGTACTGGTAGGCGACGACGTTGGCGTCACCGGCCGCCGGTTTGAAGGTGAAGGTGCCCTTGACTCCCGGACCACCGTGACTCGCGCAGTCGTTGCTCGTGCACTCGGTGTAAGGAGAGCCGACCGTCACCTGTGGTGCCTTCGGCGCGGTCGGGTCGACCGTGAAGTAACAAGGAGTGGTGTAGCCGGTGTTCTGCCGGTTGCTCCCGTCCTCGTAGTAGGACAGGGTCAACGCCTTGAGCCGGTACTGCGTCCCTTCCTGGAGCGTCGGCAGGGTCCGGGTCTGCTTCACCAGGTTGCCGACGTAGCCGGTGGTCGGGCCGTCCACGTCGTCGTGGGCGAGCACCCAGTTCGAGCCGTGCAGCACATCCGTGCGCCATCGGATGCGCAGGCTGGCGCCCGACTCTCCGCCGGCCGCGGTGCGGGGCCGTCCCTGGACCAGCGGTGTCGGGTCCGACACCACGCTCGGAGAGGCCGGGTTGGTGGAGCAGACGTAACCGGAACCGGTGACCACGCCGACCTCGGTGGGCGTGGCGGGCAGCGCCACGTACTTCACGGCCAGCACGGCGTCGTTCTTGAACCGCTTCCACGCGGAGGTGTCCGACTCGTCGTGCGCCCGGACCTCCAGGGTCAGCCTGGAGAACTTGCCCGCCGCGAAGTCGGCCACCGTCGGGGTCAGGTTCTCGTTCGTCTCCGCCGAGTTGTCGTGGAACTCGATCGGTGCCTTCGGTGCGTCCGGGTCACACAGGGATCCCCGCCCCGCGGACACGTTCCGGTCGACCATCAGGTCCAGTTCCTTGGGACGGGTGGACCAGGTGGTGGCGGACGAGATGTTGTTCGTGCGGACGAGGTCGACCCAGCGGGGGTCGCACTGGAAGGCCCACGGTTCGGTCACTCGGAACGTGGCGTCCAGGACCTTCTTGCCCTTGAGGCTGTCGGGCGAGAACTCGAAGTAGAGCTTCTGCACATAGCCGGGCCCGCAGTAGTAGCCGTTCCAGGTGCCGCACTTGCCGGCGCCCTTGCCCTCGTCGTCGTCGCCGTTCCCCCAGGCGTAGGACTCGTAGCCGTCGCTGCGCAGCAGGGTGCGCTCGGACTCTCCCCAGGTCACCGTGGGGTCGAGGAACAGCGGGAAGGCGGAGGGAGCGGTCTTGGTGAGCATGTCGGCGTCGGGCGTCACCGAGAGGGAACCGGACGAGACGTCCACGCCCATCCGGGCCACCGTGTCGCCCTGGCCGGGTTCGAGGCCCGATCCCGAGATCCCCGAGGACGCCGAGGACGCCGAGGGCATCGCCTTGGCGGAACCCGACGGCCGGCCCTCCGCCGCGACCACCGCGCGGGACGACACCGGCCCGGCGGGTGCCCCGGTGCCACCGGTCGAGTCCCACATGCGGGCGGGCGGGGCCTTGAACACGGTGCGGCCGTCGGCGTCCTGCGCCATCAGATTGCCGGCCGCCCCCTCCCGTACGTTCAGGCCCTGCGTCCCGAGCGTGAAGGTCAGCTTCTTCAGCTTCTCGCTCGCCGCCGCCTCGGGTGTCTTCACCACGAACACCGGCTGGAAACTCTCGGGCGTTGCGGTCACCCGGAGATCGACACCGGGCAGCACGTCGGCGTACAGAGCGCTCGCCCCGTCCAGCCGAGGCACAGGCAGCGTGCCCGGCCAGCCCAGTTCCAGGGACTTGCCCTGCTCGCTGATCCGCGCGAGGGGCGCCGTGTCGCCGCCTCCCGAGAAGGCCATCGGCACCACGGCGGCCTTCGGGCCTACGGAACCGTCCGCGTGCTTCTCCAAGGTCGCGTCCGGGGTCCGCCAGCCGCCGCCCGGCGCTGCCGCGCGCACCGGAACCGCGGACTCCTCCAGCGTGAACGTGAATCCGTCGGGGTTGGCGTAGACAGTGGTCCGCTCGGTGCGTTCACCCGGCACCTCCACCCGCTCACCGGACTGCTCCGCCCGGGTCAGCGCCTTCTGCCCTTCAGAGAGGGGCACCGAGTCCGTACCCCCCGCGGAGACGGCGTGCGCCGCCGGCGCCGGCAGGGCAGCCATCACGGCCAACGTTGTCAGTGCCGCCACCGCGGAAGCCGTCCCACCACGCCGCCTGCGCCGACGGCGCACCTCGGCGCCCAGCCCACCCCGCCTCACCCGCACGAAACCCCGCCCCCGCCATCACAAGATCTTCATAGGTAAGCGAGATTTAAAGGCTTGGTTTCACCCTGTGTCAAGATCCCGCCACGGGAAGCGAAACACCCACCGCACGCCACTCACCCCGAAGTGACCAGGCGGATCAGGTCACTTCGGGGTGAGTACGCCGACGGACTACGGCCGCAGCCCCCGCACCAGGAGGTCGAGCAGTGCGAAGACGAACAGGCTGATGCCGATGAAACCGTTCGTCGAGAAGAACGCCCGGTTCAGGCGGGACAGGTCGTGGGGGCGGACGATGGTGTGTTCGTAGAGGAAGGCACCGGCGACGACGACCAGGCCGAGCCAGAAGAAGACGCCCGCGCCGGTGGCCAGGGCGAACCAGACGAACAGGGCCGTGGTGACGGTGTGGCAGGCGCGGGCGCCCCAGATCGCGGCCGGGATGCCGAAGCGGGCCGGGACCGAGCGGACGCCGACCTGCCGGTCGGTCTCGACGTCCTGGCAGGCGTAGATCAGGTCGAAGCCGCCGATCCAGATGCCGACGGCCAGGCCCAGGATCACCGCCTTCCACGACCACTCGCCGCTGATCGCCAGCCAGCCGCCGATCGGGCCCATCGCCTGGGCCAGGCCCAGGATGGCCTGCGGGAAGTTCGTGAACCGCTTGCCGTAGGGGTAGACGACCATCGGGACCACCGCGATGGGGGCGAGGGCCAGGCAGAGCGGGTTCAGCAGGGCGGCGGCGCCCAGGAAGACCGCCAGGGCGATCAGCGCGCCGGTCCAGGCGTGCCGTACGGACATCGCGCCGGTGACCAGCTCGCGGTGCGCGGTGCGCGGGTTGCGGGCGTCGATCTCCCGGTCGATGATCCGGTTCACCGCCATGGCGAAGGTGCGCAGCCCCACCATGCAGACGGTCACCAGGAGCAGCCGCGCCCAGTGGATGTCCTCGTCCCACTCGTACATCGCGGTGAGCGCGGCGATGTACGCGAAGGGCAGCGCGAAGACCGAGTGCTCGATCATGACCAGGCGCAGGAAAGCTTTCGTGCGTCCCGGCTGGGGCACCGCGGCGGCGGAGGCGCTCACAGGCCGTACTCCTTCCAGCGGCGGTCGACTCTCGCCGCCGTATCCGGGTCGGAGACCACCATCTCCGGCCAGCCGCCGTCGCGGGTGTACCCCTCCGTCGGCAGCTTCTTCGTGGCGTCGATGCCTGCCTTGCCGCCCCAGAACTGCTGGTAGGAGGCGTGGTCGAGGTGGTCGACGGGGCCCTCGACGACGGTGAGGTCGCGGGCGTAGTCCGTGTTGCCCAGGGCCCGCCAGGCGACCTCGTGCAGATCGTGCACGTCGCAGTCGGCGTCGACGACCACGATCAGCTTGGTCAGCGACATCATGTGCGCCCCCCAGATGGCGTGCATCACCTTCTGGGCGTGCTTGGGGTACTTCTTGTCGATGGAGACGATCGCGCAGTTGTGGAAGCCGCCCGCCTCGGGCAGGTGGTAGTCCACGATGTCCGGCACGATGATCTTGAGCAGCGGCAGGAAGAAGCGCTCGGTGGCCCGGCCGAGCGGCCCGTCCTCCGTGGGCGGCCTGCCGACCACGATCGACTGGAGCAGCGGGCGCCTGCGCATCGTCACGCAGTCGATGGTGAGCGCCGGGAAGGGCTCCTGCGGGGTGTAGAAGCCGGTGTGGTCGCCGAAGGGGCCCTCCGGGAGCATCTCGCCCGGCTCCAGCCAGCCCTCCAGGACCACTTCGGCCTGGGCCGGGACCTGGAGCGGCACGGTCTTGCAGTCGACCATCTCGATCCGCCGGCCCGCGAGGAACCCGGCGAACAGGTACTCGTCGATGTCGCCGGGCAGCGGCGCGGTGGAGGCGTACGTCACGGCGGGCGGGCAGCCGAAGGCGATGGCGACCGGCAGCCGCTCGCCGCGCCGGGCCGCCACCTGGTAGTGGTTGCGGCTGTCCTTGTGGATCTGCCAGTGCATGCCGATGGTGCGCCGGTCGTGGCGCTGGAGCCGGTACAGGCCCAGGTTGCGGATGCCCGACTCCGGGTCCTTGGTGTGGGTCAGGCCGAGGTTGAAGAAGGAGCCGCCGTCCTGGGGCCAGGTGAACAGCGCGGGCAGCGCGTCGAGGTCGACGTCGTCGCCGCGCAGCACGACCTCCTGGACGGGCGCCTCCTTGACCTTGCGCGGCGGTACGTGCGCCATCGCGCCGAGCTTGCCGAACGCCTCGCGCACGCCCACGAAGCCGTGCGGCAGCTCGGGCCGCAGCAGCCCGCCGATCCGCTCGCTGATCTCGGCGTAGGACTTCAGGCCGAGCGCCTTCAGCAGCCTGCGGTCGGTGCCGAAGACGTTCATGGCGAGGGGCATCGCCGAGCCCTTCACGTTCTCGAAGAGCAGTGCGGGGCCGCCGGACTTCTGCACCCGGTCGACGATCTCACCGACCTCCAGATACGGGTCGACCTCGGCCTTGATGCGCTTGAGGTCGCCCTCGCGCTCCAGCGCCCTGAGCAGGGAGCGAAGATCGTCGTAAGCCATGGGGTCCAGTATCGCCGAGGCGGTCGCGCGTCCCGCGACCGCCCCGTGCCCGGCGGGGGCGTGGCGCCCTGCCAGACGCCCTGCTAGCTCTTCGACCAGCGCTGGGCGGCGGAGCCCGCGGAGCAGGCGGCGGTGTCCACGGTGCCGTTGGCGAGGACGGCGAGGCAGCGGCCGTTGTAGTCGCTCCTGAGGGTGCCGCCGGAGCCGTAGCGCCAGCTGATGTCCGCGTCGCTGCTGCCGTTGCGGGCGCAGGACATGGCCATGAGGCCGCCGGCCGGGAGGCTGGCGCTCAGACAGGCTCCGGTCGCCTTGTTGAAGAGCTGGACGCCGCCGGAGGCGGCGCCGCGGAACTCCCAGTCCGCGCGCGCCGACGTGCAGCTCTCCATGATCGCGCCGTAGCCGTAGGAGACGGACAGGCAGGTGCCGCTGGAGCCGTTGCGCAGGGTGAAGATGCCCGAGGCGGGCGGCTTGCCGGTACTGCCGCCGGAACCGCCGCTCGCACCGGAGCCCCCGCTTCCGCCCGAG
Organism: Streptomyces sp. PsTaAH-124; assembly: GCF_000373685.1. Classification (NCBI taxonomy): domain Bacteria; kingdom Bacillati; phylum Actinomycetota; class Actinomycetes; order Kitasatosporales; family Streptomycetaceae; genus Streptomyces; species Streptomyces sp. PsTaAH-124. The sequence goes on along the minus strand of NZ_KB892173.1, from coordinate 64,277 downwards.
CCCCCGCTTCCGCCCTTTCCGGAGCCGCCGCCCGAGGGCTTGGTGCTCCCGCCCCCGCCGCCGTTCCCGGAGCCGCCGCCCGCGCCACCGTTCCCGCTCTCCTTCCCGGTCGTGCCTCCGCCCCCGGCCTTGCCGCCGCCCGGCTGCCCGTCCCGGCCGTCCGCCCCGTCCGTGCCGTCCGCGCCCTTCTCCCCCGGCTGCCCGGCCGCGCTGTCCCTGCCCTTGCCGTCGTCCTCGCCCTTGCCCTTCTTCGCGCCCTTGCCCGGCGACGCGGATCCGGACGGCGTCGCCGTCGCCCGAGCGGAGGCGCCGGACGCGGACGGGCCGCCCGGTCCCGTGACCGACACCGAGACAGTGGGGGCGGCCTGCGCGCCGTCGCTGGTGGCCGCCGTGTAGGGCAGCAGTTGCAGGGCGAGGGTGGCGCCGGTCGCCGTGACCACGACCGGGACGAGCGCCAGCAGCACGCGCCGTCGGCCCCGGTGGGCGGGCTTGCGGTCCGGCGCGGTGTCCTTGCCGCCGGAGCCGGAGCCGGAGCCGGAGCCAGAGTGCGAGCCGGAGCCGGAGTGCGAGCCGGGCCCGGCGCCCCCGCCGTCGCTCCCGCCACCGCTGCCGTCCCCGCCGCGGCCCTCCCCCGCCGCCGCACCCGGCCCCCCGGCCGTGGTGGCGGACCGCGCGAGCTTCTCCAGCTCCGCCAGTTCCGTGCCCCGGGGCGGGGCCGCGGCGAACGCGGCCCGCTCGGCGAGCCGTTCCCCGGCGCCCGCCGGCCAGGCCGCCCGCTCGGGCAGGTCGCGCCCGCGCGCCCGCTCCAGCAGTTCCGCCGCGCCGGGCCGGGCCTCGGGGTCCTTCTCCAGACAGGTCGCCACCAGGTCCGCGAGGTCCGCGTCGACCTCGCGCAGACCGCTGAGATCGGGCGCGTCGTGCACGATCCGGTAGAGCAGGTCGACCCCGGCGCCCTCGCCGAACGGGGAGTGCCTGGTCGCCGCGTACGCGAGCAGAGAGCCCAGCGCGAAGACGTCCGTGGCGCCGGTCAGCCGCCGGGCCCCGGACGCCTGTTCGGGTGACATGTAGGAGGGGGTGCCGACGACCACGCCGGTGCGGGTCAGCCGGCTCTGCTCGGCGGCGCGGGCGACGCCGAAGTCGATGAGGGTGACGCCGTCGCGGGTGAGCATGACGTTGGACGGCTTGAGGTCGCGGTGCACCATGTCGGCGTCGTGCACCGCGGCGAGCCCGGCCGCCGCCTCGCGCAGCAGTAACCACAGGGCGTCGGCGGAGAGCGTGCCGTGCTCCTCGACGACCTCGCTGAGCGTGAGCCCCGGGATGTAGGCGGTGGCCAGCCACGGCGGGCGGGCCTCGCGGTCGCTGGCCAGCAGCGGCGCGGTCACATCGGCGGGCAGCCGGGCCAGGTTGTCCAGCTCCTGCCCGAACCGGCGCAGGAAGCCGGGGTCCTCGGCGAAGACCGAGGGCAGCACCTGCTTCACGGCGGCGTACTCCCCCTGGTGCACGCCCAGGTACACGCGGCCCATGCCGCCGGCGCCGAGCCGCCCGACGAGCGGGATCGCGCCGATCCGCCGCGGGTCCCCCTCCTGTAGCGGCTCGGCCCCGCCGCCGCTCAGCTCCACCACGTCTCGTCTCTCCCCGTCCGGCCGTCGGCAACCAGCGCTGCCAGTCTGCCGTCGCGACCCCGGTAATTGGAAGAGTTTTCTAGAAAGTTACACTGGAAACCATGAGCCCCAAGCAGCAGCGCGGGGAGGCCACCGCCGACCTGCTCCTGGACGCGGCGCTGCGCGTCTACGCGGTGACCGGCGACAACGGCCTGACCGTCACCGCGGTCACCGCCGCCAGCGGGGTGAGCATGGGCAGCCTGTACCACCACTTCGGCAGCATCGAGGGGCTGTCGACCGCGCTGCACACCCGCTGGAACTCCCGTCTGCTGGACGCCCTGCTGACGGCGCTGGTCCCCACCCGCACGCTGCGCACCGGCGTCCGGGCGCTGGTGCGGGCGTATCTCGCCTTCATCCAGGAGCACCGGGACGCGGCGCTGTTCCTGCACTCCTCCGGTACGTCGCGGGACGCGATGCGCCACGGGCGGCAGGTGCACGAGACACAGGAGGCGCGGCTGGCGGAACTGGCGGGCTGGCTGGGGCCGCGCGTCGCCGCCGGGGAGATCGCGCCGCTGCCCGCGCCGCTGATCGAGGCGCTGGTGATGGGTCCGGTGGTGGCCACGGCCCGGCGCTGGCTCTCCGGGGCCGGCGAGGTCGACCTGGAGGAGGCGGTCCGGCTGCTGCCCGACCGCATCTGCCGCTCGCTGGCACCCTGAGAGCCGGGACGCGCCGTATCCCGCCGGGCGCCGCCGTTGCCGCAGCGCACCGGCTGCCCGCACAGTGGGTCCATGGACGAGGCACAGGCACGCGCATGGCTCGGCACGGCACTCGCCGAGGCGCGCGCCGGGCTCGCGGAGGGCGGCGTCCCGGTCGGCGCGGCGCTCTACGCGGCCGACGGCACCCTGCTGGGGCGGGGCCGCAACCGGCGGGTGCAGGACGGCGACCCGTCGCTGCACGCGGAGACGGCCGCCTTCCGCGCAGCGGGACGGCAGCGTTCCTACCGGGGCACGACGATGGTGACCACGCTCTCGCCCTGCTGGTACTGCTCCGGTCTGGTCCGGCAGTTCGGGATCGGCCGGGTCGTGGTCGGGGAGGCGGTCACCTTCTGCGGCGGGCACGCGTGGCTGGCCGAGCACGGCACGGAGGTCGTGGTCCTCGACGACCCGGAGTGCGTGGAGCTGATGCGCGGCTTCGTACGGGACCACCCGCGGCTGTGGCGGGAGGACATCGGGGAGGAGCCCCGGCCCTGAGGGCTACTCCCCCGCCAGCTTTTCGATGAGGTGTTCGAAACGGGTCCGCCAGGCCCGCTCCGAGGAGCCCTCGCCGCCGAACTCGTGGGTGAAGCGCAGCACACAGCCGTCCGCGCCGTCCCGTTCCAGGTGGAAGCGGATCCGCCCGCCGTCCGCCAGGGTGTACTCGGCGACCCGGTCGACGTCCCAGGCGGTGACCTCGCCGCTGCCCAGGCCGCGCAGGCTGACCGCGCCGCCGAGCCGGGGTTCCAGCTCGTCGGCGGGGGTGAACCAGCCCGCGAGCCCGTCCGGGGTGGACAGCGCGGGCCAGACGGCCTCCATGGGCCGCGGGAAGCGGACCAGGAAGCCCAGGATGTGCGTGCTGCCGTGGGTCTGGCTGGTGCCCTGTTCGATGGAACCGCCGAAGGAACCGGTCATACCGGCCGGGTTCCCCGCGGCGGCCGGTCAGACGCCCGCGTACGAGTGCTTGCCGCCGACGAAGATGTTCACGCCGTAGTAGTTGAACAGGTAGCAGGCGAACGCGATCAGCGCGATGTACGCCGCCTTGCGGCCCTTCCAGCCGGCCGTGGAGCGGGCGTGCAGATAGCCGGCGTAGGCGACCCAGGTGATGAAGGCCCAGGTCTCCTTGGGGTCCCAGCCCCAGTAGCGGCCCCAGGCCGACTCGGCCCAGATGGAGCCCGCGATGATCGTGAACGTCCACAGCGGGAAGACGGCCGCGTTGATCCGGTACGCGAACTTGTCCAGCGAGGCCGCGGCGGGCAGCCGCTCCAGCACCGACTTCGCGAAGGAGCCCGGCTCACCGCCCGAGGCCAGCTTGTTCTCGTAGGAGTCCTTGAAGAGGTAGGCGAGCGTGCCGACCGCGCCGACGTACAGGGCCGCGCCGCAGAAGATCGCGGTGGAGACGTGGATGTACAGCCAGTACGAGTGCAGGGCCGGGACGAGCTGGTCGCTGGCCGTGTACAGGACGGTGACCGCGAGGCCCAGGTCCAGCAGGATCGTGGTGGTCAGGAACAGGCCGATCCAGCGCACGTTCTTCTTCAGGGCGAGCAGCCCGAGGTACACGCCGACCGCGACCGTGGAGAAGGTGATGTTGAACTCGTACATGTTGCCCCACGGCGCCCGCTCCACGGAGGCCGCGCGGGCGACGACGCCCGCCAGCTCCACCAGGAAGGCGAGCACGGTGAGCGAGATGGCGATCCGGCCGTACAGGTCGCCCTGCACGTCACCGCCGTGCGCGCCGGGCCCGTCGGGCACGTCGCGGGCGCCGGCGGCGGACCGCACGACGACCTGGGGGCGCTCCAGTACGGCGGTGCCCCCGGCGGACTTCACCGCCACGGCCGGGCCAGCGGCCCCGGCCGCCTGCTGCTCGGTGGCGGTCAGCGCGGCGGCCGTGCGGGCCACCTTGCTGCGGCTGCCGAAGAGCCATTCCGCGATGTAGGCGAGGAAGGCCAGGGTGTAGACGGCCATCGAGGAGTAGATCAGCGCGTTGCTGGTGTGCGCCAGGTTTTCGTTGGTCGCCGTGGCGAGCTCGGTTGCGGCGGCGAGAGTCACTTCTTCTCAGCCCCTTCGGCGGGTACGGGGGTGGCGGCGCTCTGCTCCGGGTCGGAGGCGGCGTCGGGCTGTGTGGGTGCCTTGTCGTGGACCAGGGCGGCCAGGGCGCCGATCTCCTCGGGGAGCTTCGCCGACTCGCTGCGGCCCAGACCGGCCACCTCGACGACCGTCACCCCGTCGGCGCCCGCCACCGCCCGCACCCAGACCCGGCGGCGCTGGATGAACAGCGATCCGGCCAGGCCGAAGATCGCGGCGACGGCTCCGGTCAGCGCCCAGCCGGTGCCCGGCTGCTGGACGATCTGGAAGCCGGCCCACTCCTTGATGTCCTTGTCGAACGTGATGGATCCGGCGCCGCCGGGCAGCGTCAGGGTCTCGCCGGGCAGCAGGCGGCTCTTGAGGATGTTGCCCTTGGCGTCCTTGAAGGGCTTCAGCTTCGGGTTCTTGGTGTCGAGCTGGTAGATGTTCTGCGGGGTGCCCGCGTCCACGCCCAGGTCGCCGTGGTAGGCGCCCAGCGACAGGACGGGGAAGTCCAGCGCGGGGAACTGCGAGAACATCGTGCCCTTGCCGGCCCCGGCGAAGGTCGGCACGAAGAACGCGGCGAAGCCGAGCTGCTCGCTCTTGCCCTGCGCGTTCCGGTAGCCGTCCATCACCTTGACCGCGCCCTGCGAGGTGACGTTGGAGTCCAGCGGCAGCAGCGGCACGGCCTGGCGGTAGACCACCCGGCCCTTGCCGTCGCGGACGGTGACGGTGGGCGCGTAGCCGTGGCTGACCAGGTAGACCTTGGCGTCGTCGATCACCAGCGGCTCGTTGACCTTGACGGTCCGGTGCCGCTCCGTGCCGTCGGCGCCGACGGCGTAGTCGAGGTCCGCCTGGTAGGTGCGCGGCGTGCCCTTGTTGGGGCCGCTCGGCTCGTAGGTGCCGGTGAACTTCTTCAGGGTGAAGCTGAACGGGACGAGGTCGTCGTCGTCGAAGAGGTTCCCGGACTTGAAGTCGTCGTACTGGGTGAGGGTGTTGGCGAAGCCGTCGCCCTCGACGATCAGCTTGTTGCCCTCGGTCTTGAACAACTGGCCCCAGGCGAAGGCGATCAGCATCACGATCAGCGCGATGTGGAAGAGCAGGTTGCCCGCCTCGCGCAGATAGCCCTTCTCGGCGGCGACCGCGTCACCGGAGAGGTGGGCGCGGAAGCGGCGCCGGCGCAGCGTCCTCAGCGCGGCCTCGCGGACCTCCTCGGGCGCGGCGGCGGTGCGCCAGGTGGCGTACGCGGGCAGCCGGGTCAGCCGCTTGGGCGCGCCCGGCGGGCGGCTGCGGAGCTGGCCGGTGAACTGCCAGGTGCGCGGCACGATGCAGCCGATGAGGGAGACGAACAGCAGGATGTAGATCGCGGAGAACCACACCGAGCTGTAGACGTGGAACAGGCCGAGCCGGTCGTAGACGGGCGCGAGCGTGGTGTGGGCCTGGCGGAACGCCTCGACCTTCATCGCGTCGCTGCCGGTCTGCGGGATCAGCGAGCCGGGGATGGCGCCCAGGGAGAGCAGGAACAGCAGCAGCAGCGCGACCCGCATGGAGGTCAGCTGCCGCCAGAACCAGCGGATCCAGCCGATGATCTCGCGGCCGGTCCAGGCGAGCCACCCGGCCGCGCCGGGGGCGCGGCTGCCGCCGAAGGAGCCGGGCACGGCCGTCTCGGCGGGCGCGGTGGACAGCTGGGAACCGGCCGCGCCGAGGTCGTCCTCGCCGGGGGGCGGTGCGTCCGGCTTCTCGTCCGCGCGCGTACCGGGTGTCGTCTTGCTCATGGATCAGATCCCCACAGTGAAGCCGCTGGACCAGGTCTGCATCTCCTGCACCAGCCGGTCCCAGGCGCCGGTGAGCAGCAGCACACCGGTCACGATCATCATCGTCCCGCCGAGGCGCAGCACCCACACATAGTGGCGCTTGACCCAGCCGAACGCGCCGAGGGCCTTGCGGAAGGCGATGGCGGTGAGCACGAACGGTATGCCGAGCCCGGCGCAGTAGGCGACGGTCAGCAGGGCACCGCGCCCGGCGCTGGCCTGGTTGGAGGAGAGCGCCACCACGGAGGCCAGTGTCGGGCCGATGCACGGCGTCCAGCCGACGCCGAACAGGGCGCCGAGCAGGGGTGCGCCGACCAGACCGGTGGCCGGCCGCCGGTGGAAGCGGAACTCACGCTGGGTCAGCCAGGGCATCAGGCCCATGAAGAAGACGCCCATGAGGATCATGAGCACACCCAGCACCTTGGACAGGGTCCCCTTGTACTCCTGGAGGGTCTGCCCGAAGAAGCCGAACATCGCGCCGCCGCTGACGAACACGACGGTGAAGCCGAGCACGAACAGCGAGGCGCCCACGGCCATCCGGCCGCGACGGGCCTCGGCGAGATCGGTGCCGGTGACCCCGGTCACGTACGAGAGGTAGCCGGGGACGAGCGGCAGGACGCACGGCGAGAAGAAGGAGACGAGTCCGCCGAGGACGGCGACGGGCAGCGCGAGCAGCAGGGCCCCGCTGAAGACCGTCTGGTTGGGATCAGTGGCTGCGGCCAGTAGCACGGCGGCTCACTTCTCCGCGAGGACCGGGTCGAGCATCTTGCGCAGCTTCTCCTCGCTGAGTGCCTGGAGGGCGCGCGCCGCGATGTTCCCGTCCCGGTCGATGACCAGGGTGCTCGGGATGGCCTGCGGGTTGAGGGTGCCCTTCTTGAAGCGGAGCATCAGCTTGCCGGTGGGGTCGTACAGGCTCGGGTACGGCACCGCGTAGCTCTTCTCGAACTGCTGGGCCGGCTGGGTGCTGGTGTCGCGGGTGTTGATGCCGACGAACTGCACGCCCTTCGCGGCGGTGTCCCCGGCGACCTTGACCAGGTTGGGCGCCTCGGCGCGGCACGGCGAGCACCAGGAGCCCCAGACGTTGAGGACGACGACCTTGCCCTTGTAGGAGGCGAGGTCGAGTTCCTTGCCGTCGATGGTCTTCCCGGACAGCTCGGGGGCGGGCTTGCGGTCGCCCTTCTTCACCGTGGCGATGCCGTCGGAGCCGGTGATGAAGTTGGTGTTGCCCGAGCCGCCGGAGGTGCCCCCGGAGCCGCAGGCGGTCAGGACGAGTGCCGCGGCCGCGGTCCCGGCGGCGAGCAGGACGGCGCGGCCGCGGGCACGGGACGTGCGCGTGCGGTGCGGTGCGGACGTACGGTTCGCCCGGCGGGAGCACTGGGGGGCGCGGCTGGCGGCACTCATGTGAAAAGTTTCGCATGCCTGTTCCGGGGATCTTGCGCGCCCCCCTCCCGGGCGGAAAACCGCATATCAGGCGCCGCCGGCGGTGCCCTTCCCGGTCCCGGTGCCCGTGCCGGCGGGAGCCTTCAGGAACTCCTTCCAGCCGCCCGTCGGCTGCTGCCCGACCTCCAGGGTGCGCAGCTTGGCGAGCACCTCCGGCTTCTGCACGTCCATCCAGTCGACGAACTGCCGGAAGGAGACCAGGCGCACATCGGCGCCCTTGTCGCGCTCGGCGGCGATGTGCTTGAAGGCCTCCTCGACGGAGTCCATGTAGATGCCGCCGTTCCACTGCTCGAAGTGGTTGCCGATGAAGAACGGCGCGCGGTTGGTCCGGTACGCCCGCTCGAAGCCCTGGATGTAGGCCTGCGCGGACTGCTTGCGCCAGCCGGGGTAGTTGACCGGCGGGGCCTTGGTGGAGTTCAGCGACTGGTTGGCCAGCATGTTGTAGTCCATCGAGAGGACCTCGAACTTCCGGCCGGGGAAGGGGACCTGCTGGAGCGGGAGGTCCCAGATGCCGAGCCTCTTGACCGGCCACACCTGGCGGCCGCCCGGCGAGGAGGCGTCGTAGCGCCAGCCGAGGTCCTTGGCGGTGGGCAGCAGGTGGTCCTGGCCGAGCAGGCAGGGGGTGCGGCCGCCGACCAGTTCCTTGTCGTAGTCGAAGGGCAGGGAGGGCAGGTCGGTCCAGCCGGTGTTGGTCCGCCACTGCTTCACGAACGCCTTGGCCTGGTCGATCTCGCTGCGCCACTGCTTGGGCGTCCAGTTGCCCACGGTGCCGTGGCCGGAGCAGAAGTGGCCGTTGAAGTGGGTGCCTATCTCGTGGCCCTCCAGCCAGGCACGGCGCACGTTGGTGAGCGTGGCCTTGATGTGCTCGTCGGTGAGGTAGCCGATGTCGGAGGCGCCGCGCGCGTTGTTCGGCGGGTCGTACATGCGCTTCTTGGACTCCGGGAGCAGATAGAGCCCGGAGAGGAAGAAGGTCATGCCCGCCTGGTGCTGCTTGGCGAGGTCGAGGAAGCGGGGGAAGAGGCCGTTGCCGACCTCGCCGGCGCCGTCCCAGGAGAAGACGACGAACTGCGGCGGGGTCTGGCCCGGCTCCAGCGGGACCGGCTTGGCGGGCTGGTGCGGCTGCTTGCCGGTGAACGACGTGGAGCCGTCGCCGATCGGCCGGGCGGGCGGCGGCGTGTCCTTGCCCTGCGAACCCGCACCGGAACCGGAACCGCCGGCGTCGTCCGAGCTGTCCGAAGACGAGAGGCCGCCGCAGCCCGCGAGTCCTACGGCAGCCGCGGTGCCCGCGCCGACGCCGAGTATTCCCCTCCGGGAGAAGGTGCGCATGAGTCCCTCGATCCGTCACGTCCGCTGAATGGTGGTCACTCATTCAGAGGGCGTGACGGCCGCGAGGGTTGCGCGACGCGGTATGAATTTCACAACAAACATAGCGAAATTGTCCGCATGTGACCGATGACTTACGGCCTACTTACGCTCTGTGTACTACGGGGGACCGTAGTTGATCGAGATCAGAGCAGAGTGCGGCACGATGGGGCGATATGCCCCATAAGAGCGTTACGCCCCGAAGGCCTTCCCCTGGCCCTTCACCGGCCGGGCGCCCGCCAGCAGATGCGCCGGCACCAGATCACGGGCCGGCTCGCTGTAGCCGACGGAGACGATCCGGTCGCCCTGGTACGTGAACGTCGTCAGCGAGGCCAGCGTGCACTGCCGCTTGCGCGGGTCGTGCCACAGCCGCCGCCGCTCCACGTAGGACCGCACGATCCAGATCGGCAACTGGTGGCTGACGACGACGGCCTCGTGCCCGCGCGCCCGGTCCTTCGCCGCGTTCAGCGCGCCCATCATGCGCACCACCTGGTCGATGTACGGCTCGCCCCAGGACGGCCGGAACGGGTTGACCACGTGCTTCCAGTTCGCCGGGCGGCGCAGCGCGCCGTCGCCGACGCCGAACGTCTTGCCCTGGAAGACGTTCTCCGCCTCGATCAGCCGCTCGTCGGTGGCGAGGTCGAGCCCGTGCGCCTTGGCGATCGGCGTGGCCGTCTCCTGCGCCCGCTCCAGCGGCGAGGCGACGACGTACGTCACATCGCGCGGGGCCAGGTGCTCGGCGACCCGCTCGGCCATCTGCCGCCCCAGCTCGGACAGGTGGTAGCCCGGCAGCCGCCCGTAGAGCACACCGGTCGGGTTCTCCACCTCGCCGTGGCGCATGAGGTGGACGACGGTGACATCGCCGCCCCCACCGCTCCCGGCAGCCTGGATGTCCTCAGCGCCCTTGATGTCCTCGGTGATCTCGGTGATCTCGGTGTTCCGCTGCTCGCTCATGCCGTGGCCTCCGCCGCCGCGCGGGCCGCCGCCGGAAGGGCGTCGGCGATCCGCTGGAGCGCCCGCTCGTCGTGGGCGGTGGACACGAACCACGACTCGAAGGACGAGGGCGGCAGATAGACGCCGTGCGCCAGCATCGCGTGGAAGAAGGCGGTGAAGCGGTACGACTCCTGCGCCCTGGCGTCGTCGTAGTCGCGCACCGGCCGGTCGGTGAAGAACACCGAGAACATGTTGGAGGCGTTCTGGAGGGTGTGCGCGACGCCCTCCTTGGTGAGCGCCTCGGAGACCATGGCCTGGATCTGCTGCGAGACGGCGTTCACCTTGGCGTAGGCCGCGTCGTCGAGCAGCCGCAGCTGGGCGAGGCCCGCGGCGGTGGCGACCGGGTTCCCGGAGAGCGTGCCGGCCTGGTAGACGGGCCCGGCGGGGGCGAGGTGCGCCATCACCTCGGCGCGGCCGCCGAAGGCCGCGGCCGGGAAGCCGCCGCCCATCACCTTGCCGAAGGTCATCAGGTCGGGCTCGACGCCGTCGACGCCGTACCAGCCGGCCCGGCTGGTGCGGAAGCCGGTCATGACCTCGTCGGAGACGTAGAGCGCGCCGTTGTCCCGGCACAGGTCCCTGAGGCCCTGGTTGAACCCGGGCAGCGGCGGCACGACGCCCATGTTGCCGGGCGAGGCCTCGGTGATCACACAGGCGATCTCGTCCGGGTGCGCGGCAAAGGCGGCGCGCACCGCGTCGAGGTCGTTGTACGGCAGCACGATGGTGTCGCCCGCCTGGGCGCCGGTGACGCCGGGCGTGTCCGGCAGCGCGAAGGTGGCGACGCCCGAGCCGGCCGCGGCCAGCAGCGAGTCGACGTGCCCGTGGTAGCAGCCGGCGAACTTGACGACCTTGGCGCGCCGGGTGAACCCGCGGGCCAGCCGGATCGCGGACATGGTGGCCTCGGTGCCGCTGGAGACCAGCCGGACCTGCTCCAGCGGCGCGATGCGCGCCACCATCTCCTCCGCGAGGGCGACCTCGCCCTCACCGGGCGTACCGAACGAGGTGCCGCGCGCGACCGCGTCCTGCACGGCCGCGATCACCTCGGGGTGGCTGTGCCCGAGGATCATCGGCCCCCAGGAGCACACCAGGTCGACGTACTCCCGGCCGTCGGCGTCCGTCAGGTACGGCCCGCTGCCGGACACCATGAACCGGGGCGTACCGCCCACGGCGCGGAAGGCACGCACCGGCGAGTTCACGCCGCCGGGCGTGACGGTCGCCGCCCGGTCGAACAGCGCCTGCGAGGCGGGGGCTTCGTATGGGTATGGCAGTTCGCTCATGACCTGCGACTTCTCCGATTTCTCGGTTCTCCCGGCGCTGATTCGGTCCCTCGGGCTGCCGGCCGTCCGGCGTCCGGGCTTCCGGCGCTCGGGCGGACGGCCGCGGTCCGATCAGCGGTCCGGCGGGCGTGTCCTGTCCGGCCACCGGCCCGGTGACCTGTTCGCCGACCTGTTCGGTGACCACTCCGGTGACCTGTTCAGGGTAGGCCAGGGGGCGCGGGGGGATCCCGTATCGGTATCGGTGGCCGTGGCCGTGGCCGAAGAAGCGGCTCAGGCCCGGCCCATCTGAGAAACTGGCCTCCTCGTACGTATGCACAGAGACAGGGACGGATGCGTGCGGGCGGACGGACAGGAGGAAGAGTCGTGGCAGGGTCGTGCCGACGGCCACGAAGATCCCGCGGCGAGATGGTTCGGCGTACGTTTCGGCGTGCGGCCGTGGGGGAGGTCACTGACACGATGATCGGGTTGCGCGGCGGGGGCCACGCGTCCTAGAAAAGCAGTCGGGTGGAGATATGCATCGCGGTGGCGGACTGGGCGAGGGGACTGACGACCTGGGTCCTCGGCGTGCCCGGCGGGGAAGGCACCGGCGCGAAGCGGAGGAGACCGCCGAAGCACGTCAGGCGCAGGGCGCGCCGGGCGAATCCGAGCGCTCCGACCGGCGGACCGACGACCGGGCGGGACGCCGGGCCGATCGCCTCCGGGCGGGGAGCAGGAATGGTGGTCGGGTGGGGGTGACGTACAAGTACTTCGGCGCCCCCGACGGCGCGACCGCGGCCCGGGTCCCGATCTCCATGCGCCCCGAGGAACTGGGCGGCGACGAGCTGGGCATGAACGGCATGTTCACCAAGATCAAGCCGGAGACCATGGCCGCGATGGTCCTCACCGGCATCGAGGGCGTCCCCCTGCACCGGGTCCCGCCCCTCGAACTGGTCGTCCTCCACCCCGACTACGCCGTCGTCAGACTCCCCATGACCGTCGTCGACCCCCTCCGCGACATCGGCGAGGAAGCGGTCGGCGCCGCCGCCTTCATCTGGTCCACAGTCCCGGACCGCGGCGGCCCGCGCGACGCGTTCAACGTGTACCAACTGCTGCACGAGTGGCAGGATTTCAGCCATCGGCTGCATGAGGCGGGGCATCAGGCTTATTGCCTGGTGTGGCCCTGATCCATGCTGACGTCTTCATGCTGATGTCTTCATGCTGACGTCGGCGCTCAGCAGCTCCAGGGCTTCCTCCCAGCGGAAGCGGCCCGCCCCGCCGCCGGTCTTCGGCCGGTGGGGTTCGTACGAGCCGATCAGGACGCCCATCTCGCGCAGCCGGTCCAGGCTCTGCCGGTGGGTGGGGTGGGCGGCCTGGGCGGAGTTCAGGTAGGGCAGCACGGCGACCGGGATGCCCATGCCGTACGCCTCGCAGAGGATGCCGAGGGCGAGGGTGTCGGAGATCCCTGCGGCCCATTTGTTGATCGTGTTGAAGGTGGCGGGAGCCACGGCGATCGCGTCCGCGGGCGGCAGCGGGCGCGGATCTCCCGGCGAGCGCCAGGCGGAGCGGATCGGGTAGCCGGTCTGTGCCTCGACCGCCGTCGCGTCGATGAAGCCGAGACCCTGCGGTGTGGCGACGGCGCCGACATCCCAGTTCGCCTCCTGGGCGGCAGTGATGAGCTTGCCGACATCACGGGCGACACCTGCCGCGCACACGACGACGTAGAGGAAGGGCTTCTTGTCCGGGGCGGTCGGTCCGGTCACGGGGGGACTCCCGACTGGCGGCTGACGCGGTGCGGTTCCGGCAGGGTACTGCGGCGGGCACGGACGTCGGGGCGGCGGATGCCCCGGGCGGCGCAGGTCTCCGCGCCGCGCGAAGCCTGGTGGCCGTCGGCGGGGCGGCCGGGCAGGCGGGGGTCACAGGGCCAGCGTGATCGCCGCCCCCGCTCCCCCGAGCCCCGCCGCCAGGGCTGCTTCGGGCCAGCCGCCGGTGGACCAGGGGAAGACGCGGTCGGCGGCGAGGCGGCCGGGGCCGGTGGCGGCGACGGTCAGGGCCACGACGGCGATGGCGATGTTGTATTCGATGCCGCCGTCGGCGTCCCAGAAGCCGTGGGCGCCGGTGACCGTGACCATGGCGTTGATCATGACGCCGATCAGTGCGGCGGCGGCGAGCGGGGTGAGGAGGCCGAGGGCCAGGCCGAGGCCGCCGAGGAGTTCGGAGAGGCCGCCGATCACGGCGTAGACGCGGCCGGGACGGTAGCCGATCGCCTCGAAGCCGCGGCCGGTCGCCGCCAGGCCGCCGCCGCCGAAGAGGCCGAACAGCTTCTGGGAGCCGTGCCCGGCCATCAGCAGGCCGAAGGTCAGCCTCAGGAGCAGCAGACCCCAGTCGGCGGCCCATGAGCGGGGCCGGGCGGAGGTGGTGCGGTGGGGTGTCGTCGTCGGCTCCGTGGCGAACGACGAACGGTTCAGGATGCGCTTCGCGGACATGGGAAGCTCCGGAGGGGCAGGGCAGGAAAGGGGTCGTCCTCCACGTTTCCGGACGGGCGGACATCGCGCATGTCGGGACGGGCTCGGCGGGGGCTCGGCGGGCCTGCCGTCGTCGGCCGTGTACAGGAGGGAACGGGCCGTGTGATCATGATGGCTGCGGCCGCCGACCACGGCCGTTGCCGGGGGATGCCGTCCGTGGGCGGCACGGGGACGCATCGGGGGGTGCGCAGTGACACGGACGGCCTCGGTCGTCGCGCTCGTCGTGGCTCTCGCGGGTATCGCCGGGAGCGTCTTCGTCGGCGCCTCCGGACTGGACACGGTGATGGGCTGCGGCCCCGCCGACCACACCTACCCGGACCAGACCGCACGGGACTGGGTGACGCAGGCCGACCATGTCGTGGTGGCCGCGCCGGTCGGCGAGGAGGACACCGGGCGGCGGGACTACAAGAGCGGCCCGGTCAGCTACGAGACCGACCGCAAGGTGACCTTCCGCACCGATCGCCGTCTGTGGTCCGCCGCCCGGCCCCGGCGCGCGCTGGGCGGCGACTTCGCGCTGGTCGCTCCCGGCTGGCGGGTGCTGCGGGCGGGCGGCACCCGGATCAAGCGGACCACCGGGGACGCGCCCCGCCTGGAGACCGGCCACACCTACCTCCTGGCCCTGCGCTGGTCGGAGGGCGCCTGGGCGGTGCTCGGCGAGGGGGCCTCCGTACCGTTCGACGGGCACACGGCCGGGTCGGGCGAGTGGTGCGGTCGGGTCCTGGACAAGGACGACGTCGCCCGCGGCGAACTCTTCTCCCGCTCCGACGACCACAGCCTGGAGAAGGCCCTGCTCGGGAAGGACGAGCAGGCCGTCGTCCGCGCTCTCACCCGCGCCGCCCGCAAGAAGTGACGGAGAGTGACAAAGCCCCCGGTTTTCCTCCGCGCCCGGCACTACGTACTGTAGGGTCCCGCTCGCCCTTCTCCATCGTCCACGGGGGATCCATGCAGGAAGCGCGTTGTCCGGCGCCCGGTGCTCCACCGCCCGGCGAGGAGCGGGACGGCGGGCTCGCGCCCACGGTCGCCGCCCTGGTCGTGAGCCTCACCGTCGCCGCCGTCGGGGTGTACGAGCTGAGCGGCTTCGGGCTGCACAGCCTCGACCACCGGCCCCATCTGTTCAGCGACGGCTTCGCCACGGCCGGTGTGATCGTCGCGACGGTGGCGGCCGGGGCGGCGGTCGGCAACCTGGCCTGGATCCTGACGGCACCCCGAAGGCGCGCCACCCTCACCGTGAGTGACCACACTGATGATCATGACGGTTGCGGTGCCAGGGACGACGAAGACGAAGGGGGCAGCGGCGACCGCAGTGACCGCAGTGACGGTGTCGGTCCGGGCTCCGCGGGTACTCCGCATGCTCCCTGCGTCTCCGCCGCGGTTCATCCTCCCGGCCCCGGCGAGTAAGCACACACCCGTCCCCTCCTTACCTTCTCCCGGAACACTGGGGCCAAGGCCCCTCAGCCACCGCCCCCGACCACCACCGCCAGCCACCCCCGGCCATCGCCAGTCCCTGTCCGTAGCCGCCCCTCCCCGTCCCTCCCGTCCGTCCCCATCGGCCCCCATCCGGCCCGTCCCCGAGGTGACCCGTCACCCATGCCCGCTCGGCAGTCCGTCCTCATCCCCCCGCAGCGCACCCCGCGTACGTCCGCGCGCCCCTCCCCCGGCCCCCGGCTGCGGGCGGGCGCCGCCGCGGCGACCGTCTGGTACCTGCGGGTGCTCGCGCTGCTCAACATCGTCGCGGTGCTCTCGCTGCCGTTCCGCGAGGAGGTGCACGAGCACAACGCCGGTGAGTTCTTCACCCCGTACCTGGCCACCGCGGGCCTCGTCTCGGCCGCCCTCGCGCTCTTCCTGGCCGTGGTGATGCGGCGCCGCAAACGCGCGGCCTGGGTGTTCAACCTGCTGCTCGCCGGACCCCTGTTCGCGCTCTACGTGCTCGCGCTCACCCAGGAGCGCTTCCGCGAACACCCCTTCAACTGGCTCTCGGCGGCCCTGACCGGCCTCTTCGTGATCGCACTGCTGGTCGGCCGCACCGAGTTCAACGCCATCGGCGACCGCTCCAACCCCCGGCTCGCCCTGGCCGTCGGAGCCGTCGGCATCCTGGTCAGCGGCGGCCTGGGCACCTGGCTGGTCGACGCCACCAACAAGGTGTCCGGCGCGCCCCTCACCGACAAGGTCGCCTACACCCTGCTGCGCAGCGTCAGCGTCGGCCCGCTCGCCGACCGCGTCCCCGCCGTGGAGTCGCCCCGCTGGGTGGACATCCTCATCAACGTGCTGATGGCGGGGACCTTCCTGCTGGTGCTGTACGTCTGCTTCCGCTCGCCGCGCGGCCTGGCGCTGCTCGGCGCCGAGGACGAGACGCGGCTGCGCGAACTGCTGGACCGGCACGGCGAACGCGACTCCCTCGGCTACTTCGCCCTCCGCCGCGACAAGGCCGCGATCTTCTCCCCCACCGGCAAGGCCGCCGTCGCCTACCGCGTCATCGGCGGGGTCAGTCTCGCCTCCGGGGATCCGATCGGCGACCCGGAGGCATGGCCCGGCGCCATCGACGCCTGGCTGACCGAGGCCCAGCGGCACGCCTGGACGCCCGCCGTCATGGGCGCGAGCGAGGAGGCCGGGACGATCTACGCCCGGCACGGCCTCGACGCCCTCGAACTGGGCGACGAGGCCATCGTCGACGTCGCCGACTTCAGCCTCGACGGACGCGCCATGCGGGGCGTGCGGCAGGCGCACAAGCGGGTCCAGCGGGCCGGCTACACCGTCACCCTCCGCCGCCACGAGGACATCCCGGACGACGAGATGGCCCTGCTCGTGGAGCGCGCCGACCACTGGCGCGACGGCGCCACCGAGCGCGGCTTCTCCATGGCGCTGGGCCGCCTCGGCGACCCGGGCGACGGCCGCTGCGTGATGCTGGAGTGCCGGGACGCGGACGACGAGCCGCGCGCGCTGCTCAGCTTCGTGCCCTGGGGCGAGCACGGTCTCTCCCTCGACCTGATGCGCCGCGACCGCGAGGGCGAGAACGGCCTGATGGAGTTCATGGTCGTCGAACTGCTGCTGCGCGCCGGGGAGATCGGCGCACAGCGGGTCTCGCTGAACTTCGCGATGTTCCGCTCGGTCTTCGAGCGCGGGGCGCGGCTCGGCGCCGGTCCGGTGCTGCGGCTGTGGCGTTCGGTGCTCACCTTCTTCTCCCGCTGGTGGCAGATCGAGTCGCTGTACCGCGCCAACGCCAAGTACCGGCCGGTGTGGGAGCCGCGGTTCCTGCTGTTCGCCAAGAGCGCCGACATCCCGCGCATCGGCCTGGCCAGCGCCCGCGCCGAGGGCTTCCTCACCCCGCCCGCGCTGCCGTCCTTCGTCCGCCGCGGCCGACGCCACGGCGCACCCGGCACACCGGAGGCTTCCTCCGCGCGGGCCGCCGACCGGTCCGGCCCGGCGGGTCCGACCGGTCCGACCGGTCCGACCGGACCCGCCGACCAGGACCTGTCCTAGCGCTCTCGCCGGGGGAGTGACCTCCGGAGGTCACTCCCCCGCCTCCCGCTCCGCCCCCACCGTGAACCCGATCACCGCACCCCCGCCCTCGCGCCGGTAGGCGAAGGGCGCGCCGCCGTGGGCGAGGGCGACCTCGCGCACGATGGACAGGCCGAGGCCCGAGCCGGGCAGGGAGCGGGCGTCGGCGGCCCGGTAGAAGCGGTCGAAGACGCGGAGCAGATCGGCCTCCGCGACCCCGGGGCCGCGGTCGAGGACCTCGACGCGCACGGTGCCCGGCCGGGCGGGTCCGAGGACCGCGATCTCGATGGGCGCCGTGCCGCCGCGGTCGAACTTGGTGGCGTTCTCCACGAGGTTGGAAATGGCCCGCTGGAGCATGCCCGGCCGGCCGTGGGCCGTCGTGTCGCCGCTCGCCCGGATCACGATGTCGCGGCCGGTGCGGCGGCGGGCGAGGCCCGCCACGTCCTCGGCGATGTCGGCGAGGTCCACCCGCTGCGGCGGTTCGCTGTCGGACTGGCCCGCCGCGAGGTCGACGAGTTCGTTGACGAGGTCGGTCAGTTCGCGGGCCTCCTGGGTGAGGTCGGCGACCAGGTCCTCGCGGGTGGCGGGCGGCAGTTCGTCGATACGCCGCAGCAGCGAGATGTTGGTGCGCAGCGAGGTGAGCGGGGTGCGCAGTTCGTGGCCCGCGTCCTGGACCAGGCGCCGCTGGTCCTCCTCGGACTGGGCGAGGCGGCCGAGCATACGGTCGAAGGCGCGGCCCAGGCGCCCGACCTCGTCGTAGCCGGTGACCGGGACCTGGACGCCGAGCCGCCGGGTGCGGGCGACGTCCTCGGCGGCGGCGGTGAGGACCACCAGGCGCCGGGTGATGCGGCGGGCCAGCCACCAGCCGAACAGACCGGCCGCGATCACCACGATCGCCATCAGCACCAGGGTGCGCTGCTGGAGCGCGCGCAGCAGGTCCTCGGTGTCGCTGAACTCCTGGGCGATCTGGACGGCGCCGCGGCCGTCGCCGAGCGCGACGGTGGCGATGCGGTACACGTCGTCGGCGACGGGCACGTCCTGGTACTCGATGGTCTTGCCCGCCACGGCGTCACCGGCCAGCTCCCGGTCGTCGACGGTGACGGGCAGCGGCGGGCTGCCGCGGTCGACGACCTGACCCCCGGCGCCGAGCACCTGCACGTCGGTACGGCTGGGCCGGACGACCTCGTGGCCGGGGCGGGAGGAGGAGAAGTCCTCCGGGGTGCGGTCGTAGCGCCGCACCTCGTCCTGGACGTCCTGCACGACCTGGGTGAACACCGACTGCTGGTCCACCCGGACCAGCCGGGCGGCGGAGTTGTACGACAGGATGCCCACGAGGACGGTGACGGCGGCGGTCACCACGGCGAACGACACCGCGAACGTGGTCCGCAGCGACCAGAGCCGCGGTCGTGGCCGGGGCCGGGGCCGGTCCGTCAGCCGCGCGAGGCGGCCCACTCAGTCCTCCCGCAGCACGTAACCGACGCCGCGGACGGTGTGGATGAGCTGCGGCGCGCCCGGCGCGTCCAGCTTCCGGCGCAGATAGCCGACGTAGACGGCGAGGTTCTTGGAACCGGGGCCGAAGTCGTAGCCCCAGATCCGGTCGTAGATGGTGGAGTGGTCCAGGACGATGCCGGCGTTGCGGACGAGGAGTTCGAGGAGTTCGAACTCGGTGCGGGTCAGCTCCAGTTCGCGGGTGCCTCGCCAGACGCGACGGGCCTGGAGGTCCATCCGGATCCCGGCCGCCTCGACCTGCCGCTCGGGCAGGTGCGGCGCCCTGGCCGGGGCCGGGGCGGGGGCGGCGGCCGGTGCGGCGGGGGCGGCCGGTGCGGGGGCCGGTTCGGCAGCGGGCGGGGTGGTGCGGCGCAGCAGGGCGCGCAGCCGGGCGAAGACCTCTTCGACGTCGAAGGGCTTGACGACGTAGTCGTCGGCGCCCGCGTCCAGGCCCGCGATCCGGTCTGCGGTCTCCACCAGGGCGGTGAGCATGAGGATCGGGGTGCGGTCGCCCTCGGCGCGCAGCACCCGGCAGACCTGGAGCCCGTCGATGCCGGGCATCATCACGTCCAGCACGAGGACGTCCGGCGGGGTCCGGTGGGCCTGGGCGAGCGCCTCGACGCCGTCGGCGACCGCCGTCACCGCGTAGCCCTCCAGGGTCAGGGCCCGCTCCAGGGCGTGGCGGATGGCGCGGTCGTCTTCGGCGAGCAGCACAGTCTGGGGCACGCGACCAGTCTGCCAAGGCGGTGACGGTACGAAGGGGGCGAGCGGGCCGGTGATCACCCTTTTTACCCGGCTCTCACCGTCCCGGGCGCAACCGGCGGTACGGGCCCGCCGTACTCGCGCCGCTCAGCCCCTCACCCCTCAGCCCCTCAGCCGGGCGAGCTGCTCCTCGAACGGCACCACGGCCAGACCGCCGTCCGCCGCCCCGCCCGGTCCGGCCTGCTGTCCGGGAACGGCCGGCGGCCCGGGTACGGCCTGCTCCCCGGGTACGGTCCGCCCCGCCGGGTCCGCGCCACCACCCACCGGTGCGGCCGGTGCCACCGGTGCCGCCAGCGCCGCCGGTGCCGCCAGCGCCGCGAGTTCCCCCGCCGCCCGCTCGATCCGCTCGGGCAGCCCCTCGGCGCCCCAGTCCTCGGAGGCGGCGTAGACGCCGGTGGGGACGACCACGGCCCGCAGATGGGCGAAGAGGGGCCGCAGCGCGTGGTCGAGCACCATCGAGTGGCGGGCGGTGCCGCCGGTGGCCGCGATCAGCACCGGCTTGCCGGCCAGGGCGTCCTTCTCGCGCGCGCCGAGCACGTCGAAGAAGGACTTGAACAGCCCGCTGTAGGACGCGGAGAAGACCGGCGTGACGGCGATCAGCGCGTCCGCCTCCGTCACCGCGTCCAGCGCGGCGGCCAGCTCCGGGCCGGGGAAGCCGCTGGTCAGGTTGTGCGCGATGGCCACGGCGAGGTCGCGCACCTCGACCACCCGGACCCGGGCGTCCGTGCGGTCGGCGGTCGCGGCGGCCAGCCGGTCGGCGAGCAGCCGGGTGGAGGACGGGACGCTCAGCCCCGCCGAGACGACGACGAGCTTCATACGGTCACCTCCGGGGTGTCCTTCGCGGCGAGCAGCGAGGTGTGGGTGGGCGCGTCCGGCACACCGGCCGGGCGGTCCTCGGCGAACTCCTTGCGCAGCACCGGCACGACCTCCTCGCCGAGCATGTCGAGCTGTTCGAGGACGGTCTTCAGCGGCAGCCCCGCGTGGTCCATCAGGAACAGCTGGCGCTGGTAGTCGCCCGCGTACGAGCGGAAGGCCAGCGTCTTCTCGATGACCTGCTGCGGGGAGCCCACGGTCAGCGGCGTCTGGTCGGTGAAGTCCTCCAGGGAGGGGCCGTGGCCGTAGACGGGGGCGTTGTCGAAGTAGGGGCGGAACTCGCGCACCGCGTCCTGGGAGTTCTTCCGCATGAAGACCTGGCCGCCCAGGCCCACGATCGCCTGCTCGGGGGTGCCGTGCCCGTAGTGGGCGTAGCGCGAGCGGTACAGCTCGATCATGCGCTTGGTGTGGTCGGCGGGCCAGAAGATGTTGTTGTGGAAGAAGCCGTCGCCGTAGTACGCGGCCTGCTCGGCGATCTCCGGGGAGCGGATGGAGCCGTGCCAGACGAACGGCGGTACGCCGTCCAGCGGGCGCGGGGTGGCGGTGAAGCCCTGGAGCGGGCTGCGGAACTTCCCCTTCCAGTCCACGACGTCCTCGCGCCACAGCCGGTGCAGCAGAGCGTAGTTCTCGATGGCGAGGTTGATGCCCTGGCGGATGTCCTGCCCGAACCAGGGGTAGACCGGGCCGGTGTTGCCGCGGCCCATCATCAGGTCGACCCGGCCGTCCGCGAGGTGCTGGAGCATCGCGAAGTCCTCGGCGATCTTCACCGGGTCGTTGGTGGTGATCAGGGTCGTCGAGGTGGACAGGACGAGGCGCTCGGTGCGCGCGGCGATGTAGCCGAGCATGGTGGTCGGCGACGACGGCACGAACGGCGGGTTGTGGTGCTCGCCGGTCGCGAAGACGTCCAGGCCGACCTCCTCGGCCTTCAGCGCGATGGCGACCATGGCCTTGATGCGCTCGCGCTCGGTCGGCGTCCGGCCGGTGGTGGGGTCCGGCGTGACGTCGCCGACGCTGAAGATCCCGAACTGCATGGTCGCTCATCCTCCAGGTTGTTGACTGTTCAACTATACCTGGTGAACGGTCCCCCACCCGGAGGTATTCCGCACCCGCGCCGCACCCCCTCCGCATCCCCTCCGCGCCCCGCGACACCCCTCCGCCGCCCGGCTCCTCGGCGGCTCAGGCCGCCCCGGTCCCCGCCGCCAGCGCCTCCGCCTCCCCCTCCGGACCGCGCCCCTCGTCCCCGTCCCCGCCCTTCGTCCGCCACGGCAGCAGCACCGGCGTCACGAACAGCAGCAGTCCGGCCAGACCGATCGCGGCACGCGTCCCGGTGAACACCGCCAGCAGACCCCACAGCGCGGTCACCGCCGCCGTGGTCAGCTTGCCGCTCGCCGACCAGGCCGCGAGCGTGCGGGCCACCCGGTCCGACGGGGTCAGCTCCAGCCGGTAGGCGCTGTACACCGGGTTGAACACCCCGCACAGGGTGATCAGCACCACCTCGACCACCATCACCACCGCCAGTCCCGGCACCCCGGGCCGTACGAACACCAGGCCCACCGGCCAGCACACCCTGAGCGCCCCCGTGGCGAGCAGGACCCGGCGCCGCCCGTACCGCCTCACCAGCGGGCCCGCCAGCCGCGAGCCGAGCAGCCCGCCCAGGCAGGGCACGGCGAAGGCGAGGCCGTACTGCCACGGCGCGAACCCCAGCGGGCCCAGCATCAGCACCGCCAGCAGCGGCGCCGCCGCCATGATCAGCGCGTTGGTCAGCAGCGTGTTGAAGAACAGCGGCCTCAGCACCGGATGCGTCAGCACGAACCGCCAGCCGTCGAGCAGGTCGGCCGCCCGCAGCCGCCCCGGCGCACCCCCCTCCGCGTCCCCCTCCGCACCCTCCGTCCGCGCGGGACGCGCCCGCGGGGCCGCCTCCGTACCGCCGATCGCGCGCACCCCCAGCGCCGAGAGCAGATAGCTGACCGCGTCGGCCACCACCGTCACCACCGGCCCGAACACCCCGACCAGGAACCCCCCGGCCGGCGGCCCCAGCACCGACGCCGTCCACATCGTCGACTCGAACCGGCTGCTCGCCACCAGCAGGTCCGTCTTCGGCACCAGCGCCTTCAGATACGCCCCGCTCGCCGCGCCGAACGCGATGTCCGCCGCCGCGACCAGCACCGACACCACCAGCAGCTGGACGAACCCGAGCACACCGCACGCGTAGGCGACCGGCACGGTCAGCAGCGCCGCGCAGCGCGCCAGATCGGTGGCGATCATCACCGGCCGCTTGCGCCGGAACTCCACCCACGGCCCGAACGGCACCGCCAGCACCGCGCCCACCGCCGGACCGGCCGCCGCCAGCACCGACACCTCGGCCGGCCCGGCGTGCAGCACCAGCACCGCGATCAGCGCGAACGCGTCGAACGCCAGCCACGTACCGAACGTGCTCGCCGCGTACGCCGCCCACAGCCACCCGAACCGCCGCCCCAGCCCCGGCCGCCGCGGCTCCCGCTGCCGCTCCCGTCGCTCCCGGTCACGCCCCACGCGCACTCTCCTCCCGCCGCCGACCGGCCGCCCATCCAAGCCCCCGCCCGTCCCGCCCGGCAAACAACCGCCGGGGCACTCGGCCCACAACCGGCGGTTGTGGCGCCCCGGTGGCAGTAGGGTCGGCCGACGTGGACCCGGACCTGGACCTCACCGCCGTACGCACCTTCGTCGCCGTCGCCGACGCGGGCCGCTTCCAGGACGCCGCCACCGATCTGGCCGTCACCCAGCAGGCCGTCTCCAAGCGGGTGGCCGCCCTGGAGAAGGCCCTCGGCACCCGGCTGTTCACCCGCACCGCGCGCGGCGCCCGGCTCACCGTCGACGGCCAGGCGTTCCTGCCGCACGCCCGCGAACTCCTGCGCGCCGCCGAACGCGCCGCCGCCTCCGTACGCCCCGGCCGGCGCGCGCTGCGCGTGGACGTCATCGGCCGCAAGCTCGCCCCCTCCGGGCTGCTGCGCGACTTCCTGCGCGCCCACCCGGACACCGCGCTCGACGTGGTCACCCTCTACGACGCCGACGCGGCGGTGGCCGCGCTCCGCGCCGGCACCGTGGACGCCTCGTTCCGCGCCGTCCTCCAGCCCGGCCGGAACCTGCCCGACGACATCGCGGCCGTCCCCGTCCTGGACGAGCCCCTGCACCTGCTGACCGGCCCCGCCCACCCCTTCGCCGACGCCCGCGCCGTGCGCCCCGCCGACCTCGCCGGGCACCCGATCTGGATGCCCGAGCTGGGCAGCGGCACCGAGTGGGCCGCCTACTACGCCGACCTCGCCGCCGCCTTCGGCCTCACCATCGACGTGATCGGACCGCACTTCGGCACCGAGCCCCTGCCCGACGTCCTGGCCGAGTCCCCCACCCTGACCACCTTCGTCGGCGAACTCACCCGCGTGCTCTGGCCCGCCGACTACGACCTGCGCCGCATCCCACTGCGCCACCCGGTCCCGGCGTACCCGCACTGCCTCCTGCACCACCGCGACAACCCACACCCCGCGCTCGCCGCC
This sequence comes from Streptomyces sp. PsTaAH-124, assembly GCF_000373685.1. NCBI lineage: Bacteria > Bacillati > Actinomycetota > Actinomycetes > Kitasatosporales > Streptomycetaceae > Streptomyces > Streptomyces sp. PsTaAH-124. The sequence continues at coordinate 40,331 of NZ_KB892173.1, read as the reverse complement.
CTGCGCGACCACCTCCTGCGCGCCGCCCGCACCCGGCGCGCCCCCGGCGAGATCTGGACCCCACCCTGGGCCCGCCGCACCACCCCGGCCACCCCGGCCACCCCCTGACGGACCCACCGCACCACCCGGCCCCCCCTGCCCCTGCCCCTGACCGGCCCGGCCCGGCCACCCCGCGAAGCCCCCGCGCCCGCCGTGAAAAGCTGCCCCCATGCCCCTGATCCTCCGCTCCGCCGCCCTCTTCGTCGTCGCCGCGCTCCTCGAGATCGGCGGCGCCTGGCTGGTCTGGCAGGGCGTGCGCGAACACCGCGGCTGGCTCTGGGCGGCCGGCGGCGTGCTCGCGCTCGGCGCGTACGGCTTCGTCGCCACCTTCCAGCCCGACGCGCACTTCGGCCGCATCCTCGCCGCCTACGGCGGGATCTTCGTGGCCGGATCCATCCTGTGGGGCGTCGTCGCGGACGGCTACCGCCCCGACCGCTGGGACCTCGCGGGCGCCGCGGTCTGCCTGGCCGGAATGGCGCTGATCATGTGGGCCCCGAGGAACGGCGGCTGAGGTTCGCCTACGCTGGGCTGAGCCGAGCGCACGAACCCGAGGAGCAGCCCATGGCCACCGCCGCACCGTCCGCCGCCTCCCGCATCGCCGTGGTCACCGGTGCGAGCAGCGGTATCGGCGCCGCCACGGCCCGGCAGCTCGCCGCCGCGGGATACCGCGTGGTGCTGACCGCCCGCCGCAAGGACCGCATCGAGGCGCTGGCCGAGGAGATCACCGCGGCCGGCCACTCCGCCACCGCCTACCAGCTCGACGTCACCGACCGGGCCGCCGTCGACGAGTTCGCGAGCGCCTTCCGCACCATCGGCGTCCTGGTGAACAACGCGGGCGGCGCGCTCGGCGCCGACCCGGTCGCCACCGGCGACCCCGCCCAGTGGCGCGCGATGTACGAGACCAACGTCATCGGCACCCTCAACATCACCCAGGCCCTGCTGCCCAAGCTCGCCGCGAGCGGCGACGGCACCGTGGTCGTCGTCTCCTCCACGGCCGGCCTCGGCACCTACGAGGGCGGCGCCGGGTACGTCGCGGCCAAGCACGGCGAGCACGTCCTCGCCGAGACGCTGCGCCTGGAGATCGTCGGCGAGCCGGTCCGGGTGGTCGAGGTCGCGCCGGGCATGGTCCGCACCGAGGAGTTCGCGCTGACCCGCTTCGGCGGCGACACCGAGAAGGCGGCCAAGGTCTACGAGGGCGTCGCCGAGCCGCTGACGGCCGACGACGTCGCGGACACCATCACCTGGGCGGTGACCCGCCCCAGCCATGTCAACATCGACCTCCTGGTCGTGCGCCCGCGCGCCCAGGCGTCGAACACCAAGGTGCACCGGGAGCGGTGATGACGATGACGACGCCCCAGAACGCCTCCGGTCCGGACACCCCCGGACCGGGCCCCGCCACCCAGGGCCTTCCCGCCCAGGGCCTGCCCGCCCGGGAGCGGACCGCCGCCGAGCAGCGGCGCCTGGCGGAGGAGAAGAAGCGCGAGCGCTACGTCTGGTACTACCTCGGCTACTTCCTCTTCGGCATCCACGTGGTGGCGTTCGTCATGATCTACGCGGTCCGCCACGCCAAGTGAGGCCCCACGCGGTCGCGTTGCCCCCGCCGTAAGGTGACCGACCGTGGACAGACACATACGCTTCGACGCCCTGCGCAACGTCCGTGACCTCGGCGGGTACGCCACCGAGGACGGCCTGCGGGTCCGCCCGCGCCTCCTCTACCGCGCCGACGGCCTCGGCAAGCTGGACCGCGCCGCCCCGGACTGGGACCGCTTCCTCGCCCTCGGGATCGGCACCGTGATCGACCTGCGCCACGGCTGGGAGGTCGAGCGCCAGGGCCGGGTCCCGGAGCACCCCTCCTTCACGTACCACAACCTCAGCATCGAGCACCGCCCCTACGACCAGCCCGCGCTGGGCCCCGAGGTGGACCCGGGCCCGTATCTGGCCGCGCGGTACATGGAGGTGGCCGAGGACGGCGCCAAGGAGATCCGCGCCGCCCTGGAGCTGATCCGCGACGCGGCCGTCTCCGGCACCCCGCTGGTCTTCCACTGCGCCTCCGGCAAGGACCGCACGGGCGAACTGGCCGCGCTGGTGCTGACCCTGCTCGGCGTCCCCGAGCCCACCGTCGTCGAGGACTTCTCCCTCACCGAACTGGCCACCCCGATGCTGCTGGCCGACTGGCGGGCCCGCAACGGCGGCCGCACCCCGCGCTGGCCCGGCTACGGCCGCGCCCCCGCCGCGGTGATGCGCCTGTTCCTGGCCGCCCTGAGGGAGAGGTACGGCTCCGTCGAGGCGTACGTCACCGACGCCCTGGAACTGGACGCGTCCGCGCTCGCCGCCACCCTGCGCGCCCACCTCCTGGAGCCCGCCCCCGCCACTTGGCCGCCGCTGGCCTTCCGCCGCGCCGTCCCCGCCGACGCGCCGCTGCTGGTCCGGCTGCGCGACAGCGCCGCCCTGCGGCAGCTGGCCCGCGGCATCGACCAGTGGAAGCCGGGCGAGAAGGACGAGGCCCACTTCCGCACCCGGATGCGCGAGGGCGAGGTCTGGCTCGCCCACGCGGGCGAGCACCTGGCCGGCGCCTGGGAACTGTGGTGGGACGACCCCGACGCCTGGGGCCCCCGCCCCGCCGACGCCGGTTACATCCACCGCCTGATGACCGCCCCGCACACCGCCCCGCCCGGCACCGGCCGCCGCCTCCTCGCCGAGGCCGAGTCCCGCATCACCGCCACCGGCCGCCCCTACGCCCGCCTCGACTGCCTCACCACCAACCCCCGCCTGCGCGCCTACTACGAGACGGCCGGCTACACAGCCACCGGCGAACACCCCACCAAACCGAGCAGCACGGGCACCCCGTACGCGGTGACCCTGCTGGAGAAGCGGCTCCGGGACTGACGCAGCCCTCCTCGGCCCTTCTCAGCCCTTCACACAGACCACCTGCTTGAGCCGCGCCACCACCTCGACGAGGTCCCGCTGCTGGTCGATGACCTGCTCGATGGGCTTGTAGGCACCCGGGATCTCGTCGACCACACCGGAGTCCTTGCGGCACTCCACGCCCCGTGTCTGCTCCTCCAGGTCCTTCGTGGAGAAGCGGCGCTTGGCGGCGTTGCGGCTCATCCGCCGCCCGGCGCCGTGCGAGGCGGAGTTGAAGGACTTCTCGTTGCCGAGGCCCTTCACGATGTAGGAGCCGGTGCCCATCGAGCCGGGGATGATGCCGTACTCGCCGGAGCCCGCGCGGATCGCGCCCTTGCGGGTGACCAGCAGGTCCATGCCGTCGTAGCGTTCCTCCGCCACGTAGTTGTGGTGGCAGGAGATCTCCTGTTCGAAGACCGGCTTCGCCTTCTTGAACTCCTTGCGGACGACGTCCTTCAGCAGCGCCATCATGAGCGTGCGGTTGTGCTTGGCGTACTCCTGCGCCCAGAACAGGTCGTTGCGGTAGGCGGCCATCTGCGGGGTGTCCGCGACGAACACCGCCAGGTCACGGTCGACCAGGCCCTGGTTGTGCGGGAGCTTCTGCGCGACGCCGATGTGATGCTCGGCCAGTTCCTTGCCGATGTTCCGCGAACCGGAGTGGAGCATCAACCAGACAGAACCGGTCGTGTCCGTACAAACCTCTACAAAATGGTTGCCCCCTCCGAGCGTTCCCATCTGCTTCGTGGCCCGTTCCTGACGGAATCTGACCGCTTCGGCCACGCCGTCGAACCGCCCCCAGAAGCCGTCCCAGCCCGCCGTGGCCAGGCCGTGGAAGGCGTGCGGGTCGACGGGGTCGTCGTGCATGCCGCGGCCGACCGGGATGGCCTGTTCGATTTTGGAGCGCAGGCGGGAGAGGTCGCCGGGCAGGTCGTTGGCGGTGAGGGACGTCTTCACGGCGGACATGCCGCAGCCGATGTCCACGCCGACCGCCGCCGGGCAGACCGCGCCGCGCATGGCGATGACGGAGCCGACGGTCGCGCCCTTGCCGTAGTGCACGTCGGGCATGACGGCCAGGCCCTTGATCCAGGGCAGGGTGGCGACGTTCTGGAGCTGGCGCAGCGCCACGTCCTCGACCGAGGCGGGGTCGGTCCACAGACGTATGGGTACCTTCGCGCCCGGCATTTCCACGTACGACATAGCGTCCTCATTCCCCCGGTAAACGTACAGAAGTCTCAGAAGTGGCGAATCGCAATACCGGCGCCAAGGTCGACGAAACAGGACATCGGACCGGCGTCCACGGCAGTGCGTGCGATACACATTGTCTCCAGGAGACGCCCCCGCCCGGCAAGCGATTAACCACCGGGCGGCCCGGGTGACCGACCCCCGTCGAGAGGAGCCTGACCGTGCTGCGGAAGGCGTACGTATCCGGCGCCGCCGCGTTGTTCGCGGCGCTGTTGCTGGCCGGCTGCTCCGGCGGCTCGTCGGACGGCGGCCGGGCGGACAACGCCAACCCGGACGGTCCGGGACCCGCGACGGCGGCGGCCCAGCCGGGCAAATACCGCACGCTCCCGGAGGCGTGCCGCGCGGTCGGCCACAGCACCCTCGACACGCTGCTGCCCGGCATCCAGCAGCTCACCGACCCGGAGCAGCGCGAGAAGGCGTACGACGGCGAGGCCACGCTCACCTACGACACGGACCGCAAGGTCGGCTGCCGCTGGAAGGTGGACTCCGCCGAGGCCACCGACCATCTGCACATCGACTTCGAGCGGGTCGTCTCCTACGACAACGCGGTGAGCGACGACAGCCAGGCCGAGGCGGTCTTCGCCACCCGGCAGAGCGCCGCGGACCTGCCCGCCCCGCTCACCCCGTCCGGCGGCTCGCAGTCGCAGTCCGGGTCCTCCGCGTCGCAGTCCGCCTCCCGGTCCCCCTCGCCGTCCGGCGGCACCCCCGGCGGCGCGCCCTCCTCCCACTCCACCGGCGGCCCCTCCGCACCTTCCGCGCCTTCGTCCACGGCTTCCGCCCCGGTCACCGACCCGGCCGAGATCCAGCCCCGCACCCTCGACGACCTCGGCGACGAGGCGTTCCTCGACGACGCGCTCAGCAGCTCCGGTTCGACGGTCAAACAGCGGACGGTGACTGTGGTGTTCCGCACGTCGAACGTGATCGTGACCATCGAGTACGAGGAGCAGCCGGCCGGTGTCGGCGCGGTCCCGGACAGCAAGGAAATGCAGGACAGGGCCCGGAATCTGGCGGCGCAGCTCGCGGATTCGCTGGGCGGCTGACCTCCGCGGCACGGCACTTGGCGCGGTGCCGTGATGCGCGGGAAGGCGGACCACACCGCTGACCGATTGCGTACGGTGGCCCCCGGACCTGATCAGACCGTGATCCGAAACGCAGGGAACCACGAGCGTCATGAGTGAAGGAACCATGCAGCGAGCAGCTCAGCGAGAACAGCGTGACCGGCGTGACCAGCGGGAGGGGCGTGCCGCGGGGGCACCGCGGCTGCGCCGTGCCGTCGTGTGCGCGACCGCGCTGCCGGTGCTGCTGCTGACGGCGGCCGCCTGTTCGTCCTCCTCGGACTCCGGTTCGGACGACGCGTCCGCCACGGCGAGCGCGGCGGCCCCGGGCGGCGCCTCGGCGTCCGCGACGGCGAGCCCGTCGCCGACCGTGCGGGCCGCGGTCTACGGGAAGCTGCCGGACGCGTGCAAGGTGTTCGCGAAGAAGACGCTGGGCGATCTGGTGCCCAAGGGCGAGAAGTCCGCGAAGGCGGGGGCCTCCAGCGATGTGTCGACGCGGGCGAGCTGCTCGTGGAACGGGCTGACGAACAACGGCGTGAAGGGCTCCCAGTACCGCTGGCTGAACGTCTCGCTGCTGCGTTTCGAGTCGGACACGGCGCGCGGTGCGGGCGAGGCGCAGGCGCGCGAGTACTACGGCAAGCAGGTGCGGGACGCGCAGAACGTGACGGACGCGCAGAAGACGAAGTCGGAGCCGGTGTCCGGGGCGGGCGACGAGGCGACGGCGGTGCGCTACGACCTGAAGAAGAAGGAGGGCGCCTTCAAGCAGCAGACGGTCGTGGCCCGGGTGGAGAACGTGGTGGTCACGCTCGACTACAACGGCGCGGGTCTGGCCGGTGACAAGGCGCCGGACGCGGACGACCTGACGAAGGACGCGGTGCGGGCCGCCAAGGAGGCGGTGGCCTCGGTGAAGTCGGCGAACGGCGCCGGTGGCGGGGGTTCCGCGGCCGGTTCGGACGCGTCCTCGCCCTCCGGGAAGGCGTCGGGTGAGGCGTCGGGGAAGGCGTCCGCGCCGGCCTCCGGTTCGACCTCGCCGTCGGCGACGACCGCCCCCTCGGAGTCGGCGTCGAAGTCCGCTCGGTAGCCGTCCGCGCGCGGCCGGGCGGAGCGGACCGCCGGATCCGGCCATCCGTTCCCCGCACGGATGTGCCACTCTGTTGCGCGCAACAGGAGGCAAGGGGAGGGGAGTACGAGTGGCCGCGCCATTGCAGCTGACTCGGATGCACCGGGTACTGATCGGCGTGGTCGTGGCCGGCGCCGTGATCATCGCCGGTATCGGTTTCGCGGGTTCGTACGCGGCCGTGCGCGAGCTGGCCATCAAGAAGGGCTTCGGGGACTTCAGTTATGTGTTCCCGATAGGCATCGACGCGGGCATCTGTGTGCTGCTCGCCCTGGATCTGCTGCTGACGTGGATCCGGATCCCCTTCCCGCTGCTGCGCCAGACGGCGTGGGTGCTGACGGCGGCGACGATCGCGTTCAACGGCGCGGCGGCGTGGCCGGATCCGCTGGGTGTCGGGATGCACGCGGTGATCCCGGTGCTGTTCGTGGTGGCGGTGGAGGCTGCGCGGCACGCCGTGGGCCGGATCGCGGACATCACGGCCGACAAGCACATGGAGGGGGTCCGCCTCACCCGCTGGCTGCTGTCGCCGCTGCCGACGTTCCTGCTGTGGCGCCGGATGAAGCTGTGGGAGCTGCGCTCCTACGAGCAGGTGATCAAGCTGGAGCAGGAGCGGCTGGTCTACCAGGCGCGGATGCGTTCGCGCTTCGGCCGGGCCTGGCGCCGCAAGGCTCCGGTGGAGTCGCTGATGCCGCTGCGGCTCGCCCGTTACGGCGTGCCGCTGGCGGAGACGGCGCCCGCGGGCCTGGCGGCGGCGGGCATCGAGCCCGCGCTGCTGCCTCCGGTGTCCGCGCCGCAGCCGGCGGTGGCCGCCGAGGCGCGGCGGGCGGCGGTGCCGGGCGGCGGGCAGCCGCGCGCGCTGGTGGCCGAGCGCGGCCCGGAGCCGGAGCAGCAGGCGTATGTGCCGGATCCGGCGGAGAGCCCGTGGTTCCAGGCGCCGCGGCAGGTCGACTACCACGGCGGGTACGACCCGACGTACGAGCCGGAGCCGTCGTACGGCCCGGAGCCGCCGTACGACGAGTGGTACGAGGAGCAGCACCCCGACCAGCCGGACCAGCAGGCGCCCCAGCAGCCCGCACCCCAGCAGCCCGCTCCCCGGCAGCCGTCCCCCGAGGACACGGGCGGCTTCCCCGTCCCCGCGGGTCCGAACCGCACTCGTGAGCTGGGCGACGGCGGCGCCGCGCCGGAGCAGGCGCCGGACGAGGAGGGCCTGTACCAGGTGTTCCGGTACTCGATCGAGGGCGAGGGCATGCCGACGCCCGGCACCTTCGCCGCGAACGTCGAGGCGGCGTACGGAGTGCGCCTCCAGTCCCGCGAGCTGAACCAGTACATGGACCGCTTCACGGCCCGTCTCAACGACGAGCTGATGGAGGAGCACATCGCGTAGCCGCGCACGCGCCGGACGAGCGGACAACGGGAAGGGGGCCCTCCGCCTGGAGGGCCCCCTTCCCGTTGTCTTGCGGCGTCCCGCGGAGCGCCTACGCGCCGAGCAGCGTCCGCACCCGCTCCTGGCCCACCGCGAGCAGCAGCGTGGGCAGGCGCGGGCCGGTGTCGCGGCCGACGAGCAGGTGGTAGAGGAGCGCGAAGAACGTCCGCTGGGCGGTCTTGATCTCCGGCGGCAGCTCCTTGGGCGTGGCGTCGGCGGAGAACCCGGCCTGGACCTTGGGCACGCCGTAGACCAGGTGGGTGAGGCCGTCCAGCGACCAGTGCTCGGCGAGGCCGTCCAGCAGGAGCCGCACGGACTGCCGGGACGGCTCGTCCAGCGACTTCAGCAGGTCGGTGTCGGGCTCGGCGCGGACGATGGTGCGCTGGTCGGCGGGGACGTGGGTGTTGATCCACGCCTCGGCCTTGTCGTAGCGCGGGCGGGCCTCGTCCAGCGAGGACAGCGGGTCGGCGGGGTCCAGCTCGCTGAGGATGCGCAGCGCCTGGTCCTGGTGGCCGGCGGTGATGTCGGCGACCGAGGCGAGGGTGCGGTACGGCAGCGGGCGGGCCGTCCGGGGCAGCTCGCCGGAGGCGGTGCCGACCGCGCGGGTGTACGCGGCGACGTCACCGGGCAGCGCGCTGCCGTCGGCGACCTTCCCGGCCAGCTTGTCCCACTCGTCGTACAGCCGCTGGATCTCCTGGTCGAAGGCGATCTTGAAGGACTGGTTGGGGCGGCGGCGGGCGTACAGCCAGCGCAGCAGCTGCGGCTCCATGATCTGGAGCGCGTCGCCGGGCGTGGGCACGCCGCCCTTGGACGAGGACATCTTCGCCATGCCGGAGATGCCGACGAAGGCGTACATCGGGCCGATGGGCTGCTTGCCGTCGAAGATGCCGACGATCTGCCCGCCGACCTGGAAGGACGAGCCGGGCGAGGAGTGGTCGACGCCGGACGGCTCGAAGATCACGCCCTCGTACGCCCAGCGCATCGGCCAGTCGACCTTCCAGACCAGCTTGCCGCGGTTGAACTCGCTGAGCCGGACGGTCTCCGAGAAGGCGCACGCCGTGCAGGTGTACGTCAGCTCGGTGGAGTCGTCGTCGTAGCCGGTGACGGTGGTGAGGTCCTTCTCGCAGTTGCCGCAGTACGGCTTGTACGGGAAGTATCCGGCGGAGCCGGAGCTGCCGTCGTCCTCGGCGGCGGCGCCCGAGCCCTCGGCGGCCTCCAGCTCGGCCTCGTCGGCCGGCTTCTGCTGCTTCTTGCCGCCGGTCTTCGGCCTGGTGCGGTACTGCGCGAGGATCGCGTCGATGTCGGCGCGGTGCCGCATGGCGTGCAGGACCTGCTCGCGGTAGACCCCGGAGGTGTACTGCGCGGTCTGGCTGATCCCGTCGAACTCCACGCCCAGCTCGGCGAGCGAGGCGACCATGGCGGCCCTGAAGTGCTCGGCCCAGTTCGGGTGGGCGGAGCCTGCGGGCGCGGGGACGGAGGTCAGCGGCTTGCCGATGTGCTCGGCCCACGACTCGTCGACGCCGGGGACGCCCGCCGGGACCTTGCGGTAGCGGTCGTAGTCGTCCCAGGAGATCAGGTGCCGGACCTGGCGGCCGCGGCGGCGGATCTCGTCGGCGACCAGGTGCGGGGTCATGACCTCGCGCAGGTTGCCCAGGTGGATGGGGCCGGAGGGGGACAGACCCGAGGCGACGACCACGGGTTTGCCAGGGGCCCGGCGCTCCGACTCCTCGATGACCTCATCCGCGAAACGGGAGACCCAGTCGGTGGTCTCGGTGCTCTGAGCCACGATCGGCACGTCCTCTTTCCTGAAGTTTCCTGGAGTTTCCTGGAGATTCCGGAAGCTCTCCGTGGGCCGCCCACGCGGTCACACGGCTGACCGTCCCATTCTCCCAGGCCGGGCGGCATCCACGAAAACGCCTTTCCACGGCGTTGGACGGAGGGACGCGCCCCGGGGTTGGCCGGGCGGACGGAAAATTCGGTTTACCCCCCGTGGGATACTGAGCGGGACTCATTATCCCCAGACGAGAACGGCACCCATTCCTATGGCCTCGGTCACGTCCCTCACCGCCTCCGTCCACCAGCGTCTCGCGAACGCGCTCTCGGCCGCCCTGCCGGAGGCCGCCGCCGCGGACCCGCTGCTGCGACGAAGCGACCGGGCCGACTTCCAGGCCAACGGGATCCTGGCGCTGGCCAAGAAGGCCAAGGCGAACCCGCGCGAGCTGGCGGCGCAGGTCATGGAGCGGGTGGTCACCGGTGACGTGATCGGGGACATCGAGGTCTCCGGGCCCGGCTTCCTCAACATCACGGTCACCGACAAGGCGATCATCGAGAACCTGTCCGCGCGGGTCACCGACCCGGCGGCCCGGCTCGGCGTGCCGCACGCCGACCACCCGGGCACCACGGTCATCGACTACGCCCAGCCGAACGTCGCCAAGGAGATGCACGTCGGCCATCTGCGTTCGGCGGTCATCGGCGACGCGGTCGTCCAGCTCCTGGAGTTCACCGGGGAGACCGTGGTGCGCCGCCACCACATCGGTGACTGGGGCACCCAGTTCGGCATGCTCATCCAGTATCTGGACGAGCACCCGCACGAGCTGGACCACCGGGCCGGAGAGGTGAGCGGCGAGGAGGCGATGTCCAACCTCGACCGCCTCTACAAGGCCGCGCGCAGGAAGTTCGACTCCGACGAGGAGTTCAAGACGCGCGCCCGGCGCCGGGTGGTCGACCTCCAGGCCGGTGACCCGCACACGCTCGCCATGTGGCAGAAGTTCGTCGACGAGTCGAAGATCTACTTCTTCTCCGTCTTCGAGAAGCTGGACATGGAGATCCGGGACGCGGACATCGTCGGCGAGTCCGGGTACAACGACATGCTGGCCGAGACCTGCCGCCTGCTGGAGGAGTCGGGCGTCGCGGTCCGCTCCGAGGGCGCGCTGTGCGTCTTCTTCGATGACATCAAGGGCCCGGACGGCAACAAGGTCCCGCTGATCGTCCAGAAGTCGGACGGCGGCTACGGCTACGCGGCCACCGACCTCTCCGCGATCCGCGACCGCGTCTTCAACCTGAAGGCCGACACCCTGCTGTACGTGGTGGACGCGCGGCAGTCCCTGCACTTCAAGATGGTCTTCGAGACCGCGCGCCGGGCCGGGTGGCTCGGCGAGGACGTCAAGGCCCAGCAGCTCGCCTTCGGCACGGTCCTCGGCAAGGACGGCAAGCCGTTCAAGACCCGTGAGGGCGAGACGGTGCGCCTGGTCGACCTGCTGGACGAGGCGATCGACCGCGCCTCTGCGGTCGTGCGCGAGAAGGCGCAGGACCTGTCCGAGCAGGAGATCGCCGAGCGCGGCGCCCAGGTGGGCATCGGCGCGGTGAAGTACGCGGACCTGTCGACCTCGGCGAGCCGGGACTACAAGTTCGACCTGGACCAGATGGTCTCGCTCAACGGCGACACCTCCGTCTACCTCCAGTACGCGTACGCCCGGACCCAGTCCATCCAGCGCAAGGCGGGCGAGGTCCGCCCGGCCGCCCACCCCGAGCTGGAGCTGTCCCCGGCCGAGCGGGCGCTCGGGCTGCACGCGGACCAGTTCGCGGAGACGGTCGCGGAGGCCGCCGCCGAGTACGCCCCGCACAAGCTGACGGCGTACCTCTACCAGCTCGCGTCCCTGTTCACCACGTTCTACGACAAGTGCCCGGTCCTGAAGGCCGAGACGCCGGAGCAGGTGGAGAACCGCCTCTTCCTGACCGACGTCACCGGCCGCACGCTCCGGCAGGGCATGGCCCTGCTGGGCATCCAGGCGCCCGAAAGGCTCTGAGTCACCGAGCGAACTCGGCCCACACCACCTTGCCGGGATTCCGCTCCCCCACGCCCCACTTGTCGCTGAGGGCGGACACGAGCAGCAGCCCGCGTCCGCCCTCGGCCGCGTCCGGGGGCCCTTCCGGGATGCGCGGCACCCCGTCACCGCTGTCGTGCACCTCGACGCGTACGACGGCGCCGTCGTAGCGCACCCGCAGCAGAAAGCCACGGCCCGGCGGTACGCCGTGCAGCAGCGCGTTGGTGGCCAGCTCGCTGGTGCACAGGGCCACGTCCTCGGCCCGCGTCCACTCGGCCAGCCCCCAGAACCGCAGCGCCCACTCGGCCAGCCGCCGGGCGGCCGGCACGGACCGGCGGTCACGCCGGTAGAACTGATCGCGCTGGTAGGGGAGTTCGGTTGACTGAATCACGGGACGAATGTCGCGCAGAGTCACTACGCTGGATCAGTGAGTGAACCCGTACGCGTAATCTGTACGGGTCGGCAAGGGTCACCACGAGCGGGGCGTGGGGAGTTGGACCGGCATGAGCACCAAGAAGCAGCCACGGAAGAAGAACTTCTCGACGCTGAAGATGCTGGGCGCGCAGGTGCAGGCCGCGAGGAAAGCGGCCGGTTTCACGCAGCGCGTGCTGGCGGAACGGCTGATGGTGGACGAGGAGACCGTCGCCTCCATCGAGCAGGGCAGACGACCGCTGATGCCGGATGTCGCGGCCACGCTCGATGAACTGCTGGACACCAAGGGAATGTTGTCGGCCGGGGTGGACAAGCTGCCGGAGATCGACCAGTACCCGATGTTCGCCGAGCAGTACATGGTCCATGAGCGGGAAGCGGTGTCACTGTCCTGGTACGACAATGCCGTACTGCCCGGACTGCTCCAGACCGAACCGTACGCCCGCGCTGTCCTGAGTGAGCACGTCCCCGCGTACGACGAGGACGAACTCGCCACCAAGGTCGCGGGACGCATCAACCGCCAGGAGATCCTCCAGCGAAAGTGTCCGCCGACGATGAGCTTCATCGTCTGGGAGCCTGTCCTGCATATCCGAGTCGGAGGGGACAGGGTTCGCCGGGAGCAGCTCAGGCGTCTGCGCGAGTGCACTGAACGGCCAGGACTGTCCTTGCAGTTCCTTCCTACACGGACCTCAGGGCACGCTGGCATGGCAGGCCCCTTCATCCTCCTGGAGACACCCGACCACCACCACCTGGCCTATGCAGAAGGCCAGCGCGGCAGCCAGTGGGTGGCGGACCCGGACGAGGTGTCTGTGATGGCACGCAAATATGCGATGCTGCGGTCACAGGCCATGACTCCAGGGGAGTCGAAGGGCCTGCTCGACCGTCTGCTAGGAGAGCAATGAGCACCCCACTTGAGTGGTTCAAGTCGAGCTACAGCAGTGACCAGGGCGGCGCATGCCTCGAAGTCGCCGCCTGCCCCCACACCATCCACATCCGGGACTCGAAGAACTCGGACGACGCGCCCACCCTCCGTGTCTCACCGGCGACTTGGGAAGCGTTCACCGACTCGGTCAGGTGAGGGATTGTCAGTGGCTGCGCCTACAGTCACTGGCATGGCGACTCTTCCGAATCCGCTGCCCAAGCTCGCCGCCGATCCGAGCGGGCGTTCCCTCGGGCTGCAACTGCCGCCCGGGAGCCTGATCGACGCGACGGACGACGGTCCGTGGCGCGAACCGCTGCTGTGGTGCGCCGGGCGCGCCGTGGCGTCCGGCAACTGGGCGGCGCTGGGCGGGCCCGCCGCCCGGGTGGGCCTGCTGCCGGTGCTGCTGGATCTGAACGGCGGTCAGGGCGGCCCGGAGGACTGGGAGCTGGCGCCCGGCGAGACGTCGTATCCGGGTGACCATGACGCCGAGGACGTGCTCGCGGAGTGCTGGCCCGAGTGGGCGGTGGAGCGGGCGGGCGAGTGGCCGGGACTGGCGGAGCCGCTGTCGCTGACGGCGGCGCCGGACGTGCGGGCGGCGGAGCTGGCGGACGCGCTCGCGGAGGGGCGGCCCTGGCTGAAGGACCCGCATCTGGCGCTGGTGCCCGCGCGGCGCAGCGCGGACATACCGGCGGCGATCGGCTGGAGCGGCCCGGTGAACCACGAGGAGGACGTGGCCCGGCTGTGCGCGGTGCTCCGCTCGTGGGAGGACCGCTTCGGCATACGGGTCGTGGCGCTGGGCTTCGACCACCTCACCGTGTCCGTGGCCGCGCCGCCCGCCACCCCCGCCGAGGCGGAGGCAGTGGCGGCGGAGCACTTCGCGTTCTGCCCGGACAGCGTGGAGGAGAGCCTTGAGGCGTACGCGCGGACGCTGACCGGCGGCCGGTCCTGGCACTTCTGGTGGGACTGAGCGCGGCGGCGGCGCGGGCTACGGCTTGACGCCGAGTGCCGCGTACAGGTTGATGTCGGCGTCGGTGACGTCGTCGATGGCGCGGTAGCGGACCTGCTCGATGTCGTCGAGGGTGTCGAGGTAGGCCGGGTCGGGCTGTTCGGGGACGGGCGCGGCGTGGTCGGGGCGCCAGTGGTGGACGGGGACGACACCGGGCGCGGCCGTCTCCAGGCCGTTGTCCGTGAGGAAGCGGGCGACGTCCGCGCGGGAGCGCAGCACGAAGGTGAAACCACGCTCGGTGTAGGCACGCTGCACCGCGCGGACCTTCTCCGGGTTGAGGTCGTCGGTGAGGTGGCTGAGGATCAGCCGGCTCCCGGCGGGCAGCGCGTCCAGCAGTTCGCGGACGATCGGGTACGCCTCCTCGTCCGCGACGAAGTGCAGGATCGCGACCAGGCAGAGGGCGATCGGCCGGTCGAAGTCGAGGGTGTTCGCGGCCTGTTCGAGGATGTGGGCGGGGTCGCGGAGGTCGGCGTCGATGTAGTCGGTGCGGCCCTCGGGCCCGGAGGTGAGCAGCGCGCGGGCGTGCGCGAGGACGACGGGGTCGTTGTCGACGTACACCACCCGCGCGCCGGGGTCGGTCCGCTGGGCGATCTGGTGGACGTTCTCGGCGGTCGGCAGGCCGGTGCCGATGTCGAGGAACTGGCGGATGCCGTCCTCGGCGGCGAGCGTGGTCACGGCCCGGCGCAGGAAGTCGCGGTTGTGCCGGACGTCGAGGTAGCCGCGCGGGTTGGCGGCGAGTCCGGCGGCGGCCGCGGCGAGATCGGCCGGGTAGTGGTCCTTGCCGCCCAGGAAGACGTCGTAGACCCGCGCCGGATGGGCCTTGGTGGTGTCGATCCGGCGCCGGATCCCGGCGGGGTCCTGGCTGAGGGCGTCACCGGGCACGTCGTACCTCCTGGGGTGCGAAGGGAGTGCGAGAGGAGTGCGAAGGGGCGGACGGTGGTCAGGGCTTGCGGGCGATGGCCGCGTGGATGCTGGGGTCGCCCGCCGAAGGGTCGTTGATGTCGGCGTACTTGATCCGGTCGATCAGCTCCAGGGACTCCAGGTACTCCGGGTCCGGCACGCGCAGCACGGGCGCCGCGCCGTCCGGCCGCCAGTGGTGCACGGGGACGATGCCCGGCTCGGCGGGGGTCAGCCCGTTGTCGCCGAAGAACCGCTCGACCTGCTCGCGCGTGCGCAGCACGAAGGTCATCCCGCTGTTCTTCAGGGAGCCCACCACCTTGGAGGTGCCCGCCGGATTGAGGTCCTCGGCCAGATGGCTCAGGACCAGCCAGCTTCCCGGGGGCAGCGCCGCCAGCAGGTCCCGGACCAGGCCGTAGGCCGCCTCGTCCTCGATGAAGTGCAGCACCGCGAGCAGCACCAGCGCCACGGGCCGGTCGAAGTCGAGCGTGCGGGCGGCCTCTTCGACGATCTGCGCCGGGTCGCGCAGATCGGCGTCGACGTAGTCGGTGCGGCCCTCGGGCCCGGAGGTGAGCAGCGCGCGGGCGTGGGTGAGCACGATCGGGTCGTTGTCGACATAGACGACCCGGGTCTCGGGGGCGAGGCGCTGGGCGATCTGGTGGACGTTCTCGGCGGTCGGCAGCCCGGTGCCGATGTCCAGGAACTGCCGGATGCCCTCGTCCCGTACGAGCGTGGTGACCGCGCGACGCAGGAAGTCCCGGTTGTAGCGGGCGGTGAGGTAGCCCCGGGGGTGCTGGGCGATGGCCCGCGCCGCCGCCTCCCGGTCGACCGGGTAGTGGTCCTTGCCGCCCAGCAGGACGTCGTAGACCCGCGCCGGATGCGGCTTGGTCGAGTCGATCCGGCTCCGCAGCTCGGCGGAGTCGTGGCTGAGGGCATCACCGGGCATGGCGCTTCTCCCTGTAAAGGTCGTCCGATCGCGAACAACCTAGCCGCCCACGGCACTTGGCCGCGCCCGGGGCCCGGTGCACTCAGCTCCCCAGTTCCCGTTCCCAGCCGTGGCCGCCCAGCGGGCTGACGTAGCGCGGACGGCCCTGCGCCCCGCTGGTGCGGAACGGCTTGCCGTGGTCGTCGACGCGGACGGTGCCGTGCCGGTCGCCGCTGGACCAGTCCAGCTCCAGGTACCAGCTCACGTCGTGCCCGGCGGTGTGCCCGTTGACGTAGAACACCTCGGGGTCGGACTCGCTGACCTTGTACGGGAAGTTCCGCTGTCCGGCGATGGGCTGGGCCAGCGGGTTGCCCAGGTCGAGCGAGACGTCGAAGGACTTGGTGTCCACCCCGCCGCCGCAGCCGTTGCTCATCGCGTACGAGTTCCAGGTCAGCGGCGCGTCACTGCGCACCACCCGCACGTGCAGCCCCTGGAGCACGACCGTCTCGGCGCCGCTGCCCTGCACGGTGAGCACGACCATCTGGCGGTCGGCGGCGACCGCGCCCAGCGGCGTGCCCCAGCCGACCACGTCCTGGAGTCCGGGCGGCGGCGGCACGTTCTTCGGGCTGCGGTCCACCAGGAAGCTCTGCTCACAGGGCACGTCCCAGTAGTACGGGGTGACGCCGACCGTGACCGGCACGGCGCCCGGCCGGCCGTTCGCGCGGGACGAGGTGGAGCGCGGGGCGGCCGGGGTGTGCCCGGGAGCCGAGGAGGACGGCGGGGCGGAGGCGGAGCGCGAGGGCGCGAGCGAGGGGGACGCGCTGCCGTCCGGGTCCGTCGAAGGCGTGGTGCGGTCTTCGGTGCCGGTGGCGGAGACCGCGGCGGCGGCGCCTTCCGCGGTGCCGGACGGATGGGCACGGCCGCCCGGCACCAGGTGCACCACGAGCGCGGTCGCGGCGGCCACCGCCACGATCCCGGCGCCCGCGAGCAGGGCGGTGGGACGACGGCGGCCGCGCGGTCCGCCCGCGTCCTCGGATCCAGGACCGGAGCCGGGGCCGGGGCCGTGATCGAGAAGCGCGGGGGCGGGGGCGGGGTCCGGCGCGGCCGGTGATCCGGTCCCGGCGGAACGGCCGGCCGGTGCCGTCCCGTCCGCCGTGTCCTCCACCGTGCCCTCCGACGTGTCCTGCGCCGTCGCCCCGGCCGCCGGACCCGCCCCCTTCGTCCCGCGCAGCGCGTCCGCGCGGACCCAGCGGCGGTGCAGTTCGAGGAGTTCGTCGGGGGTCGCCCGGCAGAGGCGGGCCAGCCGCTCGACGGGCGCGTAGTCGGTCGGTACGACGTCACCGCTGACGTACCGGTGCACGGTCGACGCGCTCATGTGCAGGCGCTTGCCGAGGGCCCCGTAACTGAGTCCGGACCGCTCCTTCAGCTCCCGCAGCAGCCCGGCGAAATCGTCCCCGGTCACCCTCCAGCCCCCTCCTCGCATCCCCGGACGGCGTCCCAGACGGTTGCCGTTCCCGCAGGTCAGACCCGCTTTTGGCATTCCAGCATCCCGGTTGTCCCGGCAGCTGTGGCCGCCGGGACGGATCCTCCCACAAGCTGTGGATCAGCCGAACACGGCGCTCCCGGCCCACCGCCTCACGGCGACCGGTCGAGCGCCGTTCTCCACGGCCTCCCACTCATCCGTACCGAGGAGTTGCCATGTCCGCTCGCATCCGCCGCACCCGCCGCACCCGGCTGTTCACCGCCGCCGCGATCGCCGCCGCCGCCCTGTCCCTGACGGCCTGCCAGAGCGGCGGCGACGACAACGGCGCGGGCGCCGCGTCCTCCGCCGCCCCCGCGGGATCCGTACAGAACGAGCAGCCGTCCGGAGCCGCCTCCGCCGGTACGAAGGCCCCGGACGGGACCGGGACGGGGACGGGGACGGGCTCCGGTTCGGGCTCGGGCTCGAACTCCGGTTCCGGTTCCGCCGCCGGGAAGGGCTCCTCCGCGAGCGGCGGCACCTCCAAGAGCGGCGGCAGCGGTTCCGGCGCGGGCTCGCGGGACACCGGCGACTCCGACGCGTCCTCCGGGAAGCTCGCGAAGTGCGGAGCCAAGAGCCTGCGTTTCAAGGCGGCCACGGTCTCCCGTCCCCTCAACCACCTGCTGATCACCGCGACGAACACGGGCTCGCGGACCTGCATGCTGCCGATGTACCCGGCGGCCCGCTTCGGCGAGGCGCAGTCGGTGCCGCCGGTGGCCGAGGAGACCAAGCCGCAGGCGGTGACCACGCTGGAGCCGGGCCAGTCCGGCTACGCGGGCGTGCTCCTGTCCGGCGACGGGGACCACGGGCACACCGTCACCACCCTGACGATCCCCTTCGACGACGGCTCCATCGGCACGGTCGCGCTGCCCGGCAGGAGCGTCTACGTCGACGACAAGCTGACGGTGACGTACTGGGAGAGCACCATGGAACCGGCCGTGGACTTCTGATCCACGTCCCGTACCGCATCCCAGAGGGACGCCGTCTGCGCAGGTCACAGGGGGTAGTGACGTTCCGGCGTCCCGCATCGGGGGCCGGTTGTGGCGCGGGGTGGTGCCCACGGATCAAGCTGGGCAGCACCCGCCGCCGACCACGGCCTCCACCTCACAAGAACCGCTCGTGCCCGCCCTCAGGGGGATCTTCCATGCCCGCACGCCCCACCCGCGCACGCCCCGCCCGCGTCCGGCTGCTCGCCGCGACGGTGCTCGTGCTCGCCGCCTTGGCCGCCCTGACGGGCTGCGACGACGGTCAGGGCGTACGCGACGAGGGGCCGTCCACGGACTCGGCGTCGCTGGGGCGGCCGTGTGCGACGGCCGCCGTCCAGCCCGGTCCTCAGCGCAGCTTCTGCGCGACCTCGACGGCCCAGTAGGTGAGGATGTTCCGCGCCCCGGCCCGCTTGATGCCGGTCAGGGTCTCCAGGATGGCCCGCTCCCGGTCCACCCAGCCCTTCTCGGCCGCGGCCTCGATCATCGCGTACTCACCGGAGATCTGGTACGCCGCCACCGGTACGTCCACCGCGTCCGCCACCTTGGCCAGGACGTCGAGGTAGGGGCCGGCCGGCTTGACCATGACCATGTCGGCGCCCTCCTCCAGGTCGAGGGCCAGCTCGCGCAGCGACTCGCGCAGGTTCGCCGGGTCCTGCTGGTAGGTCTTGCGGTCCCCCTGGAGCGAGGAGCCGACCGCCTCGCGGAAGGGACCGTAGAAGGCGGAGGAGTACTTCGCGGTGTAGGCGAGGACGGCGACGTCCTCCCGGCCGATCTGGTCGAGCGCGTCGCGGATGACGCCGATCTGCCCGTCCATCATCCCGCTGGGGCCCACGACATGGGCGCCCGCGTCGGCCTGGACCTGCGCCATCTCGGCGTACCGCTCCAGCGTCGCGTCGTTGTCGACCCGGCCCTCGGCGTCCAGGACACCGCAGTGGCCGTGGTCGGTGAACTCGTCCAGGCACAGATCGGACATGACGAGCAGGTCGTCGCCGACCTCGGCGCGCACATCGCGCAGCGCCACCTGGAGGATGCCGTCCGGGTCGGTGCCCGCCGTACCGGCGGCGTCCTTCCTGGCCTCCTCCGGCACGCCGAAGAGCATGATCCCGGAGATCCCGGCGGCGACCGCCTCGGCGGCGGCCTTCTTCAGGCTGTCGCGGGTGTGCTGCACGACCCCGGGCATCGCCGTGATCGGCACCGGCTCGGCGACACCCTCGCGCACGAAGGCGGGCAGGATCAGATCGGCCGGGTGCAGCCGGGTCTCGGCGACCATGCGCCGCATGGCGGGAGTGGTGCGCAGCCGACGAGGTCGCGTACCGGGAAAGGATCCGTACGTCGTCATGTCCCCTACGCTACGCCCGCCCCGGACACCCTCTTGCCGACGCCCTGTCGACCCCGGCACCCCCTCCGCACCACGGAACCACCGCCCCGCGCGGCCCCTCGGTGGAGCCTGATCCGGGGCGGTCAGTCGTCCGACTGGGCGGCCAGCAGCTCGCGGGTGCGGCGAGCCAGCGCCTCCCGCACGGAGTCCGGGGCCAGGACGCGCAGGGGTACGGCCAGACCGAGCAGGTATCCGGCGAGGCCGTCCGGGTCCGGGCCGCCGATCTCGACGACGGTGGCGCCGGGGCCGTCCGGCCGGTGGGTGCCGACGGTCGCCGGGACCAGGCGCAGCGCCTCCTCCAGGGACAGCGGGAGGCGGACCGTCGCGGTCAGCGGGTAGGGGCCGTTGGCGGTGGAACGGGAGACGAGCTGCGCCGGGTCGGGGGCGTCGGTCAGCTCCACCGGCTGCCCGGTCGGCTGGACGCGCTCGACCCGGTCCGCGCGGAAGGTGCGCCACTCGTCGCGGTCCACGTCCCGGGCGACGAAGTACCAGCGGCGGCCGGTGTGCACGAGCCGGTGCGGGTCGACGTCCCGGACGGTGGACCGCCCCTTGCCGTCCCGGTACGCCAGCCGGGCGCGCTCGGCCCGGCGGCAGGCGGCGGCCAGCTCCAGCAGCATCCCGGAGGTGATCTGCGGCGCGGCGCTGCGCGGGGTGTGCACGAAGGCCGCGTCCATCTCCTCCAGCCGCTCCGCGATCCGGCGCGGCAGCACCTGGCGCAGCTTCAGCAGCGCCGACAGCGCGGCCTGGTCGCCGCCGAGCGCCCCGCTCAGCGCGGCCTCGCGCAGGCCCACGGCCACGGCCAGGGCCTCCTCGTCGTCCAGGATCAGCGGCGGCACCCGGGACCCGGCCCGCAGCCGGTAGCCGCCCCAAGGGCCCGGTTCGGACTCGACGGCGTAGCCGATCTCCCGCAGCCGGGCGATGTCGCGGCGCACCGTGCGCTCGGTGACCTCGGTGCGCTCGGCCAGCTCGGCACAGGTCCACGACGGCCGGGCGGCCAGCACGGAGACCAGCCGCAGCAGCCGGGCGGACGCACTGATCACGCCGGAAGTCTTCCACAGCCGCCGCACGGCCGGACGGACAACCAGGACCGGAACTGTCCTGGTCCCGTCCTACGGTCCTCGCATGAGCACTGAGCACACCGAGAACGCCGGGAACGCCGAGCACACCGCATCCGCATCCCCCGCGTTCCGCTACGCCGCCGTCACCTTCGACTGCTCCGACCCCGCCGAACTGGCCCGCTTCTACAGCGAGATGCTCGGCCTTCCCGTCACCTTCTCCACCGAGGACTTCTTCTTCCTCTCCCGCGAGGGCGCCCCCGGCCTCGGTTTCCACCGCCTCGCCGACCACCGCCGCCCCACCTGGCCGGACGGCGACCAGGGCAAGCAGGCCCACCTCGAAGTGGGCGTCGACGACCTGGACGCGGCCGAGGCCCATCTGCTGGCCCGGGGCGCGGAGAAGCCCGGCCACCAGCCCTCCCCCGGCCGCTGGCGGGTCCTGCTGGACCCGGCGGGCCATCCGTTCTGCATCACGACCCTGGTCTGAGGCACCGGCCCGCGGGCCCCGTCGCGTGCGAGAGCCGTTCCGCGCGTGGAGGAGCCAGTCCCGCTCCCCCCGGGCGGGACCGGCTCCGGTTCACGCCCGGTCACGGGGTCAGGGGGTCACGACCCACTTCTGGTTGGCCGCGCCGTTGCAGTCCCAGATGCCCAGCTGGGTGCCGTTGGCGGTGTTGAAGCCCAGGTCGTCGAGGCACTTGCCGGAGTTCTCGTTCCGCAGGGAGCCGTCGTTCTGGAGCACCCACTTCTCGCTCTGGCTGTCCCCGATGCAGTCGTAGATCTCCACCTTGGTGCCGTTGGCGGTGCCGCCCCAGACGACGTTCAGGCACTTGCCCAGCGCCCGGACCGTGTGGTCGTCGCCGATGGTCCACCACTGCGCGTTCGTGCCGTTGCAGTCGTAGATCTGGACCGGGGTGGCGACCGTGGTCTTGCCGCCCTTCACGTCCACGCACTTGCCGCCGTAGCCGACCAGGCGGCCCTGCTTGCCCGAGACGCCCACGACCACCGCGTCCAGCAGCTTGCCCACGTAGGAGCGCGGCAGCGAGCAGACGGCCGTCGAGGTGCCGTTGCCGGTGACCAGGCTGCCGTACACCTTGTAGTCGACCGGCGTCCCGCCGTCGACGTAGAAGCAGCCGGCCTCCGCCCGCCACACCGTGCTCGGTGCCACCCCGCTGCACGACACGGCACCGACCGGGCCGTTGCGCTGAGCCGAACAGCTCCCCGGGCTCGCGGCCTGTGCGGTGCCGGGGAGGACGACCACGGCCGTCAGCACTCCCAGCAGAGCCGTTCCCGAAGCCGACACGGTACGTCTGACGCTACGTCTCACAGTCATGCGCCTCTCTGTTCGTTCACGTCTGGTCACGTCTGTTCACGAAAGCGGTGCAAGTGCGTTTTTGGAGCATCGGAAGCCTGATGGGGCCAGAGAGGAATGTCAACTGACATGGACGATTATCGGACTTCATTCATCTCAGTTGATGCCGCCGTAGCGTGGATCCGGACACGGAAACGGCGGAGCGCCCCCCGCACGGGGGGCGCTCCGCCGTAGCGCTCAGCGCGTACGTCCGCTCAGGCAGGAGGCCCGCTCAGGTCGTCGACCGGCGCCTGCGCGCACCCGGCCGCCGCTCGCTCGGCCGGGTCACCGGGTCACCGGCCTCCAGGGCCGCGGCCCGGCGCTTGAGGCCGAAATCGGCCAGCGCCTCGGCCAGCCTGAGGACGGACGGCTCGGGAGCCATCACGTCCACGCGCAGACCGTGCTCCTCGGCGGTCTTGGCGGTGGCCGGGCCGATGCAGGCGATCACCGTCACGTTGTGCGGCTTGCCCGCGATGCCGACCAGGTTGCGGACCGTGGAGGACGAGGTGAAGAGCACCGCGTCGAAACCGCCGCCCTTGATCGCCTCCCGCGTCTCCGCGGGGGGCGGCGAGGCGCGCACGGTGCGGTAGGCGGTGACGTCGTCGACCTCCCATCCCAGCTCGATCAGCCCGGCGACCAGGGTCTCCGTGGCGATGTCGGCGCGCGGCAGGAAGACGCGGTCGATCGGGTCGAACACCGGGTCGTAGGGCGGCCAGTCCTCCAGGAGACCGGCGGCCGACTGCTCGCCGCTGGGCACCAGGTCCGGCTTCACCCCGAAGGCGATCAGCGCCTTGGCGGTCTGCTCGCCCACCGCCGCGACTTTGATGCCCGCGAAGGCGCGGGCGTCCAGGCCGTACTCCTCGAACTTCTCGCGGACCGCCTTGACCGCGTTGACCGAGGTGAACGCGATCCACTCGTAGCGGCCGGTCACCAGGCCCTTGACCGCGCGCTCCATCTGCTGCGGGGTGCGCGGCGGCTCCACGGCGATGGTCGGCACCTCGTGCGGCACCGCGCCGTAGGAGCGCAACTGGTCGGAGAGCGAAGCGGCCTGCTCCTTGGTGCGCGGCACCAGGACCTTCCAGCCGAACAGCGGCTTGGACTCGAACCACGACAGCTGGTCGCGCCGCGCCGCCGCGGCACTGCGCTCGCCGACCACGGCTATCACCGGCCGGCCGCCGTCCGGGGACGGCAGCACCTTGGCCTGCTTCAGGGTCTGCGCGACCGTGCCGAGCGTGGCGGTCCAGGTGCGCTGGCGGGTGGTCGTGCCGCCGACGGTCACCGTCATCGGGGTGTCCGGCTTGCGGCCGGCCGTGACGAGCTCCCCGGCCGTGGCCGCCACCGAGTCCAGCGTGGTGGACACGACGACCGTGCCGTCCGAGGCGCCGACCTCCGTCCAGCAGCGGTCGGAGGCGGTACGGGCGTCGACGAACCGCACGTCGGTGCCCTCGGCGTCGCGCAGCGGCACACCGGCGTACGCGGGCACGCCGACGGCGCTCGCGATACCGGGGACGACCTCGAAGGGCACGCCCGCGGCGGCGCAGGCGAGCATCTCGGCGGCGGCGTCCGTGTCGAGCCCGGGATCCCCGGACACCGCACGGACGACCCGCCTGCCGCCCCGCGCGGCCTCCATGACAAGATGTGCGGCATCCCGCACCGCGGGGGCCCCGACGGCCGCTGACGTACCGTCAACGACCTTCAGCTGCGGCGTGCCCGTGCCCTGGACGGCGTCCGACGAGGGACCGGCGTCCGTGTGCACGACCGACACGCCCTGGCGGGCATGCGTGCGTACGACGTCGAGCACCTCGTGCTCGGCGACCAGGACGTCCGCGCTCGCCAGCGCCTCCACGGCGCGCAGAGTGAGCAGTCCCGGATCTCCGGGTCCGGCACCGAGGAAGGTGACGTGCCCGTGTTCCGGACCGGCGGGAAGGGTGGTGGGGCTCAATGTGCTCGCTCCCCCATCAGACCGGCCGCGCCCTGGGCGAGCATCTCGGTGGCGAGTTCGCGACCGAACGCCATCGCAGCGTCGTGCGTCGGGGGCACGGGACCGGTGGTGGACAGCTGCACCAGCGCGCTGCCGTCGGTCGTGCCGACGACGGCCCGCAGGCGCATTTCCTTGACAGTCTGCCCGTCGGCCAGGATGTCGGCCAAAGCACCCACCGGGGCGCTGCAACCGGCCTCCAGGGCGGCGAGCAGTGAGCGCTCGGCCGTCACGGCGGCCCGCGTGAGCGGGTCGTCGAGTCCGGCGAGCGCGGCGATCAGTTCCGCGTCGTCCGCGGAGCATTCGACCGCCAGTGCCCCCTGGCCGGGGGCGGGCAGAACCGTGTCGACCGACAGGAAGTCGGTCACCTCGTCGGCGCGGCCGATCCGGTTGAGTCCGGCCGCGGCCAGGACCACCGCGTCCAGACCGCCGTCGCGGACGAACCCGATGCGGGTGTCGACGTTGCCGCGGATCGCGACGGTCTCGATGTCCAGGCCGTGGGCGCGGGCGTACGCGTTGAGCTGGGCCATCCGGCGCGGCGCGCCGGTGCCTATGCGGGCGCCGCGCGGCAGGTCGGTGAACTTCAGCGCGTCCCGTGCGACCAGCACGTCCCGCGGGTCCTCGCGCTCGGGCACGGCGGCCAGGACCAGGCCGTCGGGCTGCGCGGTCGGCAGGTCCTTGAGCGAATGAACCGCGAAGTCCACCTCGCCCCGCAGCAGCGCCTCGCGCAGCGCGGCGACGAACACGCCCGTGCCGCCGATCTGCGCCAGGTGCTCGCGCGAGACGTCGCCGTACGTGGTGATCTCGACGAGCTCGACGGGCCGCCCGGTCACCTGGCTCACGGCATCCGCCACCTGCCCGGACTGGGCCAAGGCGAGTCTGCTGCGCCTCGTCCCCAGTCTCAGTGCCTTGTTCCTCATGCTGGCCCTCGGTTCTTGCCGTTCTTCACGTGGTCGTCGATGGCGACGGGGTCGCTCACGGCCCGGGAGACGGCGGCCACCGTCTCCTGGTCCAGGTCGAACAGGGTGCGCAGCGCGTCCGCGTACCCGGCGCCGCCGGGCTCGGCCGCGAGCTGCTTGACCCGTACGGTCGGCGCGTGCAGCAGCTTGTCCACCACTCGCCGCACAGTCTGGGTGATCTCCGCGCGGTGCTTGTCGTCCAGGCCCGGCAGCCGCCCTTCGAGGCGGGCGATCTCGCTGGACACGACGTCGGCGGCCATGGTGCGCAGGGCGACCACGGTGGGCGTGATGTGCGCCGCCCGCTGGGCCGCCCCGAAGGCCGCGACCTCGTCGGCGACGATCCGGCGGACCTGGTCGACGTCGGCCGCCATCGGCGCGTCGGCGGAGGCGTCGGCGAGCGACTCGATGTCCACCAGGCGCGCCCCGGCCAGCCGGTGCACGGCGGCGTCGACGTCGCGGGGCATGGCCAGATCCAGGACGGAGAGGACCGGCTCGGGGCGCGGCAGCACGGCGACCGGTTCGGGCCTGCGGCGCTCGGGGACCCGGCCGACGGTGGCGGCGGTCGCGGCGAGCGCGGTGATCAGCTCGGCGTCCGCGCCGGCCTCCGCCTGCGCGTCGCGCGTACGGTCCCGCTCCAGCAGCGAGGTGCCGCCGTCCACCCACGCGCCGTGCTGCTCCAGGGTGGCGGCGTCGATGCCCGCCACGGCGGACTCGCCGAGCAGGGAGAAGGCGGGCTCCACGGCGGCCAGGTCCAGCGGGCAGTTCTCCTCACCGGCACCGGCGGGCGGCAGCGGCGTCGTGGCCGTCTCGCGTGCGTCCGGCTTCACCACCGGGGCGGTGCGGCTCCGGGCGGACTCGGCGTACGGGGCGGCCGGGTCCGTGCGGCCGTCGTGCGGGGCCGCGACGGGTGCTCCGGTACGGCCCTCGATCGCGGCGGCGATCGCCTCGGCCGTCAGGACGAGTCCCGTCGCGCCGGTACAGGAGACGGCGACATCTGCACGTGTCAGCTCGGCCGGCACCGCGTCCATCGGTACCGCGCGGGCCGGCACGTGCGTGTCGTCGCCCTCGACGAGGATCCGGGCGAGCCGCTCGGCGCGCTCCTGGGTGCGGTTGGCGATCACGACCTCGGCGA
The DNA here is from genome assembly GCF_000373685.1 of Streptomyces sp. PsTaAH-124. Lineage (NCBI taxonomy): Bacteria > Bacillati > Actinomycetota > Actinomycetes > Kitasatosporales > Streptomycetaceae > Streptomyces > Streptomyces sp. PsTaAH-124. The sequence continues at coordinate 14,193 of NZ_KB892173.1, read as the reverse complement.
CCCCGGCGCGCGCCAGGGTGGCGGCGGCCAGCGACGACATCGAACCGGCGCCGATGACCAGGGCCTTCTTGCCGCGCGCCCAGTCGGCGACGGGCGCGCCCGCGGACAGCTGCTCCAGGCCGAAGGTGACCAGGGACTGCCCGGCGCGGTCGATGCCGGTCTCCGAGTGCGCCCGCTTGCCCACCCGCAGGGCCTGCTGGAACAGGTCGTTCAGCAGCCGCCCGGCGGTGTGCAGCTCCTGGGCGCGGGCCAGCGAGTCCTTGATCTGGCCGAGGATCTGGCCCTCGCCGACGACCATCGAGTCCAGTCCGCAGGCCACCGAGAACAGGTGGTGGACGGCCCGGTCCTCGTAGTGCACATAGAGATAGGGAGTGAGTTCCTCCAGGCCGACCCCGCTGTGCTGGGCGAGCAGCGTGGACAGCTCGGCGACACCGGCGTGGAACTTGTCCACGTCGGCGTACAGCTCGATGCGGTTGCAGGTGGCCAGGACCGCGGCCTCGGTGGCGGGCTCCGCGGCGACGGTGTCCTGGAGCAGCTTGACCCGGTCGTCCGCGTTCAGCGAGGCGCGCTCCAGGAGGCTGACCGGGGCGCTGCGGTGACTCAGTCCGACGACGAGCAGGCTCATGCCGGCATCACGGCGGGGACGTCCCCGTCGGGCCCCTGGTCGGCGGAGCGCTTGCGGGCGGCTGCGGCGGGGGGCAGCGGACCCTCGGCGGCGGCCTCCTCACCGGCCTTGCGCTGCTCGTGGAAGGCGAGGATCTGGAGCTCGATGGAGAGGTCGACCTTGCGCACGTCGACCCCTTCGGGGACGTTCAGCACGGTCGGCGCGAAGTTCAGGATGGAGGTCACCCCGGCGGCGACGAGCCGGTCGCAGACCTGCTGGGCGGCGCCCGCGGGGGTCGCGATCACGCCGATCGAGACGCCGTTGTCCCGGATGATCGCCTCCAGCTCGTCGGTGTGCTGGACGGGGATCCCGGCGACCGGCTTCCCGGCCATCGCGGGGTCGGCGTCGATGAGCGCGGCCACCCGGAAGCCGCGGGAGGCGAAGCCGCCGTAGTTGGCGAGCGCGGCGCCGAGGTTGCCGATACCGACGATCACAACCGGCCAGTCCTGGGTCAGGCCCAGTTCGCGGGAGATCTGGTAGACGAGATACTCGACGTCGTAGCCCACACCGCGGGTCCCGTAGGAGCCGAGGTAGGAGAAGTCCTTGCGCAGCTTGGCGGAGTTGACTCCCGCCGCCGCCGCCAGCTCCTCGGAGGAGACGGTGGGCACCGAGCGCTCCGACAGCGCGGTCAGGGCTCGGAGGTACAGCGGAAGCCGGGCGACGGTGGCCTCGGGAATCCCTCGGCTACGGGTCGCCGGTCGGTGAGTTCGGCCAGTTGCCACGGTGCTCCTGCGGGTAGAGCGGGGCTCTGGGCGGCCACACGTCCCCGGACCGCCCCGTCGACAGCAGGCTATGTCTTTGTGAACGCGTGCACAAAGATGGTGTCCGATTTGCCCGGCCAACGTGACCGGGGTCACGCGCCCCCGGCGCACACATCTGGAACCGGCGCACACGCCGCCGCGTTCCTTACTTGTTGGGGGCAAAACCGCACACGCTCCTCTGTGATCGCCGCCCCCGAGACCAAGCCGCCGTCGATCCTAAGCGACTTTCGGCCACTTTGTACCCGCCGGTCAGTCACGTTCGCCCCCCACCGGCCGGTCCCGGGCGACGTGTCGGCCGGTCATGGGCGGTCCCCTCCGGGCCCCCGCGGCACTCCCGCCCCGCTCAGCCGGTCAGCGCCCGCCGCAGCCGCTCCTCGTTCACCCGCCAGAAGGTGTGCTGCTCCCCGTCGATCAGCACCACCGGAATCTGCTCCCAGTACGCGTCGTACAGCGCCGCGTCCTCGGTGATGTCCCTGCCCTCCCACCGCACGCCCAGCTCCCCGCACACCTTCTCGACGACCGCCTGCGCGTCGTCGCACAGATGGCAGCCGGGTTTGCGGACGAGCGTGACCAGCCGGTCCCGGGAGGCGGGCGCGGCGGCGGACGGCACGGACGCCTTGCGGCGGAAGAGGGCGCTCATAGGGGCATTGTCGCCCCGCCGCCCGGCCCCCGAGTGCCGCTCGTCACCCGCTGCCGCCCCTTGCGCCGCCCCCGTGCGCCCCTTGCACTCCCTTTCGGTGATCCCTGCCACTCCACGGCCGGGCGGAGTTCACGGGCTTCCCACCTCGCGGCTCCGGAAGTCCCGAACAGACTGGCTATGCTCACGCCATGGCCGCTCTCGGATGGCTCACCCCCCGTAGGCGCTCCGCCACCGCGCGGAGCGTGCTGGCAGGCGAGGCCTCGGCGGAGGCAGCGCGCAAGTCCACGCAGGAGGCGGACACCCCGCCGCCCGCGCCCGAGGAGCCTCAGTTCCCCGTGCCCGGGGACGACCGCGCCGCCGCCTTCTTCGACCTCGACAACACCGTGATGCAGGGCGCCGCGCTGTTCCACTTCGGCCGCGGCCTGTACAAACGGAAGTTCTTCGAGACCCGCGACCTCGCCCGGTTCGCCTGGCAGCAGGCGTGGTTCCGGCTGGCCGGGGTCGAGGACCCCGAGCACATGCAGGACGCCCGCGACTCCGCGCTCTCCATCGTCAAGGGCCACCGCGTCGCCGAGCTGGAGTCCATCGGCGAGGAGATCTACGACGAGTACATGGCCGAGCGCATCTGGCCGGGCACCCGGGCGCTCGCCCAGGCCCACCTCGACGCCGGCCAGAAGGTGTGGCTGGTCACCGCGGCCCCGGTCGAGATCGCCCAGGTCATCGCGCGGCGCCTCGGCCTGACCGGCGCGCTGGGCACGGTGGCCGAGTCGGTCGCCGGCGTCTACACCGGCCGCCTGGTCGGCGAACCGCTGCACGGCCCGGCCAAGGCGGAGGCGGTACGCGCCCTCGCGGCGGCCGAGCACCTGGACCTGTCCCGCTGCGCCGCCTACAGCGACTCGCACAACGACATCCCCATGCTGTCGCTGGTCGGCCACCCCTACGCCATCAACCCGGACGCCAAGCTCCGCCGCCACGCCCGCGAGAAGGACTGGCGCCTGCGCGACTACCGCACCGGCCGCAAGGCCGCGAAGGTCGGCATCCCCGCGGCGGCGGGCGTCGGCGCGGTCGCCGGCGGCACCGCGGCGGCCATCGCCCTGCACCGCCGCAGGCGCTAGCCCTACCGATCACGAGCGCCGTCCGCCGCCCACCGTCCGCCACCGGACGCCACCGGACGCCACCGGACGCCACAGAACAGCACAGGACGTCACAGGAACATCACCGGTCACAGTCGCACTCCGCACCCGGATTCCGGTCAGATGACCGAACACGCCCACGCACCGCGCCGGCCAGTCCCGTTGGCGGTACACCGCCACGACATGCCCCGCTCCGGCACCGAATCCGAACCGGACTGATCAGCAAACGGTCAGTCTGTGGCACTCGATCGGGCGTCAACTGGCTACGGAAACGACGTAATCGATGATTTGAGCAACTCGGTGTAGCAGGGCCTACACGAAGCGTTATTCTCCTCAGACGCAATCCGGCACCCCTCCGTCGCTACGACGGGTGAATGGTTCCGCACTGCACGTGATGCAAGCTCTGCCTCTGGGAGTCCCGTGTACCCACACGTCGGGGTTGACGCCTCGGGCCTGGCTACGCTCCGCGCAACGGTCCTCGACCTGCTGCGCGCCCTCGTCCCCACCGCGTACGCCGGCCCCGCCTTCGCCACCGCAGCGCCGGTCGGCCCGTGCTACGCGCTGGCCGACGGCATGGAGCAGGGCCCCGCGCGCAGCGCCGTCGTCGAGGGCCGGCGCTCCGCCGAGGGGAGGGCGGCCAGACGAGGCCGCTCCGCCCCGGCGGCCCCCGTCCGCCGCCCGGCGGCGGACAGCGACAGCGCCCGGATGATGGACCTCGTCGAGCGCGCCCAAGCGGGCGAGGCCGACGCCTTCGGGCGCCTCTACGACCAGTACAGCGACACCGTGTACCGGTACATCTACTACCGGGTGGGCGGCAAGGCGACCGCCGAGGACCTCACCAGCGAGACCTTCCTGCGGGCCCTGCGCCGCATCGGCACCTTCACCTGGCAGGGCCGCGACTTCGGCGCCTGGCTGGTCACCATCGCCCGCAACCTGGTCGCCGACCACTTCAAGTCCAGCCGCTTCCGGCTGGAGGTCACCACCGGCGAGATGCTCGACGCCAACGAGGTCGAGCGCTCCCCCGAGGACTCCGTCCTGGAGTCCCTGTCCAACGCCGCGCTGCTGGACGCCGTACGGCGGCTCAACCCGCAGCAGCAGGAGTGCGTCACGCTCCGCTTCCTCCAGGGCCTGTCCGTCGCGGAGACCGCCCGGGTGATGGGCAAGAACGAGGGCGCGATCAAGACCCTCCAGTACCGGGCCGTACGCACCCTCGCCCGGCTGCTGCCGGACGACGCCCGCTGAGCCCACCGGGCCCCCGACCGAGCGCCACGGCCAACTCACCGCGAGTTGCCGTGCGTTGACTTCTCCACCCGATCCCCGGTCGTCCGTAACCGAAGTGCCGAGCCGCTCGTTGTGCGGGATACAGGCTCCCTGTGGTCACGCCTTGGCCCACGCTGATCACTCGATCGTGTGGCACGGTCGTGGGCGTGCAACCCTCAGGACCCCTGGGGAGTCGACCGTCATGACGAGAGGAGGTGCCGCCAGTGATCGCGAACGTATCGGCGCACCGGCGGGCGAACGCCTTCGCCCAGGCCCTGGAGGAGCTGTCCGACCGGGGCGCGGCGGCCGAGCAGTCCGAGGGACCGCCACCGGCCCCGGCAGCGGCGGAGCAGACCGAGCAGGGCCGGTTCCTGGCCCTGGCGAGCGGTCTGTCCGCACTGCCGAAGCCGGAGCTGGACCCCGAGGTCAAGGCCGTCCAGCGGGCCCGGCTGGTGGCCGCCATGGAGGCCATGCTGCAAGAGGGCACCGCGGCGGGCGAGGCGAACGAGCTGTCGGTGCCCGGCCAGCGCAGCCCCGGCGGCAGGGGCGCGCACCGGGCGACCGGCCTGGGCAGGCTGCGACCGCGTACGCGGCTGGCCAAGGGCCTGACCGCGGGCGGGCTCAGTGTCGGGGTGGTCGCGAGCGCCTTCGGCGGCGTGGCCGCCGCCAGCTCGGACGCCCTCCCCGGTGACTCGCTCTACGGCCTCAAGCGCGGCATCGAGGACTTCAAGCTGCACTATCTGACCGACGGCGCCGACGGCCAGGGCGAGGCGTACCTCGACCTCGCCTCGACCCGGCTGAGCGAGGCCAGACGGCTGCTGGAGCGCGGCCGCGGCGGCCACCTCGACCACGAGTCCCTCGGCGAGATCCGCCGCACCCTGTCCGGGATGCAGCACGACGCCACCGAGGGCCACCGCCTGCTCCACGAGGCGTACGAGCGCGACCCGGAGTCCCTGGGCCCCATCCAGGCCCTGTCCAGCTTCTCCCGGTCGCACCGCGAGGCGTGGGGCGCGCTGCGCCAGAAGCTGCCCGTGCAGCTCGGAGACGTCAGCGACCGGGTGTCGTCGGTGTTCGACGCCATAGACGAAGAGGTCGCCCCGCTCCAGTCGCTGCTGCCGCAGCCCACGGCCCCGGCCGGCGGCGACGGCGGACGGCACGGGAGCGCACCGGCCTCGCCGTCCGGCACCGCCGGTGCCACCGACCGGTCCGCCCCGCCCAGCACCGGCGGCGGCGCGCCCGAGAGCGGACACCGGTCCGGCAGCGGCAGCCCCAGCGCCTCCTCGGGCAGTGGCGGCGACAGCGGCGAGGGCCTGCTCGGCGGCACCACCGGCGGTCTCCTCGACCCGCCGAAGGCCAGCGGCAGCGCCTCCCCGCCCGCGGGCAGGACACCGCCGCCCGGCGACCCCGACGTCACCATCCCGCCGCTCCTCCCGGGCCTCCTGCCCGGTCTGGGCATCGACGGCGAGGACGCGAAGTAACCGCGGCGCACCGGCCGTACGACACCGGTGGGGCGCCCTCGCACGAAGAGCGAGGACGCCCCACCGGTGCGCGCCCCAAAGGAACCGCGAGCGTCAGAAGAACACCGACCGCCGCTGCACCAGCAGCTTGTAGAGCGTATGCTGGATCTGCTCGCGCACCTGGTCGGTCAGGTTGAACATGAGCATCGGATCCTCGGCCGCCTCCGGCGGATAGCCGTCCGTGGGGATCGGCTCACCGAACTGGATCGTCCACTTCGTCGGCAGCGGCACCGCGCCCAGCGGCCCCAGCCAGGGGAAGGTCGGCGTCAGCGGGAAGTACGGGAAGCCGAGCAGCCGCGCGAGGGTCTTGGCGTTGCCGATCATCGGATAGATCTCCTCCGCCCCGACGATCGAGCACGGCACGATGGGCGCGCCCTGCCGCAGCGCCGTCGAGACGAACCCGCCCCGCCCGAACCGCTGGAGCTTGTAGCGCTCGCTGAACGGCTTGCCGATGCCCTTGAAGCCCTCCGGCATCACCCCGACCAGCTCCCCCTGGGCCAGCAGCCGTTCGGCGTCCTCGGCGCAGGCCAGGGTGTGACCCAGCTTGCGGGCCAGCTCGTTGACCACCGGCAGCACGAACACCAGGTCGGCCGCGAGCAGCCGCAGATGCCGGTCGGCCGGATGGTGGTCGTGCACGGCGACCTGCATCATCAGCCCGTCCAGCGGCAGCGTCCCCGAATGGTTGGCGACGATCAGCGCGCCGCCCTCCGCGGGGATGTTCTCGATGCCCTTCACCTCGACCCGGAAGTACTTCTCGTACACCGGCCGCAGCAGGGACATCAGCACCTGGTCGGTCAGCTCGGCGTCGTACCCGAAGTCGTCGACGTCGTACTCGCCGGTCAGCCGCCGCCGCAGGAACGCCAGGCCGCTCGCCACCCGCCGCTCCAGGCCGCCGCCGTCCCCGGCACCGCCCGCCTCCGCCTCCGGCTCCGGCTGTCCGGCCGACTGCCCGGGCGCGGGCCCGTCCGCCCCGGTGTCCTCCTCGCGCGCCGCCGTCCGCCCCGGCAGCGGCTGGACCTCGCCGACCGACGCGGGCTCGGCACCGCCGCGCCGGTGCGCGGTGCGGCGCCGCGGCGACCGCGATCCGGAGCCCCCGCGGGAGCGGTCGTCGTCGAACGGGATGACCTTGGCGTCCGCCATCGTTGCTGCGCTCCTCAGTTGGCGCTCGGCGTCGGGAGGTGAGCGCCGCCCCGGCGGGACAGCGCGGCAATCCGGTCGACGGCCCCCGCGAGGGCTTCGGGCGGCAGCAGCCCGGGGCCGCGGCTGCGGACGAAGTCCTCGAAGGTCTCGGCGGTCGTGTACCGGGGGGCGAATCCCAGCGTGCGGCGCATCTCGTCCGTGGCCACGACCCGGCCGTGGGTGAGCAGCCGGATCTGCTCGGGTGAGAAGTCCGTCATACCCAGCGTACGCACCAGCGAGCCCGCCCAGGTGACCGCGGGCAGCAGCAGCGGCACGGTGGGCCGGCCCAGCCGCCGCGCGCACTGCGAGAGCAGCAGCACCCCGTCACCGGCGATGTTGAACGTGCCGCTGTTGAGCGTGCCCCGCCGGGCCTCCCGCGCGGCCAGCCGCAGCACCTCGACGACGTCGTCCTCGTGCGCGAACTGGAGCCGCGGGTCGTAGCCGAAGACGGTCGGCAGCACCGGCAGCGCGAAGTACGAGGCGAGCGGGGTGTCCACGGTCGGCCCGAGGATGTTGGCGAACCGCAGCACGCACACCGCGACGTCCGGCCGCCGCCGCGCGAAGCCCCGGACATAGCCCTCGACCTCGACGGCGTCCTTGGCGAAGCCGCCGCTGGGCAGGGACTTGGCCGGGGTGGTCTCCGTGAACACCGCCGGGTCGCGGGGCGCGGAGCCGTAGACGTTGGTGCTGGACTTCACCACGAGGCGCCGCACGCTGGGGGACTTCTGGCAGGCGCCCAGCAGCTGCATGGTGCCGATGACGTTGGTCTCCTTGACCGTGGCCCGGCTGCCGCCGCCCAGCGCGGTGCCGGTCACGTCCAGGTGGACGACCGTGTCGGCGGACGCCTCGGCGAGCACCCGCGCGATGGTCGGCTGGCGGATGTCGGCCTGGACGAAGTCGGCACCGCCCAGCGAGTGCTCGGGCGGCACCGCGTCCACGGCCACCACCCGGTCCACCTCCGGGTCCCGCAGGATCCGCCGGACGAACCGGCCGGCGAGCCGGCGGGCCACCCCGGTCACGAGCACGGTCTGTCCCAAGATCAGCGCCTTCCTTCACGTCGCCTCCAGGCCGCCTTCACGTCGCGTCCCGCGTACCCCGTGTGCGGCCAACCTAGTGTGGCCCCCCACCGCACGGGTGGGGGGCCACAGACACGCTCTCGCGTTGTCGCGCACTAACCAGTGGCGACCGGCGTCACTACTTCTTGTTGCGACGCTGGACGCGGGTGCGCTTCAGCAGCTTGCGGTGCTTCTTCTTGGCCATCCGCTTGCGCCGCTTCTTGATAACAGAGCCCACGACTACCCTCGCTCACTTCTCATCACTCGGTGTTTGGGCGCCATGGGCCCACACGACCTACGAGGGGCTAGCCTACCCGCCCGAGTGCTGAGGCCGTTAATCGAGGTGTCCGGGGGTCCCGGCCGGGCCGGTTCGGGCCCCCGGCCGGTCGTCAGGCGGGTTCCACCCCCACATAGCTCTCGCGAAGATACTCGTGAACCGCTTGCTCCGGGACGCGGAAGGACCGCCCCACCCGGATCGCGGGCAGATGACCGCTGTGCACCAGGCGGTACACGGTCATCTTCGACACTCGCATCACCGAGGCGACCTCCGCCACGGTAAGGAACTGGACCTCGTTGAGAGGCCTCTGGTCAGCTGCAGCCATGACACACCTGCACCTTCCGCACTCGACGGTCGCCGGCTTCCCCTTCCGGTGACTCTTCGTCGCTGCGTGCTCACTCCCCAGACTAGGGGCGGGTGGTGCGAGTGGGGAAGAGGTGCACGCACCGGCAACCTAGGGCGAAAGGCCCGCCCGGTCGAGTACGTAGCGGATGAGCGGACGGTAGTACACGGATCGCGCTGCGTCATCCAGCGGCACCACGACGGCCACGCGCCCCTCCGCCTGTCCGACGAACGGAGCGGGATCGTCCGTGTCCGCCAGACCCATGGTCTCGAACCCCAGTTGACCTGCTCCGCACACCCAGCCGTGGTCCCCGATCACCAGCTCGGGCAGCGGTCCTCCGGCCGCCGCGGCCGCGTCGAGCGCCACCCGGACCGGGAGCGGGGAGTGCGTGTGTGCGCCGGGCTCACAACCGGGGCGCGCGGGGCCCGGGAGCCGCACGAGGGCCACTTGTCGTACGTAGTCCAGGTGGTGCGTACGTAGACCGAACCGGGTCGTTATGTCGACACAGCGACCCTGCGCCGGGGTGAGGACGGCACATCCCGCCGCCGACAGGGCGTCCGCGAGAGCGGCGTAGAAACCCAGGAGCCGGTGCGGGTGCCCGGTACCGATCAGCACCGCCGCGCCCCGCCGGGCCGCTGCGCCGAGCCGGTCGGCGAAGGCGCCGAGCGCGCTCAGGGTCAGCTCCGGGTCAATCACATCATGGCCGAAGGTGCACAGCGGATCGGCCGAAACGCCGCACTTCTCAGCCATCAGTTCGATCAGCTCCCGCTGCCCCCAGGGGAGTTCCGGGTCCAGGCCGATCAGCGCCCGGGGATCCCCCGCGGCGAACAGCCGGTACCTGCGCAGGCTCACCTCACGCGTGGTGGCCACGACACCGGCCAGACGGGCACGGACCAGATGCGCGCGCAGCGCGGTGGTGCTCGACACGAGGCGATGGTGGCGGACGGCCACCGCCCACGTCCCGGGAACGGCACAACACCCCACGCCCGGCCTAACGCCACCCCCGCCCGGCCCCACACCGGCCCTAGGACAGCAGCCCGCGCAGCGGGAACGCCGCCCGCCGGGTCGCCAGGATCGCCTGGTCGAGCCGGTCCGCCGGGTCGTACCCGGCCTCCCAGTCCGCCCACGGCACCGGCCACCGGCCGTCCGTCATCCGCAGCGGCCCCAGCTGCCGGGTCCGTGCGTACACCTCCTGGCGCCAGCTCTCCGGGATCACCGTCTCCGGCTCCACCGGGCGCCCCGCCGCGATCCCCACCAGATGCGTCCACGAGCGCGGGACGACCTCGACCACCGCGTAACCGCCGCCGCCCAGGGCGACCCAGCGGCCCTCGGCGTGCTCGTGCGCCAGGTCGTGGCAGGCGGCCTGCACGGCCCGCTGCGCGTCCAGCGAGACCGCGAGATGCGCGAGCGGGTCCTCGAAGTGCGTGTCGGCGCCGTGCTGGGTCACCAGCACCTGCGGCCGGAAGTCCGCGAGCAGTTCGGGCACGATCGCGTGGAACGCCCGCAGCCAGCCCGCGTCCCCGGTCCCGGCCGGCAGCGCCACGTTCACCGCCGAGCCCTCCGCGCTGTCCGCACCGGTCTCCTGCGGCCACCCGGTCTGCGGGAACAGCGTCCGGGGATGCTCGTGCAGCGAGACCGTCAGCACCCGCGGGTCCTCCCAGAACGCGGCCTGCACCCCATCGCCGTGGTGCACGTCGACATCGACGTACGCGACCCGCTCGGCGCCGAGTTCGAGGAGCCGGGCGATGGCCAGCGCCGCGTCGTTGTAGACGCAGAAGCCGGACGCCGCGCCCGGCATCGCGTGGTGCAGCCCGCCCGTGAAGTTCACCGCGTGCAGCGCGTCCCCGCGCCACACCGCCTCCGCCGCGCCCACCGACTGGCCCGCGATCAGCGCCGAGACCTCGTGCATCCCGGCGAAGGCCGGATCGTCCACCGTGCCGAGGCCGTACGCCGGATCGGCCGCCGCCGGATCCGCCGACGCCGTCTTCACCGCCTCGATGTAGTCCAGCCGGTGCACCAGCCGCAGCGTCGATTCCCCGGCCGGCTCGGCGGACACCAGGCGCACCTGGCGGTCGAGCCCGAGGGCGCCGACCAGGCTCCGGGTCAGGGCGAGCCGGACCGGGTCCATCGGATGGCCGCGGCCGAAGTCATACCCCGTTACCGCCTCGTCCCACATCAGCTGTGCGCAGCCGCTCATGACCGCCACCGTATCGGTCGCCCGGCGGCGCGAACGACCTGGCGTACACCAGCGTCACCAGCACCAGGACCATCGGCACCAGCATCGCGCCGCGGTAGCTCCAGGCGTCGCCCAGCGCGCCCACCAGCGGCGAGCCGACCAGGAAACCGACGTAGTTGAAGATGTTGAGGCGCGCGATCGCCGCGTCCGAGGCGCCCGGGAACAGCCGCCCGGCCGCCGCGAAGGTCTGCGGCACCAGCACGCACAGCCCGAGCCCCAGCAGCGTGAACCCGAGCATGCCCACCCAGGCCCCCGGCGCCCCGGCCACCACCGCGAAACCGGCCGCCGCCACCAGCGTGCCCAGACGCACCACCGCCGCCGCCCCGAACCGCCGCACCCCGGCGTCCCCGAGGGTCCGGCCCAGCAGCGTGGTGACCATGTAGACGTTGTACGGGACCGTCGCGAGCTGCTCCGAACTGCCCAGCGTGTCCTGGAGGTACTTGGCGCTCCAGTTGGAGACGGTCGAGTCGCCGATGTACGCGAAGGTCATGACCAGGCAGAGCGGCAGCAGCAGCTTGAACACGACCGTCCCGCCCGCGCCCTCGCCGCCCGGGGCCCCGGCGGCGGCCGGATCACCGGAGCCGGCGGAAACGTCGGCGTCGACGTACCAGCGGCTCGCGACGAACGCCGCCGGGAGCAGCACCGCCACCACCGGCAGATACGACGCCCACAGCGCCAGATGCCAGTGCGCGCCCGCCCAGGCCAGCGAGGCGCCGACGATCCCGCCCAGGCTGTAGGCGGCGTGGAAGCCGAGCATGATGCTGCGGCCGTACGTCCGCTGGAGACTCACCCCGAGCATGTTCATCGAGGCGTCCAGCATGCCCACGGCCAGCCCGAACACGGCCAGCGTCAGGGCCATTTCGGCTATCCGGTCACCGGATCCGGCTCCGAGCAGCGCCAGCAGCACGACCGGCTGCGACCAGCGCAGCAGACGGCTGGGCCGGAACCGCTTGACCAGGTGCTCGGTGGTGACGCTGCCGACCCCCGCGAGGATGGGCACGGCCGCCAGGAAGACCGGCAGCAGGCCGTCCGAGACGCCGTAGCGGTCCTGGATGGCCGGAATGCGCGTCACGAGGAGGGCGAAGGCGGCACCCTGGGCGAAGAAGCTGAACGCCAGCGAGGCCCTGCCGCGCCGCAGCACATCTGTCATGGCGGCGAGCGTAGGGCCCGTGGCTACCTGTGGGTAGATCCAGTCAAAGATGAATTTTCTTCAGCTTCGGCGGGACCGGCCCGCTCAGGCGGTGACGGCGGTCCCCGGAGCGGCGGCGCGGGCTGCCACGACGGCCCCGGCCTCGACGGTCTCCGCCCCAGCGGTCTCTGTCTCGGCCTCGGCCCCGGCGGTCTCGGCCTCGGCGGCCACCAGCTCCTCCATCGGCCCGGCGGCCAGCCCGCCCCCGACCAGGAAGGCGGCCCCCAGCGCGCCGACCATGAAGACCGTGCCGAGCCAGACCATCGTGTCCACGGGCACCGTGTACGCGCCCACGACCCGCGCCACGCACTCGGCCAGCAGCGCCACGCCCCAGACGACCGAGAACAGCCGCTCCTTGCGCCGGAAGACCGCCGAGCCGGCCGCCGCACCGGACACCAGCCGCTCCCACGCGGCCTCCTTGGCGGCGTCCCCCTTCACCATGAAGGGCTTCAGCCCCGCCGTCATCATCGGCCGGCCGAGGAACACCGAGACCAGGATGCCGATCGCGACCGTGCTGCTGACCCCGCTGTCCTTGGCCAGCATCAGCCGCGGGTCCCCGGAGACGAAGCTCAGCAGCAGCGAGACGACGTTCACGAAGAGGATCAGCGCCGCCAGGGCGTTGGCCCGCCGCTCCTTCACCAGGCTCCACACCGTCCGCGCCGCCGGGACCGCGCTGCTCCAGGCCAGCGCCGCGAAGGTGCTCGTCCCGAAGGCTTCCTTGAACACGTAGTACGAGCCGAGCGGCACCGCGATGTCCAGGATGAGCGGCCGGAAGTTGTCCAGCACGCTCGGGTTCCGGACGGCGTCGTCGTGGGCGGTGCTCCGGCTGTGGTTCCCCGTGGTCTTCGTCATGCCCTCAGCTTCGCCCGCGCAGGGGGTCCGGCGGCAGAACCGATCGTCCGGAGCTCCGCATGACAAATGTCAGCACCGCGCCGGTGGCCCGGGTCATGCCTCCGGGCGAACCAGCAGGTCAGGCAAGTCGGCCATGGAGGAGAAGAGTTGGGCGGCCCCGGCGAGCCGGTCGGCCGGGGTCATCGCCGTGAACCCATACACGTCCATCCCGGCCGCCACGGCCGCCCGCACGCCCAGCGGGGAGTCCTCGACGACCACGCACCGGCCGGGCGCCACCCCCATCCGCTCGGCCGCGTACAGGAAGAGGTCCGGCGCCGGCTTGCCCCGGCCGACGTCCTGCGCGCTGAAGACCCGGCCCTCCTCGAACCACCGGTCGAGCCCCGTGGCGCGGTGCCCCACCCGTATGCGCTCATGGCTCCCCGAAGAGGCCACGCAGTACGGCGTCCCGTCCGCCGCCAGCTTCTCCAGTACGCCGACGGCGCCGGGCACGGGCTTCAGCTCCCGCTCGAAGGCGGCGAAGACCCGGGCGTGGAAGACGTCGTCGAAGTCGTCCGGCAGCCGCTTCCCGGTGCGCTCCAGCACCAGGTCGTGCACCCGGTGCATCGCCGCGCCCATGTAGTCGCGGAGCGAGTCCTCGTACGAGGTCGGGTGACCCAGCTCGGTGAGGTAACCGGCGAGCAGGCGGTTCGAGAGGGGCTCGCTGTCGACGAGCACACCGTCGTTGTCGAAGATGACGAGGTCATAGCGCATAGAAAAGAGCCTAGACGCAGAAAAACCCCGCACCGTGAGGTGCGGGGTTTTCCCTAAAATTTGTTCGGCGGTGTCCTACTCTCCCACAGGGTCCCCCCTGCAGTACCATCGGCGCTGTAAGGCTTAGCTTCCGGGTTCGGAATGTAACCGGGCGTTTCCCTCACGCTATGACCACCGAAACACTATGAAACAATCAACCGCACCATGTGTGGCACATGGGGTTGTTCGTGGTTTCAGAACCAACACAGTGGACGCGAGCAACTGAGGACAAGCCCTCGGCCTATTAGTACCGGTCACCTCCACACGTTACCGTGCTTCCAGATCCGGCCTATCAACC